>NZ_JBGTFY010000035.1:0-14119 GCF_041747015.1 Nostoc sp.
CAGAATTTTACCTCAAGTTGAGTGTTTTCCTGGACAATTAAATCAAGTAGGGCTTGCTGAATAAGTCTCCAGAGCGAATCTAGAAGCCACACAGCTTACAAAATAGTAGTTTCGTCGCTTAGTTTCCCAATTTGCCCGGCGATCGCCGACGAAAGTGCAAGGTTTTTGAACCTCTGGATGCTATAGTCTTGCACTTGCTTGGTGAAAAAATGCTCAAAACCCTTACCTAGACTATGTTTCACTTTTGTTCAGCAAGCCCTATTTACAGTGCAGTGGAGAGTATGGGAATGTCCAGGATGATTCAGAACGTCTGCGATTGTTCTCGAAACGCTTGATGGAGGTTTGGTCACAGGCACAGGAGAATTGGTCACAACAAGCATCTTCTGGGAAGTGAACCAGTGTCTAGGAACCTACCTAAACATCAATTTGGTCATTAAGGGTGAGATCGCTCATACTAGATGATAAATTCCTTTGAATCTGGGAGCCATTATATGTTGTCCCAAGAACTGAAAGCACAAATCTTCAAGTTGCCACCCAGCGATCGCCTTGCGCTGATTTCTGCCATCGTTGAATCCCTACAAGATACTCCCGTAACCCAGCCTGACCGCTCTGGTGCAATTCGACGGATGAGGGGCTTGTTAAAAACAGAGCAACCTGCACCAACCGATGAAGAAGTGGCAGCAATGCTGGAAGAGCGACGAGTGGAGAAGTATCTTCAGTGAGAGTTTTAATTGATACCAATATTGTTCTAGATTTTCTGCTACAACGAGAGCCTTTTTCTCAAGATGCAGAACTGCTGTTTCAGGCGATCGATGTGGGGGAAGTTGTTGGCTATGTTACAGCGACAACCTTAACGGATATTTTCTACATCTCACGTAGGCACACCCGGAGTATTGAGCAAGCGCGGCAAGCAGTCTCAGAAACACTGACCGTGATGATGATCTGTCCAGTTGATCGACCCGTTATGGAACTATTGGGTCACGAGATGGTATTTCCCACTTTCGTTTTTCGTATTCGTCAATACTACTTCGCTCAAGTTGGCGAGGAGGAAATCCCACTGGAAAGGCACTACTGGCTAATGCTGAATCAATCAGTATTTTCCAGTTAGTAACGTTACTTTTATCTGGAGTCAGAGCGATCGCACCTTCAACTTGACTACTATTTTCCCCTATGGCAAAATGCATGAAATCTGCATGTTTAACCATACTATGTCCTTTGAGGTTAGGATTGCTTCCTTGAGACTTAATTAGATAAGGAACGCCACGCAGATTAGTAACACACAAAAAAACCTCAAATGGATCAGCGATGTAAGTCCGTATTTTCCCTGTAGGTTTTATCTTGAGAACATCTTTCCCAAGTTCATCAAGAATAGTAGGATCAAGAAATGACAAAACTGGGGCTTTCGGATTGTTTAAATCCTGAGTCTTCAAAAGTTGAGAAATGTCTATTCTTTGTACCCAACTTTCATAAAGTTTATTTTTCACTGGTTTGTTTAACGGATTCCCAATTACAGGGGTGATGTCGCTAGACAATGAGGCTGCTGTAATTGCGGCAACAATAGCACCTGCTGAGGCTCCAGACATAACTTTAATTAAAACATCATGAGGGGGAATTTCCCATTGTGAAAAATCCTCACCATATTGCTCTTGCTGCTTGGCTTTTTGCTCATACCACTGATCTAAAGCTTCAAAAATAAAGTCAATTACACCAGAAGTATATGCACCAGCTGAGACAGCCCCAGCCATGACTAAACCAATCTCAAAATGTGGTAATTTTCCTTCCATATCTAAATTCCTTATTGTGATTCAATAATGTAAATTACAACGCTTGAGATGGTTTGGTTGCAGCATATTGCAGAATAACATCACTCGCTTTTTCACTAATCATATATATGGATGTCACAATAAAGAATCCAGGAATAAAAGGAAACACAGATGCATCTACCACGCGCAAATTCTGTGTTCCGTATACTCGAAAGTCACTATCTAAGACTGCCATTCTATCTTCTTTAAGTCCAATTTTACAAGTACCGCAAGCATGGTGTCCCCAAGCTTCATCCTTGACAAACTGCTTAATTTCATCTCGCTCATCTATACTTTTTGCGGGTAGCAACTCCGCTTTTGTGAACAACTGAGTACGTTCTGTTAATCGCCTCACAAATTCTACTCCTTCGACGACAGATAACAAGTCCTCTTGGTTAACATCATTACCTTCATCAAAGTAGTGGAAATTGATTTCCGGAACATCACGAGGATCAGTTGTTCTGAGTGTTACCGAACCAGCTGTGTTGTTGGTGTGAGCCTTAAGTATAGCCCATGTAAATAGATTTTTACTCTTGCCAATATCTTCAGAGTATTTGAGAAAATAACCTTTGAAGTAGGCTGGTAAACCAAAGATAAATAAGTCAGGTTCTTTCCTCTCATTATGTGATTTCTTAATAATGCCTAATACGGCTCCATTGGTTACGTATATACCTGATTTTGAACGATTCCATTCTAATAAACAGGAATCGGTGATTTTCTGTCCGGGTTGCGGTTCTATAAATGTACAATTATTAAGAATGGGAAAGTTTTCAGTCATTTCATTGACTACACCCACCTCGTAACGATCCTGTAAATTCGTACCAACTCCGGGAAGATCCACGCGGACTTCTATTCCTAAATTGGATAGTTCTTCTTTCGGCCCAATTCCAGATAGTTTGAGTAATTGGGGAGTGTTAAAAGCACCTCCAGACACGATGACTTCTCTATTCACAAAAACTGTGCGTCTATGCTCTGAATTGTTGTCTATCTTATCTGCTCTAGGATCTGCACGATAGATGTGTTTACCTTCAAGATACTCGACACCGATCGCACTGTTGTTTTCATTGAACAAAACCTTAGTTACTAATGCGTGAGTTTTCACAATTAGTTTATCAGGATACTTGCGTTCAGTTTCCCGAATATATTCTCTTGTACCAGTGCGCTTCCCGTCTTTGATCGCGATTGGAACGGAAAAGACACCTTCACCACTGACTTTGGCAATTCTCCAATCATTCGGATCTAAAAGTGTGTCTAAGAACTCCAGAGGGTCTTTTTGGCGTAGTTTGAGAAAAGCTAAAATATTCGCTAAAAAACTCTTAAAAACCACTTTAATAACTTGGGGTAGACTTTTACCCTGTTCAGCCAAAGCTTGAATAGCAGATTTAACAATAATTTTTAGGAGTTGGCGATCGCGCACAACTAACTTAGGATCTGCTAAATTGGTTGTTAGCCAGCCATCAAAGCCGTGCCGACAAGGATTATCATTAGGGTCAATGGGGCGATCAAGATAATTGCAGCGCTCCAGTTTTTCAAAATACTTTCGCATATTATCGCTGTTCCAGGAAGCATCTCCGGTAATTTCCGCAATTTTGTCCCAGTCGCTATTATGAGGATACACCGTAATCATCGCATTATGAGCAGTGCATCCCCCTAACGTCCCGGCTCGCGGATACAGAATACCCTTCTGCTCTGCACAAAACTTAGAATCACGCTGCTGCTGCTCCTCATTGGAGTAGTGTTTAACAAAAAAATCCCACCTGAGATCATCATCTTCAGTTGCTCGTGCATGAAAGGCGGGTACTGAGTAAGTGTAGCGTTCTCTATCTTTGTTATTTTCATCGCGTAACGGATCGCCACCTGCTTCTAGGAGCAAAACTTTGTAACCTGCTTTTGCTAAATTAGCAGCGATCGGGCCTCCTCCAGCGCCGGAACCAACAACAATATAGTCGTACTCAGCTTCTTTATTCATAATTTGTATTATTGAAACACGTAATTCATAAAACAATAAATTGGATACATTAAACTCTTTCTCTGTGCCTCTGCGTCTCTGCGTGAGGAATATTTATCTACTCATTCCGAAACCGTTGATGTCTAAAAAATAGCTGACTATCACCATAAAATGATGATATGAATTCCGACGTAGTTTCAATGTGTCCAATAATCTGAGCTTTTTGACGGTTATCAGTTTTATCCATAACTTCTTCAGGACTAACGCCATAGATAGAATATAAAGATGTTCCGGCTGGTATTGTAGCTAGATCATTTCTAAAATCATGTGGTGGGCTTTCAGGAAAATGAATATTTGAATTAGGAACAAGAAATACTTGAGCGGGATAATAAGCTTTACTTTCTTTTTGCCCGTGTTGTTCAATCTCTCCCAAATCCTCTAAATAGAGTTTTGTGGGATATTTGGTAACTCGACTAAAGATTAAGTTAGTGATAATAGGCCCAAGGCTCTTAGCTATAGGAACGATATTTGATAATTCATTAGCAAAGAAATTATAGTTTTTATCTTGACCAACTAAAGATACTAAAGCAGAGAAATTTCCTGAAGGATTTTCATCCACAAATAACTTGATGGCAAGACCTGGAGCAAATCCGCGATCGCTTGGATCTCCGGTTACAGATAATCGCATAACTCCGTAGTCTGCGCCCTTAAATAGACCGGAAAACGAAGTGTTTCTCGTGGGAATAAACTTTATTTTAGCAACGCTTCCGTGGGCATGAATGGCTTTTTTCCAATTAGTAGGCGCTTCGTCTAATTGACGATCCATCTTAGTTTTCAGAGCAGTCATAAATAAACTGACAATATCAATTTTCTTCAGCGGCGGAACTTGATCATATTTAGACTTGAGAATTCTAGAGTTCCACAAAAAATCTTGTTTTTGAGGAGCTTTCCAAGACTGATAATCTTCAGGTAAAGAACCTAAATCTTCAGCATTATGCCAAAATTTCCGAATTTCTTCTAAATGTTCCATGATATTCTTCCTTTGCATTTATGAAATAGTCAGGAGTTTTCTTCTGACTCCTGACTCCTGACTCCTGAGCTTTTTAACCCACCTTTCTCCAAGGTGCGAAGCCGTTGCTAACGCCAAGCAGAGCGGGTGCCAGTTCGGGATGATGACGACGCAGGATTGTTAAGAATGTGTTGTCGTCAATCCAATCCAATCCAAATTGAGTGTAAATTTCCGCAGTGTAGTCTTTTGTAAAGAAGCGATCGCTTTTCAGTCTTCGAGATGCCATTAGGATAAATACTCGAAAAGCAGTATCACTAAAACCAAAACCATCGGGAAGATCCTCTGCAAATAAACCCACCATCAAATCTACACTATTAATATCGTTGTTATAGACTTCTCGTAGTTCCTTAGCCCATTGTTTATTACTGGTAATCTCTTCAAAAGAATTGACTTTACCCCGACCCAATAACTCACGAAAACGGTTATAGCGAGGAACGCCTCGTTCTCTATCCCGCAAAATATCAACAGCAGCCAAATCAAATGCTGGTGTGTCGTCTCCCAAAAGCTCTCCCGTCAACTGTCGCAAAAAGCGGGGATAATTATGCAATCTGACGGCTCCAGGGTAAGAAGTTCCAAAAGAATAAAACAAATCTTTCATGGGAATTTCTTCTAAAATTCCACGAGTATTCTTACCAGCCACATCAGGAAATTGTTTTTTATGTAATAATTTGCCGTTACTAACTGCATGGAACTCGAATTCATCTGGAATCAGAGGATGCATCCGATATACAGAGACGAATTCTTGGGTGAGGTAATAGGGAGCGGTATGATGGTCGGTTGGTGAGCCAACAATTCCACTTAACAGTTCGCTCTCGCCAAGACGACCCCAACGCTTTTTAAAATCCTCTCCGAGTAATCCCCACCAGTTGGAATTTAAGGCAATGTCTGTTACAGGATGTGGCAGGATTGCAGGAGTCCATTCAACAGTATGAATTTTAGCTGTTAAAGCTGCATTAATTAGTCGAGCATGGTCGAAGAGTTCGTCATCTGTCCACTGAGGATATATTTTCTTTAAGCGATCGCAGATCACATTATGTTCTTTGACAAATAGGGTATGCAACATACTTAGTCCTACCCACCAAGCACCGGCAAAACCTACTTTATCAATACCATTTTCTGGGTGAACTGGTAATAAACCGTCTTCACCAATGATCATTTTTCCATCAACATGAGAGCGCACTTTGTCAATGGTTTCTTGATTACTGCCATAAATTTGTGAGGCATCCCACCAGTGAGTAACTCCATTAATAAAACTGGCAGGGTTTTTAGGATCTCCAGTCCGGCTTGTGTCTTCTAAAGTTTTGTTGACCGGCATAACTCCGTGTTCTGACAACCACGGATCATCCTGCTCTACAGGAATCTCAAATTTGTTATTGCGCTGGTTGTCACCATGACTGAACCAATCATGTGTTTGAAATTGAATCCATGAAGCAGCGAGCAGATTTAAGATTGTGGCAGGTTGAAATTCATCTCGTGCCAATAAAACTCGGCTGACAGTACGGGGATTTGGGGTGAGGATATTTTTCTCGTCAGATTTGGCATCTTGCAATGACACATTGCGCCCAAACCGAGTTCCAGCCATACCCATTTCTGGATGCTGGAGGTCATTGTAGCTACCATCTGCGGTGCGAAACTTCAAATGGCGACCATCCGCGCTCGGAACTGGCTTAGGTAGCTGGTCGCTATTCGGTAGTTGCGAGGTATCGTGGAGGTTGTCTTTTCGGAGCTTTCCACGGAACTGAACTAATTTTAAAAGTCCCAAGGGAGTTGGCAGCTTATGCCACGGAATTCCAAACATTGATTGTCATCTCCTAGCGAAGTATTTAAAATTTCGTCTAAATCTAGATATCAAGGCTATTTTATGCTAAAAACTTTCTTGGTTTATCTAGATCAAAGTAACAGAATAATTGGAGTTGAGCTATATTTTGAAGAGTTTATTTATAAAGTAAATTTTAAGTTTTTATGGGACATTAATGCAGTGCGATCGCTAGCAATTAATGGTGTGTTATGGCATAAAAAATTGTGAATTACTCAATGAATTGCACTTTCAGTTACACCTAACACAACGGCAGTTATTAGCGGCAGAAGCTACTATTAATCTTGCCTCTCATCGCCGGAATTTAATATTTACTTTATAAACGGCCTCTAAGCAGATGATTACGATAAATTCATACCAAAATTACAAGCAGTACAAAAAGCTTACAGCAAGTACAGGATTAGTGTGAATCTTGAATCGATCCTGCGCCTGAGTTACATCCTGAACATAGATTATGCCCACTAATGTAGTTAATTGAATGATGCAATATAATTCTTATTTTATAACCAAATTTTAGGAACTCAACATCTAATTGTTAGATGTTTTGTAAATGATTATTAAGTAATAAGTTGAGATTTTTTAAGCAATTTCAATAGTAAATTAACTATGATTACATAAATAATCAATTCACTTATTTAAAGTAATAAATCGTAATTATTGCCCGATAATGCAGGAATTCCACTATGCAAGTACGTTAAATAATTTAGCATTTCGATAATACTTGAAAACTATTTTCATTAAAGCAAATTACATTCCACACTTGCTCTATCAAAGAGCAATACGGTTTAATTAAGGGTTATTGGTGTAGATAACTGGTTTTTGAAGATGTTAGGACTTACGCAAACAATAACCGAAACCCTTATTTTCTTCTTACGGCAATACCCTGCGGGAAGCCGCTTCTCTACGAGACGCTCCGCGAATGCGTCTACGTGAATTGCCCCGTAAGTTCTAGATGTGATAAATCACGTCTCTAGATGAGGGCTTTCTGCATTACTTTTCACTGACTTAATCCCCCTGTGGATGCTCATCCCACAAGGTTGTCAGTTCTCGTAAACTTTGATGATTGCCATTACCCAAAATCAGATGATCTAGCACCGGAATGCCCAAAAGCTGTGCCCCTGCTAACAACTGGTGCGTTAATTCTATATCTTCTTGGCTAGGTTCAAGGTTCCCAGAAGGATGGTTGTGAGCAACGATTACCCGCGTTGCTCCTTGACGAATAACTTCCCGAAAAATTTCACGGGGAGAGGCTAGGGTTTCAGTTGCGGTGCCAATGGTAATTACTTGTGTACCCAGTAAGCGATTCTTAACATCTAACAGCAACACTGCAAAACGTTCTTGTGTCTGCCACATCATATCTTGACTGAGGGTAGCAGCAGCAGCTAGTGGGCTATCAATTAATGTGCCATCTAAAGGACGAGATTGAAAAGCGCGTTTGCCCAATTCGATTGCTGCTAAAATACTTGTCGCCTTTGCTGGACCAACACCAGAAATTTGCATCAACTCGGCGGGTGTAACTTCTCGCAGAACTGCCAAAGGATCGCGTTGGTGCTTACCTAATTCGCTTAAGATATATTGTCCCAAACCTACAGCAGACAATTTCCCCGGGCCTTGGCCAGTACCTAGAAGAATTGCAATTAACTCCGCTGTGGCTAAAATTTTGGCACCATGCGTCATTAGCCGTTCACGTGGACGCTCATTTGTAGGTAAGTCGGCAATTCTGAGGCAATAGGTCATAGGAAACTAAGAGAATAGTCACTAAAGATGTAACTATCTTTATTTATCCCTTGTTTACTTTAAAAATCATCTTTATTTTGTATTTGTTAATTTTGTGTTTAGAGTTTCTTTACCTTTGAGGTGTAGCATTAGGTAGGTGCTTTGATCGCTAGCGACTAGTTAATATCCTTTTTTATTAAAGAAGAAAATTTTTATGGCTTACCAATTGAAAAAAACTTTGGCAGTTGTCACCATTCTTAGTGCATTCAATGTTTTTAGTCAAGGCAGTGCGAGTGCTGTTACTTTTAATTTCACTCAAGATGGTTGGTTGCAAGGTGGAATAGTAACTGGTAGCTTTGAAGGAGAAGATTTAGATAGTGATAGTATTATCTCAGAAACTGAAGTAACTAATTTTTCATTAGCTTGGTCAGGAAATGAAGAAGTTCCTATATTAAAATTTACAAATATCCCAGATACGTGGCAATTCTCTACAACCCAAGCTAGTTTAATTTCGGGTTTTACAAGTGAATCAACAACCTTTTGGTCTTATGACGGAAGCACTAGTTCTGTTGGCATAGGTGGTTTTGCAGGGATAATTGGCGATACAACACAGTCAGCCCCAGTGTTTGAGCTTATAAGTGTTAAAGCTGTTCCAGAACCTACCTCCGTTCTTGCAAGTCTGGTTGCCTTGTGTGCCGTGCTACTCAAAAAAAGATTTTAGCTCTTAAGCATTCGTGACAAGTTAAAACGTTGCTAGTTTTGTGAATTGCAAATCACACATATACATCCACTGGGGAAACCAATTAAGAATCACCAGTGGCTTTGCTGCTATTCCAAGTGTATGGCGTGGCATCTCCTACACTGAACGGAGTACCGTTGCATTGTAGGCTTCTCACCCAATCCGGCTATTGCTTAGGAGGCGATGAGCTTTAAGAACGGGATGCCCCTCCGCTCTGTTGAAATTATAGAATATTTTGTTCGTTGCTCGATAATAATTTTAATTGTTACGGCTACGCCATAAGGGATTAAAATCATCCTCTCCCAACTCACTCGTATTCATCCCCACACCAAGCTGAGTACAGCTATGGTGTGGAGCTTCTACTGCTTTAGCTAAAAAATTAATTTAGGCAGGAATGACTAGAGCAATCAGTGAACGTTTATCAAGTGATTGGACTTTCCCTACTTGACCAAGATCATTTACAACGCGGTCTAGTAATTCTCCCGCTTGCTCACGATATTGATGTTCTCGACCTCGTAAACGAACAGCAAACTTCACTGAATCGCCTTTACTCAGCCACCCAATTGCTTGTTCAATGCGTAATTTGTAATCAGCCACACCCACGTTTAGACCGAAACGAACTTCTTTTACCACTGGTCTAGCACTCTGTGCCTGACGCTTTTTCTTTTGATACTGAAGTTTGCCATAATTAAGAATTTTTGCAACTGGAGCCTCTTTACCTTCGGAGACTAAAACTAGGTCAAGTTCTAAGCTTTGGGCTAATTGTAGCGCCTCGTAGGTATCGATTAGACCACGATTGTTATTTTCATGGTCAATCAAAAAGACTTGAGGTGACTTGATTTGTGAGTTAATTAGTTGCTTTTGGATTGCGATAACGATTTTCTCCTAGTTGTTCAACATTTTACTTTGCGAATTATACCAATGTAGCACAAAGCTGAAGTTAGTGTATTTTAGATCACGCTAAATTCATAACTTATCCGTACTAAGAAAACTTGTACTGTGCTATGGCTTCTCCCCAAAATGCCCCGTGCGCTTCTGTATTCGATTATAGCAATATGTCTTTTGCTCGCATCGCTAGTCAGGCATTGGTGAAAGTCCTAAATAAGATTTTCACCGATGCGGTTTGGTGTTAACCAGTCTTTGTTTATTTTTATCATCTCTTTCCTGTCTGCCTTACAGCAATGTTAAGAAAGATCCGGGTAAATAGCCGCACGCGAGGAAATCGATGCTCTCTCTAGAGACTAGGGGCAGAGAGCAAAAGCGCAGCTTTGGCGGGGTGGGGTACTTTTATTATAAGCAATTCGACGGACATATAGATTACAAATTACGAATGTCTACGACGGGCTACGCCTATGCCGAATCAACAGACGTTGACCTATTCCTTGGTTCCAAAAGTAAAGGCCAGCCGAAAAATATGGTCAGCAGCAGCTAACTCACTCTCTTGGAGTAATCGGATAGAAACGTTGATCACTTTATTGTCCTGAGAGTGCTAAGTTCTATCCTATTATTTTCAGTTATGCCAAGTTACAAGCTTTTTGGCTTTTAACTCAACCGTCGCCACCTAGTACTAACTACAGTGAATCTATGAACTGCTGTATCTTTTCTAGGAGTGACTGATGTTCGATTTTCTTTGCTAACTCTTGAGCAGTTTGGTAGCACGATCGCGCTAACTTTTTGCGTTTTGTTGTAGCGTAGAGATTTCCCATATTCAGCAAAGTTAAAATTTCTCCAAGACTATCGCCCAGTTGTTGATAAATCGTAATAGCTTGTTTGTAGAATTTCATTGCCTGCCGATACTGTGCCAGGGTGCTGTAGGTAAAACCAATATTGTAAAGAGTTGTTGCTTCACCAGAGCGATCTTTGATTGCTCTACGTGTCAAAAGAACTTGATGGTATAGCAAGAGTGCTTGTTTAGGTCGTCCTAAATCACTATAAATTGAGGCGATATTGTTCAAAGTGATTGCTTCACCAACCAAACTCTTGATAGCTCGTTGAATTAACAGTGCTGCCTGAAAAAATTCTAGAGCTTGCTTAAACTTGCCTAAGACGCTGTAAGCAAACCCAATACCATTTAGCGTTGTTGCCTCACCAGAAAAGTCACCTAACAATCGACGCATCGTCAAAATTTGGTTTTGTAACAACAATGCCCGTTTCGGTTCTCCCAACCGAGTATAAATTAGCGCTACATCATTCAGAGCATAAACTTCTCCTTGAGTATCCTGCGATCGCCTAAAGATGGGAAGTGCTATGTCAAAATACTCTAGCGCTTGCGAAAAGCGTCCAAGACGGCTGTAGGTAGCACCTAAATAGCTAAGTGCAGTTGCCTCTGCTGGCGCGTTGCCAATTTCTTGAGCAACCGAAAGCGCCTGATGAAAGCGCTCTAATGCTCTTTGAAGTTGCCAACAACTGAGGTGAGCTAAACCGAGGTCGTTCAATGTATAACTTTCTCTGGCTCGGTCTGGAATTGCTCTAGCCAAGTGTAAATTCTTGATAGCAAGATCGAGAGATTCTTGAAATTTCCCCCGTTGGTAGTAGCGGTTTGCTTCATCACGACGTTGTTCCCACTCTCTGACTTGATTTAATGGTTGCATCATCTGACCTCAATTGGATTCTGCGATAAATAGGCAAGACATACTGGGAATGAACCCCTCTGTATGTTATGTTTCCCAAATTTGAGTTAATCTTTAGCTTCTATCCTTAGATATAAGACTTAAATAGAGAAGTATGGTATAATTACATAATTTGAAGCTATATTCATAAAATAATTAATATAAGTAACCTACCAAAGACATATTCAGTTCGACTCTATTTGCGACAACGGGGGTAAACCTCAAGAACGGGGATACACTTAATATCCAATGCGATCGCGCTCCAATTTCCAACCCTGCTTTTCGTACTAAGGTACGTCGCCCATTACCAGCTTCTCTACAACAACTCGTCATCCCAGTGCAGGACTTCCACTGGTTACCCAATAAATATCTCCAGAAATTAAATATGTGTTATCCAGAACCCTTGTAGAAACGTAGCATTGCAACGTCTTTACATTATTTTTCGGAGATGTTTAATTCATGCCTGATAAAATCAGGTGGAGCTAATTAATCGGTTTAAAGCTTTGTTAGCAGCGTTACTTTATGGTCAAGAAGATTTACGCCTAGAAAAAGTTGCTGACCCCACTCCTGCGGCGGGCGAAGTTGTGATCGAAGTGGGGGCGGCAACAACTTGTGGTACAGATTTGAAAGTCTGGCGGCGTGGTGGTCATGCCAAAATGCTGAAACTGCCGACGTTGTTTGGTCACGAAGTTGCTGGGCGAATTGTGGCTTTGGGAGCAGGCGTTACCAATTGGCAAATGGGCGATCGCGTCGTGGCGAATAATTCTGCTCCATGCATGGAATGTTTCTTTTGTCAACGTCAAGAATATTCCTTATGTCCGAATTTAACCTGGAATAATGGAACTTTTGCCGAATACTTGAAAATTCCTGCACCGATAGTGCAGCATAATTTGTTGCAGATTGCCGATGATTTGCCGTGGGAATTGGCAGCCATGACAGAACCTTTAGCTTGTGTGTTGCATGGTGTAGCTCGTTCTAATATTAAGCCCAAAGATCAAGTAGTCGTCTTGGGAGATGGGGCGATCGGGCTGATGTTTGTGGCGGCGTTGAGTGGGAAAGCTGAGGTTTTGCTGTGGGGAGGTAATAACCACAGGTTAGAAATTGGTCAGAAATTGGGTGCAGCCCAGACCTTTAATTATCATCAAATCCCGGATATTCCCAGTGTGGTGAAAGAACTTACCCAAGGATGGGGCGCAGATGTAGTGATTGAAGCCACTGGTGTAGCAAGTGTTTGGGAAACTGCGATCGCCTGCGCCCGTCCTGGTGCTACAGTCAATTTATTCGGTGGATGTCCACGAGATACCAGGATTACCGTCAACACAGAACAGCTACACTATAGCGAACTTACCATCAAAGGCGTGTTTCATAATACACCAGAGTATGTGCGATCGGCGTTATCATTGATAGCTAGTCGCAAAATTCCCTTTGAGTTACTTATTAGTGAACAACGACCATTAAAAGATTTAGAACAGGTGTTTTGTGAGATGAAGGCACGTACAGTAATTAAGGTAGCGATGATTCCTTAGTATTTTGGCAGCCAATTCATCGGGCACACTACAATAGCTAGATATAGCAACACAGACTTAGGCTAAATTACTATGAATCCTCAAGTCATTACCCCAGTATTGATGATTGAGCCTTCATCATGGCTACGTTCTGGCATCACAATTGAAAAAGTTGATAATGTTAACCTTGCTAAGTTCACAGATGAGTTACATACTCGTCTAGAAGAATTGCTTGAGAAACGGAAAGCTGAATTGCTGACTCCTGAAGAAGAAGCCGAATATGCTGGAATCGCTGAACTAGAGCGCATCCTAACTTTTGTTAACGCTAAACTGATTGCCAATCGTGGGTGTTAAAGATGGCACTCGGCAGTTTGTGCGGGAAAGAGCTAAATATCTGTGTGAATATTGCCACTCTCCAGAACGCTCCAGTTCAGATCGCTTTACAGTGTTCCCAGTCATAATAGGATATTTAACAACTAGTTATAAATCACATTTTTTCTGGATTTACAAACAGAGATTTTAAGTTGCGTCTGCCACTGACAACTCTGACAATTTCAATTCCTTCACCAATAATTATGTAAAAAATAATATACCCATCCAGTGGAAGTCCTCTAAGGTTGGGACGCAAATCCTCCTATTTTCGTCTCATATTCGGAAAGCTAACGAGTTGTTGACATTTTTGATTAAACGCATATAAAAGTTGCTCACCAGCCTCAACATTTTCTACCGCGAAATAATCTGCGATCGCTTGTAAATTACAAGAAGCAGGGAGTGAGATACAGCACTTACGGCTGCTATGAGGTACAGTAGCAGCAACTAGCAAACCAGTTTCTTAAATGTTGAGGATTTATTAAGTCGAGTGCAACTGAGATTAGTTTATCAACCATTTCTGTTGTAGTTGGGGCAAAACTGCGT
>NZ_JBGTFY010000036.1:0-5689 GCF_041747015.1 Nostoc sp.
TAGAGTTAATCAACAATATTCTTGACCTCTCCAAAGTCGAAGCAGGCAAGACGGAACTCTTCCTAGAGACCTTTGAGATTGCTCCCTTGGTAGAGGATGTCATCGCTACAATTCGACCTCTGATCGCAAAGAACAAAAATACCCTGGTAGTCAACTGTCCGGTAGAAATCGGCTTCATGCATGCCGACATGACAAAAATTCGCCAGAGCCTATTCAACCTCCTGAGTAACGCTAGCAAATTCACAAAAAATGGTAGGATTACGCTCTCTGTGGAGGAGAGCTGTTTTGGAGCGTCCCCCCCTCATATCCTCACTCCCGACCCTGATTCCTGGAGGATTACATTTGTAGTCACTGATACGGGCATTGGTATGACCCCAGAACAGCAGAATAGGCTGTTCCAGCCGTTTACTCAAGCGGATGCTTCCACAACTCGCAAATACGGTGGCACGGGATTAGGGTTGGCGATCACTCAGAAATTCTGTGAAATGATGGGGGGCGATATTAGCGTTGAGAGCGAAGCAGGTAAAGGCACCACCTTCATGATTCAGTTGCCAAAGCAGGTGCAGGAACTTCAACCTGAGTCATCTGGACAGGATGAACGGCATAGAGTTATTGCCCCCACCACACCAGGAGTAAGCACCATCCTAGTGATTGATGACGATCCTGCGGTGCAAGACCTGATGCAGCGTTTTCTCAGTCGGGAAGGATTTCATGTGGTCACCGCTGCTAGTGGGCAGGAAGGACTTCGCCTCGCTAGGGAACAAACCCCAGATGCGATCGTACTTGATGTCATGATGCCTAGTATGAATGGCTGGGCAGTACTAAGTGCTTTTAAGGCTGATCCTGACTTAGCAAATATTCCGATAGTGATGGCAACGATCGTGGATGACACGAAATTGGGCTATGCCCTGGGTGCATCTGACTATCTTCTCAAACCTATAGACTATGCTCGCCTGACGGCAGTGTTACAGAAGTACCGATCAGACTCATCCCCCAGCTCAGTCATGTTGGTAGAAGATAACGCCGAAAACCGAGAGATGATGCGCCGCCAGCTGACCAAAACGGGGTGGCGAGTCATTGAGGCCGAAAACGGACGCAGGGCACTGTCCGTCCTTCAGGTTGAGCAACCTGGCATAATACTACTGGATCTGATGATGCCGGAAATGGATGGGTTCGAGTTTCTCAGCGAACTCCGCCAGCATCCTCAGTGGCAGACAATTCCAGTGATTGTGCTGACGGCTAAAGACCTCACTCAAGAAGACCGTCAGCGGCTAGATGGACAAATTCAACGCGTTTACCAAAAAGGTTCCTACAATCATCAGATACTCCTCGATGAGATCCGCAGTTTAGTGAGCACTCATCCCCACCAGAGTTCCTACTCTCTTCCTCCTATAGGAGCCATCAATGCCTAAAGTGCTTTTAGTTGAAGACAACGAAGTTAATCGAGATATGCTGTCTCGCCGCCTACAACGTCGAGGGTACGAGGTGTTCTTCGCCGTCAATGGTGCTGAGGGCATATCCAAAACTCTCTCCGACAAGCCTGATATAGTGCTAATAGATATAGACTTATCTGAGATGAACGGATGGGAAGCCACCCAACAGATCAAGGCAAATCCCCAGAGCAAAAACGTTCCCGTAATTGCGTTGACTGCCGATGCGATGGCAGGCGATTCTAAAAAAGCCTTGGCAGCAGGCTGTGATGACTACGTCACCAAACCTATCGACTTACCCCGCTTGCTGGAAAAAATCGAGGTGCTTCTGAAAGAGACGAAATCACAAAGGCAGGAGCCTATCACCATTCCTCAAGACAGTAGGAGTCAGCATGCTCTGCTAACTCTTTTGCGCCACGAACTTTGTACGCCGATGAATGCCATTATCGGTTACAGCGAAATGCTCTTGGATGAACTAAAATCTCACCAAGACTCAACTCTGTTTAGGGATCTCAAAAAAATCTATGCCTGCGGAACTCAACTGCTAACGCTAGCAAACGTCATCCTCGACCCAGCTCAGCTACAGGTAAAACAGCTCTACACGCCAGTTCGGCGGACGACGGCACAGAGCCACTCCGCCGACTGGCTCTTGAATATCGACACCTTCGGCTCCACCATTCGCCTAGAACTGCTCACACCCCTGAGTACTATCATCGGTTACTGCGAGATGCTGCTAGAGGAAGCTTCCGTCGAATTTATCCCAGACCTAGACAGAATTCATACCGCTGCCCAGCATTTGTTGAGCATGGTTAACGATATCGTCAACCTGTCTGGGCAGCAGTTGCAGGCAATTGATGCTAACAGGCTAGATACACCACACATGATGATGGATAGCCTAACTGCGACATCTCTGGTACAGAATGCAGCTACTATAATTCATGCTCTAAGCGAGGAAAGCCCTTGGGCGGGCGTTCCTATGGGAGGTACGCTCCTAGTGGTAGACGACAACGAAACCAACTGCGACCTTCTCGAACGACAGCTAGAACGCCAGGGCTATACGGTGACAACTGCCACTAACGGTCCTCTTGCCCTGGAGATGCTTCAAGGGATGTCTTACGACTTAATTCTGCTGGACATTATCATGCCAGGAATGAATGGATTTGAGGTGCTTCAAAAGATCAAGCGCCATGAAAACTGGCGTCATATTCCAGTAATCGTGCTCTCAGCCCTGGATGAGATTGATAGTGTCATCCGATGCGTAGAAATGGGAGCGGAAGACTATATACCTAAGCCGTTCAAGCCTGTGTTGCTCCGTGCCAAGATCGCTACCTGTCTGGAGAAAAAGCGGCTACGAGATCAACAGACTCTCACCCTTGCTCAACGATCAATTGCTGAAGCAACCCCTATCCCGATGCTGCTCTCCCGCTTATTCGACGGGGCGATTCTCTATGCCAATGCCACCGCTGGTTCCATTTTTGGTCTCCCTATTAAGGAGTTGCTAAATCGCCACACGCAAGACTTTTACTTTGATCCCACTGAGCGTCAGAACGTGCTAGATGCACTATCCAAAGATGAGTCTATCCAGTGTCGGGAACTTCAATGTCAGCGGGCAGACGGTACGCCATTTTGGGTTACTGCATCGCTACAACCGCTAACATTCAACGGCGAAGCGAGTGTCCTGTATGCCCTCTGTGATATCACAGACCGCAAACAGGCGGAGGATTCTCTGCGCCTTGCTGAAGAAAAATATCGTAGCATCTTTGAAAACGCACCTTTAGGCATCTATCAGTCCACTCCCGACCGCTACTTCATTGGTATCAACTCAGCGATGGCACGAATTTATGGATACGACTCTTCCGCTGCAATGATGGAGGCAGTGACCCAAATTGATTATCAGATTTATGTTGACCCGAACAGTCGAGACGAGTTCAGACGCTTGCTTGAGAAACAAGGTGAGGTTATGGGATTTGAATGTCAGGCTTATCGGCAAGATGGTGACATCATTTGGGTTTCTGAGAGTGTTCGCGAAGTTCGGGATTCTAGTGGGCGTTTGCTCTACTACGAAGGAATTGTGGAAGATGTCACTCAGCGAAAGTTGGTAATATCCGCCCTCAAGCACCAGGTAAAGGATTTGCAAATCGAGATTGATCAGTCTAAACGTACCCGTCAGGTAGATCAGATGACTCAGCCCGACTATTTTCAACGGTTGAAGACAGAAGCCGAAAACCTGCGATTCCAAGATGATGATAAACAAAGATTGGAACCGAAGGTGCTGTTGGTAGAAGACAACGAAATGAATCGAGATATGCTGTCTCGCCGCCTGCAACGTTCTGGGTACGAAGTGGTAATTGCAGTCGACGGAGTAGAGGGCGTGTCGAAAGCTGCTTCGGAAAACCCTGATCTTGTCTTGATGGATATGAGCCTACCCGTGATAGACGGATGGGAAGCGACTCAACAACTCAAGGCAAATCCTCAGACTCGAAACATTCCTGTCATCGCATTGACTGCTCACGCTATGGCGGGCGATCATGAAACAGCTTTGGCGGCAGGCTGTGATGACTACGATACTAAACCCATCGACTTACCCCGCCTGCTAAAAAAAATTAAAACCCTTTTGGAAAAAGCAAAATCTGCTGCTAGCGCGGGTTAGCTAGAAAAGACATCACCGCTTATTTGAGGGAACTCTTAGGTAGGTTGTGTTGCAAAAATTTTCTGATACCAATTTAAATAGTATTCAAGGCAGATAGGGCATCTATGAGGAAAGGATAGCCTGTGACAGAAGCAATTGTTTCCAGGGTTAACTCAGCAAGCAGTTGATCGACTTTGGTTCGCAATTGAGCCAGAGTCTTGAACGAAGCCCACTTGAGGTCTGCCTTGAGATGTTCCCACAACCGCTCAATCGGATTTATCCCTTTTCTGTCACTTTCCGAGGATAAATAATAGAGGATAAGAAGCTAAACACTCTACAATTGAGGTATAGCAATGGACAACGAGCTACAAATACTGAAACATTTAGCGAGAGATGCACATTCAACAGGTCCAGTGATAGACGAATATTGTGCAGAGTATAAAGGCCTATTTAAAGAAGTAAGAAGTTATGAATGTTTCAAATATTTACATTTAGGAATAATCTCATCAATAAAAAGAAAATCATTGCCGGAAATAGCTAAAACTGCTGGAATAATTTCTGCACAGTCATTGCATCATTTTATTTCTAATTCACCGTGGTCGGTCGATGAATTACAGGAGAAAAGATTAAATAAAATAAAGAAAGTCTTACAGGGGAATGCGATTACAGTAGTAATTGATGAAACGGGAGATAGGAAGAAAGGGGGGAAAACTGATTATGTATCTAGGTAGTATTTAGGGAGTGTAGGAAAATAAATAATGGCATAGTTTCAGTCAATGCTTACGGAATATACTCGAACATAACTTTTCAATTAAGTTTTAAAGTTTTTAAGCCGAGAGAAAGGTTAAAAGGATAAAATAAATATAAAACTAAAATAGAATTAGCAACAGAAATAATTGCGAAATTAATTAATTTTGGTTTCAGAATAGAATTAGTATTAGCCGATAGTTTGTATGGCGAAAGTAGTCAACTTATTAGAATACTAGATAAATATCAACTACTTTATGTTGTGGCAATCAGAAGTAATCATACAATCTGGATGCTTTCAAACCAAACGGTTAGAGCCAATAAGTGGTGCAGAGATAAAAGAACATTTAGTAATCAAAAATCAGAGACTAGGTACATTAGAGAAGTTATTTATGGTCAGAAAAGAACGGTAACATACTGGGAAGTCACTACTGACCCAGAAACGATGCCAGAGAATTCTACAACATTTATAATGACAAACATTCAAGGGCAAGTTAAGAAAACTTTGGGTAATCTTTATGGATTAATAACATGGGCGGCTTGTTTCTAAACAGAGCATCTGCCCAGAAAAAGCCTTGTAGAATACGGATTTAGACAGTGGAAGCAAGAATTAGGTTGGACTGATTATGGCTTTACTAACTTTAAAGACATTGAGAAATGGTGAGCCAGCGCGTTGCGGGGGTTCCCGAGAGAACGGGATTTAGAGAAGCCTAACTTTGAATGTATTTACATTTTATTCATTAAACAACACTAAGCAATGGAGCGCAGCAATAAAGCGAACTTTTGCGAACAATTTCAGACCCTTGGCCCGAAGAAGTTCTGAGTTTCTCTAACGGGTCTCATTCTATAGTTGGAAGTACTGTGCTTTGCGGGAATGTAAGTA
>NZ_JBGTFY010000037.1:0-23991 GCF_041747015.1 Nostoc sp.
TTCTTGCAATCCTTTTGCTAAAGGTAGAGCTTCGTGCGGTTGAAACCCCTTGATATAAATAGCTGTACCAATATTAAAAGGCGTAGATTTTTCTTTTTGAATTAAATCTGAAGGAGTAGCTACTCCCAAGAGAGTAAACGCCAGGCGTTTATATTCCGGTTGTTCGACTCGATTATTATAGCAAACTCGAATCAAACCAAAAAAATCATCGGCACTAAATTTCAAGCGACGAACACTATCAATTTCATCAATAAAGATAACAATATTCTGCTTTATCTCTTTTAAGAGGACTGTTTCAATAAATTGACTAAATCGTCCCAAAGAAGATAGTAACCCATGTTGATTCCACCAAGTTGAGACATCACAAGAAATCCGAAGCTTACGCGCAATTTTATCTGTTAGAGTAAAATACCATTCATCTACTGTTGCTTCGCTACCAATGTCTGCCAGATTAATAAAACAACAGGCATATCCATCGACTTTTAACCGTTGCATTACTTGTATTCCTAAACTGGACTTACCCATCTGACGAGTGTTAAAAACATAACAAAACTCACCTGCTTTGATTCCTTGATAAAGATCTTCATCTACTTGTCGTCTAACATAACTTGGATGCTGAAATCTTAAATCTCCACCAACTTGATAGAAACCAGCTTGACTCATAGGTTTTCTCCTTCAGTTAATAGCGCGCTGAAATACTGACGGTATAATTTACAGCGAGGTATGGCATTATTACCTTCTATTTTTACTAAGCCTAAGCTGTCAAGCTGAATGGATCGACTCGTACTGGATGAGATGCGGTGACAACTTTCCTTAAGGCTTCCTTTAAAGGTGGTTGCTGCTGAATAATTCCCCACATTCGTCGTAGGTGATTGCAATAAATTCCTTCTTCTGTAGCAGCTTTAGCTAACATTTCTTCAAATGTAATAGACTGGTTAACGATTGTTTTTAAGGCATGATTAATGAGATAGGGATGTCCTCCTACTAGTGCCATGAGTTGCTCAATCAGATTGCTGTTCCAATTGAGTTCATACTGCATAACTAAATCTTTTACCTGTTGAGGCGTAAACTCATCTAAAGTAACCGTTTCTCCAACATTAGCAAGAGGAGAATTATTAATATTCAGTGAGGCATAAACATCTGTAGAGTGAACGATAACTAAGCGAAGTTTCTGCCACAATTCTTCTCGCTGTGCTTCTCCGTGCCAACCTCTAAGAAGATCACAAAAGTCTTGAGCAAAGCGTTGTTCAAAAACGCGATCGACATCTTCTAAGACAAGAATTAAAGCACTGTTAATCTGAGGAAATAGATAATCATTAACATAGATTCCCATCTTGTGGTTAGGAGTACCACCTGTATTGTGCCAATATTTATCTAAATTACCGGGGAGTTTTAGTTTGTAATGAATACAAATACATAAAGCTCGTAAGAATTGCTCTAGACTCCCGAAAGCTGTACTATCTAGCTCTTTCTGGAAGTTAAGCACTACGATTTGGCAATCCTTTTTTTTGACTCGCTCTACCACTCGATTCAGCATTCGTGTCTTTCCCATGTACTGAGGTGCTTTAATGCGAAGAAAAGAACCTGGCTGCAAGATAGTTTCATAGCATTTAAATTCTTGTGGCTCTCGCGGTATCTCGAAACGCCCAATATCAATGGAAGGCTTGCATTTCTTATCTGTTTCACAAATTTCTTGCCAATTTAACCCCAATACTTGGCAAAACGCTTTAAAAGCTTCTGGTCTAATTGCTGTTCGTTGTAAAAAATATTTCCAAGTAGATAGTGAAATTCCAGTAGCAAACGGTCCTTCCTTCGTCCAGGGTTTGTTAGGCTCTAAAACTTGACTAGCTTCTAGCAGCCATCTAGTGTCGTCAATATTCCATCCTCTAAAATTTCTAACTTGGCTGATTTTGTGTTTACCCCGTTCAGATGCTTTAAGGCTAGGCATAATAACTTTCTCTCAAAATACTAATAATATTGTAGTTGCTATTTTTGCCATCAAAAATTTGAGTTTTAGCTCAAGTTTAGCTCAGTTTCTTGCTGAATTTGGTTTGCCATAAAAAAACTAATACAAAACTGTATCTAGCTATTTATTTTTGAATTTGATTTAATTAAACTGGAACCTTAAAATTAGGAAACCAGGCTACTTGAATAAGTTTTATCAAGAAATTTTATTTACTGTTTTCCAAGGTTCAATATTAACCAGAAAAAAAACGAACTCGACATGAAAGTTGTCCTGAAAACAATTTAAGTCAGTACAGTTACAGTTACCTCTGAAGGCTAACCCCTGATTACTGATGGCAATTAGAAAAAGACAAATTTTTATAAGAGAAACGCTGACTTGATATTTGAGGTAATACTGCGGTATTTGTGCCTCTAGGGTTTCTTGTAGTCGGATTGATGCTTGCCGAGGTTGTGCGGATGGTTAAAATTGCACTTCTTATTGCTGCTAGTCGGCTACAACGCTGGTATAAATGGTTTTCCACTTACAGCTTTTTCTATTAACCACAGGAGATTTTTCTATGACTTCAAAAATACAAATAACATATCGCAATTCAAGTAAGCAATATTCTCAAACTTTGAGGAGCGTAGACTCATTCTGTTATTTAGAGCAGACGCTTGCCACAGGACAAGTAATTGTGTTTGAAGCGTTTATAGATGCGGCAGTTGAAATTGTTGAGGGACAATGTGTTTAATTTCGTTAGTTATTCAAAGTACAGATAACTGTTTTTAACTGCTTTTAACTGTTGCATTTAACCGCATTGGTTGGCTCTTGTTTTCTACTAGGTTGGCTGACTATTCTAAATACATAGAGGCAGTGAAAATTTCGCGTTCCAAAACTCTAAAGAGATGTGAAAGCTAATTTCACCTTAATTTTAAGTTTAGTCCTCATTAATAACTCGGCTAACTAAACAGTGCCCCTTTCAAAACATATTTACCAATTTAAGAAATAAAAGGAGACATAAAATGCATTTTAAAGATCTGAGTTTTGCTACTATAGTCAGTCTGGCTTTACTCACTGGTACAAGTGTAGCTCCTGCTTTTGCTCAACAGGAGGTTAAATCATCTACGCTTGAGTCAATTTAAGATACAACAACAAAATTACCACATTACCCATTTAGTTACTAGCCAATTGGTAAATAGTTCAACTTATTAGTCTACTACCCTTCTCTAAAACAATCCAACATGGCTAAATATTGGCTGAAAGAGCCTATAATCTCCCCCTATGCTTTAGGGCTTATATACCTGTGACTTTCCTCAATCCAGTCATTGACATAACGCTGAGGCAACATTGACAAAATCACTTAAGGTATATACTATGTGAGTAACATAAGTGAGAAAAGTTATGCAAAAGTCTGTTGTATTACAACTTTGGTGAGGAATTTAAGCTCAATCGAATAAGTTGTGATTAAAAAGGCAAGATGCAATTGCCTAATAACTGACTCTAAATCACGGAAATCTATAAACTTAACCAACTTTCAGATTATGCTCTCAAATGAAATTATCACAAATATTGTCTATAAAGCTTTAAATGAAGCGGTTGAAAACCCCATGTCGGTTGCTCAAAAGCAACAGTTAGTAATTGAACTAACAAAACAATTGCTAGCCGAAGAACTGCAAAAGAGTGAAAAAGACAGTTTTATTAAACTTGTCCCGGAATGCAGCAGTATTGTACCAGAGATATCTTCCACTGCTAACTTGACAGTGCTGCCGTTGAAACAGTGTTCAGTTCAACATCGATCGCTGTTAACTAAAGTTTTTCAATTTATTGAGGCAAATTACCGCAACCCAATTGGTCTGAAAGAAGTAGCTAAAGAAGTTAACCTATCTCCTGCTTACATCACTGACCTTGTAAGACGAGAGACTGGACAAACTGTACTGAACTGGATTTTACAACGCCGCATCGCGGAAGCACGTTGCTTACTTATAGAAAGCGATCACTCAGTGACTGAAATTGCTCAGACTTTAGGTTATGAAAATCCGGGGCATTTCATTCGTTTGTTCCGTCGGTTCAACGGCACAACCCCAAAAGCATGGAAAATTTGCCAAATTGATAACACTTAATACCTAACAATAACTGCCACAACGAGTTTTACAGGCAGAGCTGTTATTGAAATGGGTGTATTGATGGTAATTACTTAGCTCATTCAACACTCTTTTAGGAAACTGTACTGACGAAACATGAATGCAATCTTATAGCAACGATACATCGTGCTCGTTTGAGTATTTATAAGTTTATTAGCTTACTAGAGTCTATTATGACTAATTATGATTCAAGACCACTACTGTTTATTAGTTACCGTCATGCCGATCGGCAAATTGCTGATGTTCTACGAAGATTTCTGAGTAGTCGAAGTTTGGGCAAGATTTCAGTCTTTCAATCGTCATCCGTTGGTGATACGCTTGAAATTGGCGAAAAAATCAATCAGCAATTGATGGAAAAGCTAGACAAAGCAAACCCCATCGTTTTGTTGTATACGACTACTGACCAAGACTGGTCTTATTGCATGCGGGAATGCGGTATAGCAACGAACCCAGCAAGCCCACACAATACAAGAATTATTGTGTTTCAATGTGCGACAGGTTTTTTCCCTGCATTATTTGCAGACCGCGTTAGAGTAAATATTCAAAATAAAGAAGACTTGCAAAAGTTGACCAAGGACTTTCTCACCGATCCGTGCTTCTTTCCAGAACTCAGTCAAGCGATTGCTCCAGATATTGAACCAAATGGCTCGGAGGTACGCGACGCAACTGAAGAGCTATATCAGAAGTTCCAAGAAGTAATACCCCCTCTGCCGGAACCTCCCGAAGAGTGGTCTGCATGGCCGTTTTTACAATTTGAAATTAGCTTGGAACACGCAGAATGTATTTGCAAAACACAACCAGAACAACGCTTTCAAGTTGCCAGCGCAGTCATTCAGGAGTTCTGTTTAATGGTAGTGCAAGCGATAGAGAAGCATAACGGTTATTTGGTATAGCTGGCTTCCCAAAAGGGATGGCTCTTAAAACACTAATCGAGATCTGGAAAGAAAAGAATCCACAATCTGAGCCTAAGTGGCTTGCATCAATATGTACTCAACTGATCAGCGGAGTTCAATGGCGGCTACCAGACTTGACATGAGCGCTTATGAGAGGAGTTAACAATGTTTGGGATGCGCCAGTTTTGAATTGTGTCCGCAAAATATCATCCAGTTTGATATCTACTTCTATAAGTTCGATGTTGATGGGTCAAAGCCAATCCGCTGATTATAAAATCCACGAAGTCAGTCAACGGGTTGAGACAGTAGGCAGGAGTTTTAATCAGTTAATTTTCAGTTAGAGATGCTGCAAAAATAGGATAAATATATGGCTTCACATGTGTTTGTAGCAATGCCATACGGTATTAAGCAAGGCATTGATTTCAATCAAGTTTACAGCGAGTACATTAAACCAGCTCTTTTAGGTGTCGGGTTTGAGGTCTTCAGGGCGGATGAAGAAATTAGGGCTGGAAGCATTCACACAGATATGTTTCAGGAACTGCTGTTAGCCGACTTAGTAGTAGTAGACTTGTCTATTGATAATCCTAATGTTTGGTACGAGTTAGGCGTGCGGCATGCGCTCCGTAGCCGTGGAGTTGTGCAGATCCAGTGCCAGCGAGATCGCCTCCCGTTTGATGTTTACGTAGAGAGAACTCTACGCTATCACTTGAAAAACGGGGTTCCTGACCTAGATTACCTTCAAACTGACAAACAGGCTCTAGCTAACTTTGCTATTGACACTAT
This sequence comes from Nostoc sp., assembly GCF_041747015.1. Lineage (GTDB taxonomy): Bacteria > Cyanobacteriota > Cyanobacteriia > Cyanobacteriales > Nostocaceae > Nostoc. Next base: position 5,763 of record NZ_JBGTFY010000037.1, read on the forward strand.
TTCCTCTTGGCAGGGAAGAAATATCAGCCCAGTATACCATTTACTACCCTATCTTCAAGAACCGAGTTGGAAAGCTCTACGTCTAGGTCAGGCAAACGAGTTTTGGCAAGCACACGAGAACTGGGAACGTCGTATTGAAATAGCTCGAATGAAAGGACGACCTGGCGACATTATGGTTTTTGCTTCAGAAGCACCTAGTCGAGTTCTCCGACTTGAAGCATATCGTGCAGCTGGTGAAGCACTACTTAAACTGGGACAGTTCAAATTTGCACTTGAGCAGTATGAAAAAGCGCTTCAAATAGAACCTACAGATATTGAAAGTTGCCAACAGAAAGGCATACTGCTCGCTCGACTTAACAGGCACGACGAGGCTAAGGTTTGGCTTAAAGCAGTTGTAGAAAATTACCCTGATGACGCTCAGAGCTGGGCACTCCTTGGTCGAGTTGAAAAAGATGCGTGGCTTAGTACCTGGAATAGTGATGGTCAGACTCCCGAACAAATGCTTAAAGATGCAGTCTACGAAGAGGCGCTATTGCACTCTGCATTTGAGGCATACCTAAGCGGATTCCGTAAAAATCCAAGTCACTATTACTCAGGCATTAATGCACTCACTTTGTTGCACTTACTCAGGCATCTGACAGGAAGAGACAATAACAAACGAGAGCGCATAGCCCTTTTAGGTGGTGTCCGGTGGGCAGTGAGAAGTGCACTTGCAGAAAACACTCAGGATTATTGGGCGAAATTAACGCTTGGCGAACTTGAAGTTTTATCAGCAAGCTCTAGACGCATTGAACAAACTTTTAAGGCTGCTGTTGCTGTTGCTCAAAGTGATTGGTTTGCACTTGACTCCTCGCGACAACAACTGTTGGTTCTTAAAGCTTTGGGTTTTCGGTTACAAGAAGTTGAGGTAGCTCTCAATATATTGAACCGTGAGTTAAGCAAGCTTGAAGCCTCAGACGCTCGCTGGGTGCCGCGTCGAGTCTTTCTCTTTAGTGGTCATATGATTGATGCACCGAATAGAGTCCAACCGCGCTTTCCCCCTATCCATGAAGAAACAGCCCGATTGGCGATCGCCAGACAGCTTGACGAGCTAGGGGCTGGCTCTGAAGACTTAGCGCTATGCAGTGGCGCATGTGGAGGTGACTTGCTATTTGCTACTGCATGCTTGGAACGTGGCTTGCGCCTTATAGTACACATCCCCTCTGACGAGCCGACATTTTTACAGAAGTCTGTAAGCTTTGCTGGCGAAAAATGGCGTAATCGTTTCCTTCAAATGAAGGCGCATCCAAACACGCGCCTGCTAATCATGCCACAGGAACTTGGTTCATCGCCAAAAAATACTAACCCATATACGCGCAATAACCTGTGGCTGCTTTATACAGCACTAGCATTTGGTCTTGAGACAGTTTTTATCTGTCTTTGGGATCGACGAGGAGGTGACAACTTAGGTGGTACTAAGCATATGCACGACACGGTAGTAAATTACTCAGGTCAAGCCTACGTTATCGATACAACTACCCTTTGGTAATAAGGAAATACAACGATGAATTTATTAGAGAGGCTAACATCTAACAGTCCTAAGCGGATTTTAGCGCTGGATGGTGGAGGTGTTCGAGGTGCTCTAACACTAGGGTTCCTTGAAAAGATTGAACAAATTTTGCGCCGCCGTTACCAAAATCCACAGTTCAAGTTATGTGACTACTTTGATTTGATTGGCGGAACTAGCACTGGAGCGATTATTGCTAGCGGGTTGGCAATTGGGATGGACGTAGCAGAGATTAAGAAGACTTACTTGGAGTTGGGAGGTAAGGTCTTCGGTAAAAGGAACTGGAGAGTGCTACAAGCTATATTCGATCCAATTCCGTTGCAAGAGGAATTAGCAAAAGTTTTCGGGGATAAAACATTGGCAGATGCCTCTATTAGCACTGGTTTATGCATTTTTGCTAAACGGGCTGATACAGGTAGTTTGTGGTCAATTCACAACCATCCACAAGGGAAATACCAATCTAATAGTCCATTTCTATTACGCGATGTAGTGCGGGCAAGCACAGCAGCACCAACTTACTTCATCCCAGAGAAGTTGGATATTGGTTCTGGCGAGGTCGGAGCTTTCATCGATGGAGCCGTTAGTATGGTTAACAATCCAGCGCTGCAACTTTTCCTTGTAGCAACGCTCAGGGGATTTCCCTTTCAATGGCAGACAGGAGAACACCGTTTGCTCCTAGTTTCAGTTGGTACTGGCGTGTGGCACAGACATAACAGCGTGAATAAAGTGTTGCAGGGTAGAATGTGGGATTGGGCAACACAAGTTCCACTAATGCTCATGGAGGACGCGAGCTGGCAAAGCCAAATGCTCCTTCAATACCTGTCTAGAACACCAACTTCATGGGAAATAGATAGAGAAGTTGGCGATCTATCCGAAGACCTGCTTACACAGCAGCCAGCTTTAAGTTACTTACGCTATGACGTGTGGCTAGAGGCGAATGCCCTCAACGCACTAGGACTAGCAAACCTAAGATTGAACTTAGAATCGCTCCGCGACATATGTGCAGCCGAGAACCGCTACGATTTGGCTGTCATCGGCGAACAGGCTGCTGAACAACAGGTCTGGGACGAACACTTACCTAATGCCTTTGACATAGCATAATGTTTAACAAAGTACAAAAAGTTTTTTGCTATTTTCTGAGTATTCTGCTGCTCGTTTTTGCTTGCCATCCGCCTCAGTCTGTAAAAGCTCAATACCCCGTACAACGCAACCTCTTAGAATACAATATTACGACTCAGGATATCGTGCGGGAAGCCAAGGCTCGTGAGGACTTGCTGCCAGTGCGCTCTCAAGCTTGTCGCTCTATATTTTTCCTCCAGCCTCAGCCGACTAAAAAGGTTTTTGTGTTTTTCCACGGATTTACTGCTTGTCCTTATCAATTTATACCCTTGGGAAAAGCACTAGCGCAGGCGGGTTACAATGTCCTGATTCCGCTAATGCCTGGTCATGGTCGGGCAGGCAATTGGAACAGCAAACGACCGCCTCCCCTGCCCACAAAGCCAAAACTATATCAAAAAAACGGTTTGGCATGGCTGAATAAAGCTCAAAGTTTGGGAGAAGAAGTAATTGTAGGAGGATTATCTGGAGGAGGTACGTTGGCAGCTTGGCTAGCACTGGAACGCCCTCAACAGATTGACCGTGCCTTATTGTTTGCCCCCTACCTCAGCAATCGCAATGTATTAATAGATATATTCATGCAGCGCTCCAAGTCCTACTTCGAGTGGTCGATTGAGCCTGGAACAGAGCAATTTGGTTATTCTGGCTTTCCTCTACCTGCTCTGCAAGTTTTCCGCAGTATGGGTAAAGACATCCTCAAACGGGTACGCAAGTATCCTACTGCGCCCATGTTTATCATATCGAGTGAGAGCGATCGCGCCGTTGGAAACCGCGAGCATCAAGCTTTATTCCAAGCTGTTCTCAAGCGGCAGCCTAAAACTTGGTACTATCGCTTTGACCGAATATTGAATATTCCGCACACAATGTTAACGGAAGCAGAAGGCAATAATTACTACCAGCTACTGATTATGATGGTTAAAGTTTATGTTGAAAGTAATCTCACTTGGACGCAGGTTGAAGAACTTGCCTATCAAATGAGTCAAGGTAAAACTTTTAACACTGCCGTCGCTAAACTGAACCTCAGTCAGCAAGTTACTCAGGATGTAGCTGCGTTCATAACTATGGTAGACAAACGAGCCATCGTTGAATCCCATAACCCTAACTTCAGAGGGGAATAGACAAAAACTAAACCAAGACATTAAAAAATCCTTTCTTACAACTGGATTTTACCAACTTCAAATTTACTTTTGGATCTAAACTAATATCTGAATTCTAGTTTAATCAAATTGTTGCAATGAATATCATTGTGGCTTTTTCCTATTTGAAGACCTATTAGATATCAATTAATATTCAATTAATGCAAAAAAGTTTTAATCCAGTTAAAAAATGAGCAATTGTAGATAAAGATCGTTCATTGTAACTTCATTTATAACCGCTTAAGCTTATTAGCATAGAGATAAAAGTTCTGAAACTATCAAACCTAGAGTTAAGAACAATCATCGACGAAACACATTATATCTCAAATTAATACTTGGAAAAAACTCAACTTTTGTGAGGGATAAAATGCTAGTTCTTGAAATTTTATACTATTTAAACGCTTAAAATACAGTAATTTTTATCTGTAAGCTTTTGAATTTTTAATTTTCTTTATCGTTCGCCAATTTAATCTACTCAGTCTGAGGTTAAATCTTTGAAGATTATAAAAATATAGTTTTATAATCAATAGCTTAAATAATTGCCGATTAAATCCATCGCTAATATCCAAAAGAAAAATCTTTGCTAATTGAAGTAAGAGGGAGTCAAGTAATATGAAACAATTTACTTTAAGCACAACCTTAATGGGCAATGTTACCGATATAAATGAAGAGGAAGAAACATTTAAGATCAAATGCCGTAGCGGTGATGAATTTCGGGTATGTGTGGGCAAGGAAACGCAATTTAGGTTTCTACAGAATTTGGATGGTATAGACCGAGACAGAATACCCAATCCTGAAGGATTCTCCTTAATTCCATCGCAGTTAGTCAAAAAGTATATTCAGCGCGATCGCCTTGTGGTGCTACAGGGTGTTTATCAGGAAGACGGTGAGAATCGGCGCTTTGATGCTCGTATTGTTAACTTGTTGCAGTCGGCTAGCGGAGAATACATTTTTGAGGAAACACACTGGTGGCTTACGCAAATTGCACGTTTAGCTGATACTTGGTTGGGTAATTTGTTTCCTAACAACCAAACCTATGAAATTGATGATTTCGCTTTGTATCAAACCAACTTGAACATTATTGGTTTGCCAACAGACGACAACATTCAGGAATGTGCGACTCTCTCAAGACTTATATATGGACTTTCCTCCGCCTACTTACTAACTGGTCGTGAAAGTTATCTTTCTGCTGCTCGGGCTGGAGTACAGTATCAACGTGAGACTTTTCGCAGCTTAAGTCATGATGGCAAACATTGTTTCTGGGCTTTCGGAAAACGCAAGACTAAGTACAGCTACCAACTGTATATAAACTCTCTAAATGATGACGATAGAGGCACAATCCCTCTGTACGAGCAAATTTATGCCATAGCTGGATTAGCTCAGTATTATCGAATCACTCTAGATTGGGAAGTTCTTGACGACATTAAGCGGACTGTTCGTACCTTTAACGACTTTTTTCTAGATCGTGAATCAGAATATGGAAAGGATGCATACGGAGATTATTTTTCGCATCTTGACTATGCAACGATGAGCTATGACAGTAACGCGCTCGGTGACAATCAATCTAGGAAAAATTGGAATTCAATAGGAGATCATATTCCCGCATATCTAATTAATACGATCTTAGCTATCGAACCTTTACCAATAACGGATCATGGTAACGAAAGCATACGTACATTTTTAGATATATGCAAAAAAATTCTCAAAACCACGTCCAAAATAATAGTTGAAAAATTTACCGATCCAGATGAGAACATTCCTTTTGTTAACGAGCGTTTCTTCCGAGATTGGAAACCAGATAATACTTGGCGGTGGCAACAAGATCGGGCTGTTATTGGACATAATTTAAAAATTGCCTGGAACTTGACTCGTGTTGCTAACTATTACTACTTCATGGTTGAGAAAACTGATGCTCAGAACGAATTTGAAAACCAGGAATTAATACAGTTAGCTGACAAGTTAATGCAATTAGCAAATAGACTGGGCGTTAGTATGGCTGAGATTGGAGTAGATCTATTTCGAGGCGGAGTTTTCGATTCTGTAGAGCGAACACCCAAGAATGGAATGCCTATGGAGTTTCCTTGGAGCAATACCAAAGATTTTTGGCAGCAAGAACAAGCTCTCCTTGCTTATCTCATCCTTTACGGTTGTACTAATCAAGATGAGGAGCAAAAGAAGCAGTATTTGCAGCTTGCACAACAAACAGCAGTGTTCTGGAATTTGTTCTTCCTTGATGTTGACAATAAAGGAATTTTATTCCGAGTTAACGAGAGCGGGATGCCAATTGTTCAAGGTAGCTACGGCAATAAAGGTAGTCATTCAATATCGGGCTATCATGCCTTTGAACTGAATTATCTAGCTCACATTTATATCAGTTCTTACGTAACTAAACAACCTTTCTGCTTATACTTCAAACCAGATGCGAATTGCCGCCAACGTTCTATCAATGTACTTCCTGACTTTATTAAGCCCAACAGCCTGGAAGTAAGTCGAGTCAGTATTAATGGTACTGAACGCACAACAATTGATCCTGATAATTTTCAACTTGAACTAGTTGAGCGAGAATTTCAACTCGGTTCAGAATCCGAAATTATTGTAGAATTTAAACCCTTGAGTGCATAGGAGAAAGCAGATGACTACTAAAGCACTTGCAGGAAAAAAAATTGCCGTACTCGTAGAAAATGAGTACATTCCTGAAGAGATTGCAGCTTATCAGACAAGGTTTGCCGAACTTGGTGCAACTGTGCATTTAATGTCTCGGCTGTGGAACCAACCAAGCGTTCGTTTTGTTAGCGATGTCGATGAAGTGGGTAAAGAACTCCAATATTTAGATGTAAATATGGACTTCCAAAATGCAGACATCAACAACTATGCGGCGGTAATTATGGCAGCCAATTACACCAGCGTGCGTCTGCGTTACTTCCACCCACCAGCAGGACAACTAATTAGCCCCCAGCAGACAAAAACTGCCCCAGCCGTGCAATTTTTCGCTAAAGCGATGCACAGATCCCAAATTATCAAAGGCTTTCTATGTCACGGTTTGTGGATACTAACACCAATGCCAGAATTACTCAAAGGGCGCAAAGTTATTTGTCATGAAGTAGTGCTTGCAGACATCGCTAATGCAGGTGCAAAGTACGTTTCTTCAGAAACAGGCATTGTTGTCGATGGAGACGTAGTAACAGGAAGATCGGGCGCAGACGTGCATAAATTTATCGAGGTGATCGCCACCTGCATCACAATTCCTTCCTCCTCTGCGCCTGCTGCGGTCCGTTAAACCCATCTCTCAACAAACAAATTATCCAAATTATTGACTTTATTGCAGATATCAAGTTAATTCATCCCCACATTGATCTAGGAGGAACCGATGAAACTCTCATATCGCGGCGTTTCCTACGAATCTGATACTTCACGCAGACTCCTCGAGCGCGAAACAACAGCAAAATATCGCGGCGTAGACTACGTAATTCAGCACTTCGGAGAAAAGTTACCCGCGCCTGAACCTAATTTGAAATATCGCGGTACTAACTATCGCCAGTGCTTGAGTGCTACTCAAGTCCAGTCCAGAAATTCGCCATTGGCTAACTTTGCAGAATCAGACTTTTTTAGCGAATTTATCGAATAGCCAAAACGCGATCGCATCAAAAAACCCAAAGGAGATAAAGCAGTGAAAGTTTTAATCGTGCTATCAGAATGGGGTTACTGGGGAGAAGAACTAATCGGTCCCTTAGAAACCTTCGATGCCGCAGGCTACCAAGTTGATTTTGCCACCCCGACAGGCAAAAGACCAGTCGCTATTTCTGTGAGCATGAACGCTACCTACGTCGATCCACCATTAGGACGAACGGTAGTTTCCCAAGAAATGGCAGACAAAGTTAGAGCGATAGACGATCCTCGCAAACCACGCCTAAATAATCCCAAAAATCTGCGCGAGTGGATGCCAGAACGACCTTACTGGAGTTCGCCTAAATTCATCCGCGAAATGGAAGAATATTACCGCAAGCTTGACCAGTTGAAAGCAACAGACTTGCAACAATACGACACTATGCTAATTGTCGGCGGTGCAGGTCCAATGGTCGATCTAGTAAATAACTTTAGAATACACGATCTCGTCCTCAGTTTTTACCAAATGGGCAAGCCAATTGCTGCGGAGTGCTATGGCGTACCGTGTCTAGCCTTTGCGCGGGATATAGGCGATCGCCGAAGCATTATTTGGGGCAAGCACGTCACAGGTCATTGCTTGGAATATGACTACAAAGACGGGACAGGATTCATGGGCGAGAACGTTAATCCTAATTTAGGCAGCATTAACTTTGGTCCCCCGTTCTATCCCTTAGAGTACATCTTGCGCGATGCCACAGGACCAGAAGGAGGATATCACGGCAATGTCGGCAAAGAAACATCAGTAATTGTAGACTACCCATTCATTACAGGTCGCTCTACCCCAGATTCTTACATGACTGGGCAAAAGGTAGTGGAAGTCTTAGAGCAAGGGTTGAGACGCTACGGCTGGTGAAGGGAGCTTTCTTGAGCAGGGGAGATAAATATCGATTCGTTTTCTTTTGCTCTAACTTTTAACTTTTAACTTTTAACTTTTGACTTTACTAAAGTTATGGCTGTAAAAACTGGACGATTTGCGATCATTGAGCAGCTTTTGGCTGATGGCATCAAGTACATGTTTGGCAACCCTGGTACAGTAGAACAGGGATTTCTGGACGCTTTGAGCGATTACCCGGATTTTAAATATATCTTTGCCTTGCAAGAAACGATTGCACTAGCGGCGGCTGATGGTTATGCCCGCGTTACTAAAAAACCCACTATCGTGCAACTGCATAGCGGTGTTGGTTTGGGTAACGGCATCGGCATGATGTATCAGGCAATGCGCGTTCATGCACCGCTAGTTGTGATTGCTGGTGAGGCGGGTATCCGTTACGATGCGATGGACTCGCAGATGGCGGCAGATTTAGTAGGCATGGCAAAGCCTGTAACTAAATGGGCGACGCGAGTAGTTGATGCGGATTCTTTATTGCGGGTACTGCGACGGGCAATTAAGATTGCTGCTACCCCACCGATGGGACCTGTATTTATTTCTTTGCCTGAAGATATCCTGGATGCACAGATTACTGAAGATATTGTACCTACTTCTTTCCCAATCACAAGAGTTGCACCAGAAGATAGTGAGATCGCATCTGCTGCAAAGATGTTAGCTAATGCTACTAAACCGCTAATTATTGTTGGCGATGGTGTAGCTTTTTCCGATGCTCAAGCAGAAGTTACTCGCGTTGCTGAACTAATCGGCGCGCAGGTTTGGGGCGCAGACTCATCCGAACCAAATATGAATGCTACTCATCCCTTATTTGGGGGGTTGTTGGGGCATATGTTTGGTAGAAGCAGCCGCCGCATTACCTCGGTTGCAGATGTAGTTTTAATCTGCGGTACTTATGTTTTTCCTGAAGTATTCCCAGCTTTGTCTGACGTATTTGCTCCTAGTGCAAAGGTAATTCACATTGACTTGAATGCTTATGAAATTGCTAAAAATTTCCCTGTGGATCTGGGATTAATCAGCGATCCTAAAGTCACCTTAGCCAAGGTGACTGCGGAACTAGAACAAAACATGACATTTGGGCAGCAAACAGCAGCAAACGAGCGAGTTGTTGAAATTACAGAAGCTAAAAAACAGCAACTTGCTACTCAAATTGCAGCAGATATCAGTGTCCGCGGCTCTGTACCTCTGCATTTATCGCAGTTTGCCCAAGAACTAGCTAACCAATTACCATCGGATGCGATTGTGTTTGATGAGGCGATTACTCATAGTGACGAACTGTGTCGCTATCTGCCCCCAACAACTATCGGACATTATTTTCAGACGCGGGGCGGTTCTTTGGGTATGGGTATTCCTGGGGCAATCGGGCTCAAACTCGCACAGCCCGATAAAACTGTCATTGGCTTTACAGGCGATGGCGGGGCGATGTACACGATTCAAGCTTTGTGGACGGCGGCGCATCACGATATTAATGCCAAGTTTGTGATTTGCAACAATCGCAGCTATCGCATCCTCAAAATGAATATTTTACAGTTTTGGCGCGATGGCCAAATTCCCGCTCGTACTTTTCCTGATTTTTTTGACCTACAAAATCCAGATATCCGCTTTGACAAATTAGCTGAGGCGATGGGAGTTCAAGCTTTGCGCGTGGAAAGTCCAGAGCAAATTCGTAGTGCGATCTCTTTAGCACTGTCTCACAACGGTCCGTTTTTGATCGATCTAATAATTTCTAACGAAGTACCCAATTAAGGAGAAAAACCAATGAATAGCCCTAACGTAGAAATCGTGCAAAGAATGTATGAATGTTTCAATCGCGGCGATATGGATACAATCCGCCGAGAAATCTTTGCCCCAGATCTTGTCTGGCGCTTACCCGGACATCACCCGCTAGCAGGTACTAAAAACGGTGCAGAAGAAGTGATTGCCTTTTTTGGGCAGCTAAATAAGGCAGGCATCCAAGTAGATTTGATTGGCATCGAACCTTTTGGTGCAGACAGTGTTGTTGAAGTCCATAGAGGACACGGGCAAACCAACGGCGCGGTTTTAGATGCTAATAACTGCACCCATTACCAAATCCGCGACAGCAAAATTGCCAATGTGCAAGTCTACATCAGCGATCAGCATAGTGTTGACAACTTTTTCTCGGCTGTTTACGCCCTTAAACCAATTCCCGACCGTTTAGCCTAACTTTCGCTACCCATCTACAAGGAGATAACTAACTATGGAAGTAACCCCAGAACTTGTCCGGCAAGCCTATGCAGCATTAGCGACAGGCGATACATCAAAAATTCTACAGTATTGGGCAGAAGATATGGTTTGGCTTGTTCCTGGTCACAACATACTTTCAGGCAGGAAAAACAACCTAAATGAGTTTATCGACTTCATGGCCACCGTCGGGAAACTCTCCGATAACAGCTTTCAAATGGTACACAGCGCGATCGTCGTTAGCGGTGAGTATTCCGCAGATGTCTCTTACAACACCGGAAATCGGGCAAGGAATGAGGAAAAGACTCTAGGTATCGATGTTATCCACTTCCTCCGCTGGCGTGACGGCAAAGTAATTGAGGGCAAAGGTGGCATTTTCGCAGATGGTACTGCAGAGTATGACAAGTTCTGGTCCCCTGTCTAACCTTAAGATTCACAGAATGCAAACAAAAACAAGGAGAACTAATACCAATTCTCTAAAGCCCAGCTACAGATAGAGCTTCGAGGATGGATTGTCTACCAGTAATAGAAGCAATCACTTCAGGGGTGAGGACTTCAAGCTTCTCTTTCAACAGGTAGCGCAACTGCTCTAAGTTTTTGGGTAAAGTCCATCGCAACTGGCGCTTGAGATGAGTCAGGAGGTGGAAGTCAAGAATTGGGAAAGTTCAAACTTTCGCGCCGCCCTAACCTACCTGGTTTCCCCAGTTTTTTCCATTCAAAAGGTCTACCTTAACTATTTGCCCTTCGGTTAATAGACTAATAGCAAATAGTTGTGCAACCTGAAAGATGTGATAGGCGTAAAAGCGCTAAATAACTGAGTATCCCTCTCCTCCAAGAGTTTCCTTCCTCCAGTCTAAATACAATGAATACCTTAACTCGAATTTCGGAAACAGAAGTTAGGCAATTAGTAAACGATTGGTATGTAAAACTAGATGTTCATGCAGCAGTTGAAAAAATGCTGTTAATGCTAGCCAAAGACACTCTTGTAATGCAATTACCAGAAGTAACTTTGCATGGATTAGATGAATTTAAAGCTTGGTACGATCGCATAGTTCATACATTTTTTGATGAAGTGCATACGATGCAGTCGTTAGACATTACTACTACATCAGAACAAGCCGAAGTTCAGTTAGTAGTTCGTTGGGAAGCTAGCCGTTGGAATGCGCCAGCACCCAATAGTCAAAGACTAGCATTTGATGTAGCGCAAAGATGGGTAATTAAGCGATCGCCCGACACGCAAAACTTAGTCATCGACACATATATTGTTGATGCGCTTACCCCGTTAGAAGGCTTCCCTAATCTCTAAAACTATCAAACTTAAGGAGCTGACATGAACGCTAAAGATGTAATTGAAAAGTACTACGAATCTGCTAATGCAGGTAATTGGATTACCTGGCTATCATTGTTTGACAAAAATGTAGTTGTAGACGAGCAATTAGCCGGTCACGTTGAAGGAATTAGCGTCTTAGAAGGCGCAATTGATGGCATAGAAAGGGGTTATTCCAAGTTTCAAAACAATCCCCAACATATTGTTATTAATGGTAACGAAGCTTGCGTTGTTTCTCACATTTCAGCCGCTAACGCTAGTGGCGTACCGATAGAGGCAAATGTTGCTAATTACTTCCGTTTAAAAGATGGCAAGATTGCCTACATGGCTAACTTTCACGACACTAGACCCTTTGATCCATTTGTGAATCAAAATTTAGGCTAATTATTACTAATTAGCCCTAAATCCTACCTCCCCTCTCCTCTGTGGAGAGGGGTTAGAAGGGAGTCAATATGACTATCTTTTTTCATCAATATTACCTTAAAAAAAAGCTTTCAAATCGTCTAAATAGAGGCTTTATGAATCAATTTGATTTTATCGTGGTCGGCGCAGGTTCGGCAGGGTCAGTTATTGCCAACCGCTTAAGCGAAAATCCCGATTGCAAAGTATTAGTTTTAGAAGCTGGCGGCGCAAATATTCCCCCAACTGTTGATAACCCCTCAGCCTGGTTTAGTCTCCTCGGTTCCAACGTAGATTGGAACTATACCAGCGTCGCCCAACCAGGTTTATCAGGACGGATTACCAACGAACCACGCGGCAAAATCCCCGGCGGTAGCAGCAACTTGTACATCATGATGCACATTCGGGGGCATACCTCAGACTACGACAATTGGGCATATAACGGCTGTCCTGGCTGGGCATATCAAGATATTTTGCCCTACTTCCAGAAACTAGAAGACCAAGAAGACGATACCAGTCCTTGGGCGGGTAAAGGCGGACCGTTGCACGTAGCTAATGCCAAACTGCACAACCCCAACCCGACATCATCCGCATTTATTGATGCTTGTTTAGAGTTGGGTTATCCTTACACGCCAGACTTCAACGGTCCCACTATGGAAGGCGTGGGCTGGCATCATGTCAATATTAAAGATGGTAAGCGCCATAGTATGGCAGTTGCTTATTTATTTCCAGCCTTGCCACGCCCAAATCTAACTTTAAGTACCAATTCTCAAGCTACCAAGATCGTATTTAAAGGCGATCGCGCTTGTGGCGTAGAATACATCCAAGATAGTACAGCTAAAACCGCCTACGCAAATTGTGAGGTAATAGTCTGCGCTGGGGCAATTGAGTCACCTAAACTATTATTACTTTCTGGTATCGGCAACCCCAACCACCTCAAAGAGTTCAACATTCCTGTAGTTGCAGATTTACCTGGTGTGGGTGAAAATTTCCACAACCACGTACTTACAGGTGTAATCTCTGAAGCTGCCCAACCCGTACCGCCACCCAACTTAAATCTGTCGGAAAGCGCCCTATTTTGCAAGTCAGCACCAGGCTGGGTAGGACCAGACTTGCAAATCGCCTTTGTCCACGTCCCGTTTGACATCATTATCGGTCAAGGTTATCCCAACTCTATTAGTATTTTGCCTGGAGTTGTCCGCCCGATGTCTCGCGGCTGGATTAAACTCGCTAGCAGCAACCCCTTAGATAAACCGCTAGTTAATCCCAATTACCTGGGCGAAACAGCAGACGTAGAAAGGCTGATTCAAGGCGTGGAAATTGCCCGCGATATCTTTGCGACGAAAGCTTTTTCTAGTTGGATTAAACAAGAATTAATCCCTGGACCAAGTATACAAACTCATTCACAATTAATAGAATTTGTCAAGCAAAGAGCCAATTCCTACCATCACCAAGCTGGATCTTGCAAAATGGGTCAAGATGAAATGGCAGTAGTAGATCCGCAACTGCGCGTCTACGGCGTTGAGGGATTGAGAGTAGCTGATGCAAGTGTCATGCCTGTTGTGCCTTCAGGAAACTGCCATACAGCGATTGTGATGATTGGCGAGAAAGTCTCGGACTTGATTAGACAGCAGTACGAAATTTAGTAACTAACTTGAATACTACGGAGATAGAAATGGGATTACTCACTTTTTCGCATATGGCGATTAGTTGCAAGGATGCGATCGCTACAGAAAAGTTTTATACCAAATATTTCGGTTTCACCAGAGCCAGAGTAGTGCCTCTAGGCGACCAACAAATAGTGTTTATCAAGTTGGGGCAAATGTACTTAGAACTATTCCAAGCTAGTGCCCAGTCTCCCATTCCCTTACCTACTAATGATGGTCCTCAATATCCTGCTTGGCGACATTTAGCGTTTCAAGTTGACGACATTGATGCCAAACTTGCCGAGATGAAAGACGACGCGCTCGTTACTCTTGGTCCACTGAATTTTGATGACCTTATTCCAGGATGGCGCTCGGTTTGGGTAGCCGATCCTAATGGCAACATCGTGGAAATCAGTCAAGGTTACGTCGATTAGGAGGACTCACTAATGGATGCAGATTTAGCTAGGTAAAATACTCAGCCTACAAGCATACTGTAACCTTCTTGTAGCAAAATTTATGTCAAAATCCGTGCCTTAAAACCTGCATTCTAGCTGATTTTACCACAGTCAAAAAACCTTTTCTGTTACACGGCAAGAGCTATAAGACTACCAAAGAAAATCCCAGCCATGTTCGTACAGTTTTACACCTGCTAGTACAGTCACTTTCATAAATCTGGCACAGTTCTTAGTGTAGTTTCCGATTTTTCCTAAAAACTGCTTTCATCAAGAGATTCCACAATGAAGATCGTACAAGTAATCCGGTGTCCTAACTGTGGTAGCAAGGCTGAACGGCATCACCTTTTAAGCAGTCAACTGACTCAGACCCAATGCCCAATCTGCGACTACCTTATGGTGACGTGCGCTCGCACTGGTGGAGTTATAGAGGCTTATGCTCCTGGCATCTACCCTGCCGCTATAAGAAGCAAGAAGTAACAAATTTTCATTGATGAGTCTCTTGTAAAAGTCAGTTAGGCAGACATGATTTACATAAAGTTAACCAAATAGTAACTCTTAGCGCGTTAACGAGACTTTGCTCGTCATCAAGGAAAAGTAGAAGGTCTCTGTACTGGGTTGTCGATTACAGGGTTACAAAATCGGAGTTTCGGCAAGAGTGAGAGAAAAGCAAAATGCAAGCTCTGGTTTTCCAAAGAGGCTCTTTTCGTTCCTAAAAAGTTTCGGCAACAAAACTGACTGCAATACATACTACTACCTGAAAAAG
Source organism: Nostoc sp. (assembly GCF_041747015.1). GTDB lineage: Bacteria > Cyanobacteriota > Cyanobacteriia > Cyanobacteriales > Nostocaceae > Nostoc. The sequence goes on from NZ_JBGTFY010000037.1 coordinate 20,899, forward strand.
ATTACGTTATGGCTACAATCACCGTTCAGTTCACGTATCTAACTGGATTAAAAAGAGAAATTGTTCGTAATCTCCGCCTAACCGGGAGTTGGGATGCGAATGGTCGCTACTCTAATCAGTGGTCCTCTGTACCAATGCAGCAAACCATTGCAGATGATGGCTGTCCCTGCTTTACAGCAACAGTTCGGTTAGATGATACTCAAATTGGTTGGTTATTTCGCTGGGGTGTGATTTTAGATAATCCAGCAGGCAATAACCTCTGGGGAATACCGACTGAAATTAATGACACTAATTCAAACGATCGCTACCGCAGTTTTACTCTACAAAATCCCAGTAACAATCAGCCGCAGCAAGAAAGATATTACCTTACCCATTGCCGACGACTGGGAGCGCAAAAATACTATAACGGTACAACCCAAGCTGAGATTCAGTTCGCCGTCTGGGCACCGAATGCCCAAAACGTGGAAGTTGTGTTCGGAGGAACGAGCGGTTACATTGCTGACAATGGTGCAGGAATAGACAATAACCGTGCGTCGTTGCCGATGTCTCAACAAGCAGACGGTATCTGGCAGACAAATAGGGTAGCATCTTTGTCTGATTTTTTAGCCTTCGACCGTTTGCCTTATATGTATCGGGTGACTAAAGCAGATGGACGGGTAGAGTATAAAACAGATTTATATTCCCGTTGCCAAATGGGTAAGGGGAGGGCAAACCCTAATGGAAATTTCTATTCTGGCGATTACAGAGAGCTTGACGGCTCAGTTAGTTGCTCGGTAGTAGTCGAGCCTGAAACGGTGACAAGAGAACTTAATGCAGACATCTTGCCACAACAGGTATTCGTGCCACAGGAGGAATTCTGGCAAAATGAGTTCAATAGAGATCGCCCTTTACCTAGTCAGGTAGAGGATCTTGCGCTCTACGAACTGCATATTGGCGCTTTAGGATACGGTCAGAACCAACCGGGAAACTTTGAAGATGCTATTAACCTGCTGCCTTATTTAGTAGATCTAGGAGTTAACGCAGTTGAACTATTGCCCATGTCTGAATTTAGAGATGAGGTAAATTGGGGCTATGAGACATCCCATTACTTTGCTCTAGAATACAGCGCTGGCGGTCGAGATCAACTGAAGCATTTTGTTAGAGCCTGCCACCGTCAAGGCATCGCGGTAATTATGGATGTGGTCTACAACCACTATTCCCCAAATGCAGTTAGGGCTGAATGGGGTTATGACTCAGATGCTCCCGAACAAAACATTTATTACTGGTATGAGGGCAACTCTGCTAGTTATCCTCAAGCGGATGGAGGCTATGTTGACAATATGTCCACAGGTTTTGCCCCACGCTTCCATGAAGAGATGGTGCGGCAGATGTTCATTAGCAGTGCAGCCGCTTTAGTAGAAGAATTCCACATCGACGGGTTCCGGGTCGATCAAACAACTTCCATGCATTTATACAACTTGCTACACGCCGATGGTAGACCGCTAGGCAACGCCAACGCTTTTGGTGCTAAGTTCCTCAGAGAATGGACGCGGACAATAAAGCTAATCCGACCAGATGCAATCCTTATAGCTGAGGATCATTCTGATTGGGATAAAGTAACCGAGTCACCTGATGTTGGTGGTTTGGGGTTTGATGCGACTTGGTACGCCAACTTTTACCACCATTTAGTCGGTGATACTCGACAAGGAATAGAGTATGCCAAATTAATTCCCACGGCTGGATACGGCGGCAACGAGCCTCTGCCTATGGATTACTTCGCGCTCGCGCTGGCAGCATCAGGCGATCGCAAAGTGGTATATCACGAATCCCACGATGAGGCGGGCAACTCATATTACGAGGACGGAGGCAGCAAAGTTGAGTCTAGGCGCACAATTATAGCTGCGGTAAACTCAGCGCCACTGATTGGAGAAACCCGCCGCTTCGCCGAGGCACGTTGTCGCTTTGCTTGCGGTATGACCATGCTGTCGGCTGGCACTCCAATGTTTTTGATGGGAGAAGAAATTGGCGCACAAAAATCCTACAGATACACAAATTTCCTAGATAACAAGGAAGATCTGTTGAACGAGCGCCAGACCAATGGTCAAAGTTTATTCGCGTTCTATCAGGATATTATTCGGTTGCGACGCAGTTATTCAGGATTGCGTTCGCACAATATCTACATCATCCACATTCACAATATCAATCGAATTATTGCTTTTAGGCGCTGGGATGACAATCAGGAGTTCTTGATTTTAGCTAGCCTCAATAATTCTCCCTTTAGTTCGGGATACACCATCGTATCTTCACAGCTAGGAGATGGTCGTTGGCGAGAAATTTTTAACAGCGATGCTGAACGCTACGGGGGTAACAATGTCGGCAACTTTGGTGCAACTATCTTTTCGAGCATCGGTCGGATGTCTGCCGTGATTCCAGCAAACGGATTTGTAGTATTTCAGAAGGAGCAGTAAAAAAGGTGTTGCATAACAATAGAGTTGTCAGGAAATAAGGAATGAGTAAGGCAATACTGCTTTGCAATTGAATTTTTCTAGCCACTTGCTGCGAACATCAAGTGGTCATCAAAGCCCTCGATTCGGTTGTGCTAAATCACCCTGACGGCGTTGTAGTGCTTGACAGAGCGCAAAGGCATTTTTGCACAGAACGCAAGATTGATTCAACAGACATTTGTCCTGCTTTTGAGTCTCACTTAATTCGCCGCCTCTAGGCTTCCTGTGGGGTAGATGGATATTGTCATACTTCTGCTCTAAACCCTCAAAGCCTAAGTCCACTTTACCAGTTAAGACTTTATGCGTTACCCCAAATAACCCATGACCGTGTCAGACCTCTACTCCTATACCCAAAGCCGGATTATTAGCGTAGCGATCGCTTACGTGGGCATATAGTGCGGTAGTTTTAGTATCAGAATGACCCAGCAAATCTTGTACCTGCCGCAAAGAAGCTCCCGCCTGCAATCCGAGCGTTCCTGCTGTATGTCTCAAACTATGAGCAGATAAAGTTCTGCCTTCTGTATGCTTTAGCCCAGAAGCAGCCAAATAGAAATCCACAACAAAGCGGATGCCGCGCCGGGATAACCTTTGACCTCCGAACCGATTGCCT
>NZ_JBGTFY010000038.1:0-2270 GCF_041747015.1 Nostoc sp.
AGTTCTGGATGTGATGATGCCAAAACTAGATGGTTATGGTGTCTGTCAAGAATTACGGAAACAATCAGACGTACCAATTATCATGCTCACAGCCTTGGCAGATGTAGCAGATCGGATCACTGGGCTAGAACTCGGTGCCGATGACTATATGACCAAACCTTTCTCTCCCAAGGAATTAGAAGCTCGGATTGCCTGCGTACTAAAGCGGCGCTCTCATAAAAACAGTGTCAACGTTATTCCTAATTCTGGGATAATCCATGTGGGCAATCTCAAAATCGATATCAATAAACGACAAGTTCATAAAAATGAGCAACGCATTCGGTTGACAGGCGTGGAGTTTAGCTTATTAGAATTGTTAGTGAATCATTCGGGAAAGATTTTTTCAAGGGTTGAAATTTTACAGCAATTGTGGGGCTTTGTACCAGAGATGAATACAGACACCCGTGTGGTAGATGTGCATATTTCACGATTGCGGACAAAGGTAGAATCCGACGCCAACGACCCAGAATTCATTATTACAGCAAGAGGTAACGGTTATTTTTTCCCACGAATTATTGGTTCAGAGCAGGAATAATAGAAAAATATGAGTAAGCTCATCTTAATTACAGGCATAAGTAAAGGTCTAGGTTATGCGATGACCGAGGGTTTTATTAAAGAGGGACATACTGTTATTGGTTGCGCTCGTTCATCAGATGCGATCAATAAAATACGCCATTCGTTTAGTGCGCCCAACGATTTTACATCTGTAGACGTGGCAAATGAACAGCTTGTAAAAAAATGGGCTCAAGACGTACTTCAAAAATATGAACCGCCAGATATAGTAATTAATAATGCAGCAATTACCAATTATCCAGCACCGTTGTGGGAAATAGCATCTGAAGAATTTTCGGATCTTATAGATATCAATATAAAAGGAGTAGCGAATATAATTCGCCATTTCGTACCAGCAATGGTGAAAAAGAAACGGGGTATTATTGTTAACTTTAGTTCTGGCTGGGGACGTTCCACTTCAGCCCAAGTTGCACCATACTGCGCTTCCAAGTGGGCAATAGAAGGATTAACTCGTTCTTTGGCACAAGAATTGCCGACTGGTATGGCTGCCATACCCCTTAATCCAGGTATTATTCATACAGATATGCTCTCTATTAGTTTTGGAGAAGAAGCTGCTAATTATACACCCGTGTCCGATTGGGTATTGAAAGCTGTTCCATTTATTCTCAAGTTAAAACCCAAAGATAACGGGATTCCCTTAACCATTTCATGAAATTGATCATGCCGATAGTTGCATCAGATGTTCTGAAATTTTTCTCCCACTGTTGGTGATCGGTACAATCAATATTTCCAGTACTTACACAGAGGCGTGAATACCTACTATCGTACAAAATAAATTTTAGTGAAAGGTAATAAATGTAAATTTATATACTCTGTTGAGATGAATAACTCAGTAGAATATTTTTTTGAGAGTCACTGCCCTTGAGAAATCGTCTTGTCTTGTTGCAACCCAACAAAACCTCGTTCTAACAACCATGAATTGAAAACTGCGGCTGCCCTGTCAAGAAATGCAATCGCACTTCTTGAAACATCTATTGGAAACACCTATACGTTGTGCTTCTCTCAATTGAGTATGCGTAGCCTAGTGTGTTGACTTTGTGGGAAAATCCCTCAAAAAAGTTCATGCAAATTCTGTGTCGTCATCTGAAGTTGAAAACACAATTTTTCTTTTTGAGAGTATCGACTGACCAAAAGCTTCAGATACCCAATCCTTAAGGTCAATATAGCGAATACTTTCTAACGCCTGCTTGACTACAGAAGTTGTCAAATTCATCGTACATAAAGAAATACTTAAAATCATCGCTTAATGAAAAGACACTTAATTTTCCAATTAATTAAAATCATGAAAACCTCCGCTAACCCCTGGTACGTGACTACTGTATGTGATTGCTGGCTAACGGCAAAAGTGAGCGGCAGCAGATAGGACTGAAACGAAGCGCAAAACTTGTATACTGTCCGCTCCACTGTGTTGTTAGCCTGCTTGCACTACCTCAGTAAAGGCTGATTAGCCTGATGCGTTCTTCTGAAATCAATTTGCTCCTGCCCTAGTTCACTTGACTAGCAGCTTCCAAAAATATCAAATCAAAATAATCGTCCTGAAAATCTGCCACACCATTCCAATAGTGCGTAGAACTGCTGAAACCGGGTTGCTGAGAAAGGGCGTTAGCACCGTCAAATGTGTTCCACGTTCCCACATTGATAACCTGCAATCCGTCAAT
>NZ_JBGTFY010000039.1:0-2505 GCF_041747015.1 Nostoc sp.
AGTATCCAATTAGTCAAAAGTTTGGCAACAGAACTCAAAGCTACCGTACAACTTTTGCAAGTTGTCACAAAACAAGGAGTAGATATCGATTTGACTAATGCCGGATTGCCAGAAGATACACCCATTCAAAAAGTGCGAGGCAATTTTGTGCAGCAAGTTTCTCGTTTACTCAAAACCAACGATCTGCTAGTGTTAAACGGGTCTGTTCAGCAGAAAACTCAACTAGTTTCACTTTTTGGTCGAATACCAGAAGCGATCGCTCGCAATCATCCTGAAGTTGCCATAATTATTGCCTACTTTCCCAAATAGCCCCAAAATTGGGAAGAAAAGGTGAGAATGCTCAATCCATGCCCAATATCCAATATCTTCCTATGATGACTTCCATAAACCAAGTTTATCCCGTTATTTGGCATAACAACTCAGTATCACTCATTGACCAAACGCGCTTACCAAATGAATATACATTTGTGGAGATTCACCGCAGTGAAGATATGGCGCGGGCGATTAAAACGATGATTGTCCGAGGTGCGCCGGCAATCGGTGTGGCTGCGGCTTATGGTATGTATCTTGGCGCGAGGGAAATTGAAACAAGCGATCGCCACGAATTTTTGCAACACTTAGATAAAGTAGCCCAGTTGTTGCGTTCTACTCGTCCAACGGCGGTAAATTTATTTTGGGCAATTAGCCGGATGATCAAAACTGCTTACGAAACGCTGGGAACAGTAGAAGAAATTAAGCAAACCCTGTTCCAAACAGCCCAAGCAATCAACGCTGAAGATTTGCAAACCTGTAAAGCGATCGGTGACAATGGTTTAACAGTATTGCCCACTACCCCAGAAAAGCTGACATTGCTTACCCACTGCAACGCTGGGGCATTAGCTACTGCTGGTTACGGCACAGCTTTAGGTGTTGTCCGTTCTGCTTGGAGAGAGGGACGTTTAGAGCGTTTATTTGCCGACGAAACCCGTCCCCGTTTACAAGGTGCAAAACTCACCACTTGGGAATGTGTTCAAGAAGGGATTCCAGTCACATTAATTACCGATAATATGGCAGCCCACTGCATGAAACAGGGTTTGATTCATGCTGTAGTTGTAGGTGCTGATCGAATTGCTGCTAATGGCGATGCTGCGAATAAAATTGGTACGTATAGTTTAGCGATCGCAGCTAAGGCACATAATATACCCTTCTTCGTTGCTGCACCCCTTTCCACCGTCGATTTTGAATTAGCTGATGGTAGCAAAATTCCCATTGAAGAACGCGATCCGACAGAAATTTATCAAGTTGGTGATACTATTCTCACACCTGGAGGTGTAGATTTTTACAACCCAGCTTTTGATGTGACTCCGGCTGAGTTGATTACAGCGATCATTACAGAGAATGGGGCGATCGCTCCTGGGGAATTGGTGAAATCACAGCCACAGCAAGTAGCTTAACATCAATTAATAATCCAAGTTGTGAGTTATCAAATACAAATATACTATTCAAAGTGGTGATTACACTTAGCGTAATCACCACTTTGAGTAGCAATAATATTCTAAATCAAAGTATCAATCGGCAATTAAAGACTTTGATTCATCACAGGACTACACCCTGTAGGGGCAATTCATGAATTGCCCCTACATGAAAATCAGGGTTTCGGCTATTGTTTGTGTAAGTACTGCATTCAGTAAAATTACGGTGGCTAATGTTGCCGCTTTTACCGATATTATGGGGAATGCCAAGTTAGGGGGAGACGGGATTTAGAGGTTCAAACGGGGAATAATCAGGGCATCGGAATCAAAAAACCGCGTCAGGGGGAGAGATGCGTGCCATCCCCAGGCAGAGAACACTTGGAAAAAACTAGATGGTAGTTGATAGAAATGGATGTATATACCTACGATGCCCTGAAGAAGATTTCGCTACACTTGAATGCCAAATCTAAAAAAGATAATGGATTTGGAAAGACTTGCCAGATTTTATTGGCTATCACTTTCTGCCGATTGGGGTTTAAAGTAGAAAATTACCTTTCTCAGGGCGTAGACATAGACATTTGGAATCACTCACAGTATCCTAATTTCTCTGTTGAAGTAAAGACAACAATTAAAGGTACTGTGCAGCTTGGTGAGAAGGATGTGGAAGGATTGAGAAAAAAAGAATATGAAGGATATAAAACAGCATTCGCAGTCTTGCTAAGAGATTCGCTATCAGGGTGGCTAATAGTAAACGCTAAAGGAATAAAATATGGCAATATTCCTCTTACGAGGTTGAACACTCCAACGCGAGTATTACCTGATTTGCAGAAAGAGGTTAATCAGGTATTCCCCCAGGGCAAACGCATCTAAAGTACTCTTGATTACGACCAAGATTAAGACCCAACGAAAAATCAGTATTTCTGGCTCGATTTATTTTCCAAGGCTCAAAGCGATCGCTAAAATCTTTGTCAATAAGCAGGGATTAGTGAGATTATTTTTGACTCTATTGAGAATAGACTAGTCTTATTGACATGATGCGGCCGCCCTGGGTATT
>NZ_JBGTFY010000040.1:0-7701 GCF_041747015.1 Nostoc sp.
CGCAGTTTGGGCTTCTACAATTGGTTTTACTTCCTGAATTGGCGGTTTTAGTTTCTCTGAGTTATCACTTGCTTGAACTGAAATAGACTCATCCTGCCATCCATTATTGTTGGATAGTTGGTCTTGAAGAGTACGTGGTGGACTACCAGTTCCAATGATCACAAAACTACTTGCCGCTATGCCTGAACTTCCTTGGCAAACTGATACAATTTCTGGAGTCTCTGAAATTCCTTCTAGCTGTACTTTATTGAAATTAAAATCAGTGAACCGAGCGTCAACTTGAATTGTGCCATCAATTCCTAACTGTGAACTCGCTTCCAATCGGCTATTGGGTGACAAGAAAAACGCTATAGCATCTATATCGATATTTCCGCCTCGTCCCTTAAAAGCGTTAGCTGTAATACTGCTGTTTCCTGCAAGAACTAGGATATTTGCTTTGACATTGACGTTGCCACCATTACCATCTGTGCCTTGTTGACCAGCAGTTGTGGAGATAATTCCGTTGTCTAGGAAAACATTATTTGAGTTGATATCAATATCCCCTCCCTGACCAACTGCGGTTGTTGCAACAATGCCTCCGTTGTTTATGATGTTAATCGTATTGGCATTGATATTCACTGTTCCTGCATTGCCAGAGCCATCATTTCTGACGTTAATTAATGCACCATCTGCAATATTTAAATTATTAGTATTGATTATTACATCTCCTGAATCACCTTTAGGTATTGCAGGCAATCGGTATAGATTTTGAAAGTTTTCATCAAGAATAATAACTGATGAATTTATGAGACTAGGGTACGTAGAACCAGTGGCTGTACCTCTTATATCTATAGAATCAGAAGCATTAATGATAAGGCTTTCAGCTTTCCCGGTTGAGCGAGTGGAAGTGTTAATTATTGCACCATCCCTAACTGCTAGTTTTTTTGTATTAACTGTTAATTTACCACTATTACCACTGCTATAAGTTGCAGTAACCAAAGAGCTTGGAGTAAAGAAATTTGGTACTATTCCAACAAGTTCTACAGAGTTATTAGAATTTATAATTACATTTCCTCCATTACCTTTTCCAAAAGTTAAAGACCCGATAATTCCTCCCTCGTTCGCCGTTAAATTTCCTGTAGAAAGGACTAGGTTTCCCCCGTTTCCAGATCCAGAAGCTCTAGTGAGAATAGTACTAGAAAGTGGTAAAGCTCCTTGTAAGTAACCAACCACTTGAGTAGACTCAAGAATATTTACTGTTAGGTCACCTCCTCTACTAGATCCAAAAGTAGAAGTTAAGATTTCCCCTCCATTTTGTATAATCAAATTTTTTGTTGATACTGCGAGATTACCGCCATTTCCAAAGCTAAAAGCTCCAGTGATAATATTACTGGGTAATTGAGAAGCAGAAGAAGATCCTCCAGATACGTTAATGGATTCGGAAGCGTTCACACTAAGATCACCTCCCCGACCAATACCGTAAGTTCTAGTACCTATTGCTGCCCCGTACTGAAGAATTAAATTTTTAGTTGAAATTTCAATTGTTCCTCCATCTCCTACTAAAGTTTCATTAATAAAGCTAGTAGGAATTACTCCATCTAGAGAAGTTCCTGTGAGTCTTAAGTATTCAGAGGCGTTTACCTTAATGCCGCCTGATAATTCATTGCCTTGGTTTTGAACTAAAAATATTGAGCCACTTGCCAGTTCCACATCAGCACCTTGTGCTTGAATAAAACCACTACTGGAGCCACTGACATCTGCTATTGACTGTTTAGATAGTTGAATATTTCTAAAGCTAAATGCATCTTCATAGCTTAAAGTCCAACCTTTAGAAGCCGTATTAATGCGTACTATTCCCTGCTCAACACTACCTAACTCAATCTGCCCTCCATTCGCTTCAAGCTTTCCTCCCTCTAAAGCTATGTCACCACCCACTAAAGCTAAAGTCTTCCCTGGTTTTACACGCAAGCCATTTGAGCTAACGTTTCTGATAAATGGTGAAAATGGATTGTTGAGAGTCAGATTATGTCCTGTACCTTGCACTTGAATTGCACCTGGATTACCATCAAATTCTAGTCCAAGAGGTACGCTCACAGTTAATAATGGTCTAATTTGTGGAGTTTTTGCACTAAATTGACTGCCATCAGCAAAGTTGAGCCTGTTAGCAGTACTAGCTAAGAATGAGCCACCGATATCTATGCTGGCATTAGTCCCAAAAATAATCCCCTTAGGATTAATTAGAAACAGGTTAGCGTTGCCGTTAGCTCGGAGTAATCCATCAATATTAGAGATGGACGAACCAGTTACTCTACTAATAATGTTTTGAACATTCAAGGCATTATTAAAGTAAGCAGTACTACCTCTAGGTATAGAAAATTGCTCGAAGCTGTGGAATAGGTTGATTCCTGTCTGCGTTCCTCCAACAATATTGCTAGTATTACCCTGTGGCGTAACTATAGAATTGACAGGCAAGGTGTTATCTGGGATAATCTGCGCCATCGCTGATGAGGAGAAAAGCACACAAAATATGGAAGTTATATGCTGACAAAAAACAAGATAAATATTTGATTTTTCTTTCATACAAACTTTAAAATATGCTTTTAATTAATTTCAGTAGACAGAATTTATTTGATGAGATTAAGTTGAAAGTGTCACTCACGACGAAATACAAATAAATTATCAGATGCACCTCGTCCTACCCGTATTTCTTGGTCTAAGTAAGAAGTTACCCAGAAAGCTTCTTTTTGCAGGAATTCTAATACTGGTATTTTCAACTCAGGAAAATTCCAAGTAGACAGCCCAAAGGGTTTTGTTGCTTGTATGGAAAACGAGTTAAAGTACACTGTGGAAGTTTTCTTGTTTGTACCCCACTTCCAATGTCCATTGGCTTGTAACCGCCACTCACCTAAAAAAGATAATTCAAGATCAGCGCTATTAGAGGCAGAGATTTTTCTAGTGCTGTCCGCAACTAATGTTTGCCAGACACGTTTTATTTTAATTCCTCCCCATAAATCTGGAATTGATGCTATCTGACGTGTGACTACCGTTCCGCGAGAGGCGTACACTAATTGCCAGCTACCGAATAGAAGAGGAAGATAGTCAGATTGGAGTGGGTGCGGTGTTGGAGTGATGTCCTCCAGTTGCCGCACAATTTTATCAATAAACTCATTAGAGGCTGGAAATAAGCTTTGTTGTAGCCCTAATTTCTCTATGTGTTGAAAAAGCTCAACTTTTAAAGTATATCTCGTTACTTCATCTGATACCATATCTTGCTCCATTTTTATACAGTTTTCTCCGTGTCAGTTAAAGCGATTTTAATAAGCAAATTAAATTGCTTTGATGTCCGCTACCTAAATCTTGAATAGTTCCAGTTGAATTATCCCTAAATGCTAGACCTGTAGGAAAGCTATTTGTTGTTATTACGGAGTTCATTATGTTATGTCACTAAGCAACCTCCAGGAATTATACCAGCCTAGAAAAATAAAAATATAGAGCAGAAGGAAAATAGTATTTTTTATTATCAAAATTTGAAACTTGCTAATCCCATACCAGAAGTTATCAACTATTCGCATATTATCAGTTCATATAGCTGTTACTAAGCTGTTGCCAAATGATTTTCAACAGTTTATAAAAACTTGATTCCAGCCTGTTCCTGTACAATTTCAAAGGTTCTGCCAATATTCCACCTACATTATGAGTGATAAATCTCATCAAAAGGTTGCATTTTCCTGGTTAAATCTGAGTCTATTAGTGTTACTCAGCAGTACAATTTCCAAACCTCTCTACGCCCAGCTTGTAGATATTGCACAACAACCAAACCTGCCGCCGCCGCAAGATGTGCAACCACCCTTGCCTTACCCACTGCCCTCACCACACCTACCACAACCCCTGACCCCACCAAGTGAACTGTTAGAACCGTCCTCCCCAGATTCCCCACCATCAAAACCTTTCCCTAGCCAGATTCCTGAAACTTTTACTGTAAAACGGTTTGAAGTTGTTGGCAGCACAGTTTTTAGTCCCCAAGAGTTAGCCCAAACCCTTGCTGAATTCACCAATCGACCGATATCAATCGTTGAACTATATCAAGCCCGCGCCAAAATCACTGATCTATACGTCAATAATGGTTACATTACTTCTGGTGCTTACATTCCACCTCAAAAAATTCAGTCCGGTGTTGCCAAAATTGAGGTAGTCGAAAGAAAATTGCAAAAAATTGAGGTAACTGGGACTCAAAGGCTTTCTCCTAATTATGTTCGCAGCCGTATAGAAGCAGCTATTAATGGCCCTCTCAATCAGAAGCGTCTGTTAGAGGCACTACAAGTTTTGCGACTTAATCCGTTGATTCAAGACCTGTCTGCGGAACTGAAACGCGGATCAGTCTCCGGTACAACTGTACTATATGTTCAAGTTGAGGAGGCAAAAACCTTCAGTACCCAAGTAGTGCTTGATAACGGACGCACTCCTGCGGTTGGGAGCTTTCAACGCCGAGTACAACTAAATGAAGCTAACTTACTTGGATTGGGAGATGGTCTAAGCGTAGGTTACAGTAATACAGATGGCAGTAACTTCTTTTACGGCAGCTATACATTGCCTCTTAATCCCAAAAACGGTACGCTTAGTTTCAACTATGGTACTTCCGAAAGTAATATCATCGAACGGCCATTCAACTCCTTAGATATCGAAGGAGCTTCCCGTTACTACGAACTGACATACCGCCAGCCCCTAATAGAAACTCCTACACAAGAATTCGCTGTAGGTTTGACAGCTTCGCGCCAGGAAAGTGAAACCTCTTATGTACCACTAGGAGAACGATTACCTTTTCCTTCGTTGGGTGCTGATGAATCAGGACGCACCAAATTGACTGCATTGCGGTTTTTTCAAGAATGGACTTCTCGCAGCCCTCGCCAAGTAGTAGCAGTGCGATCGCAATTCAACCTGGGGATCAGTACATTGAACGCCACAATCAATCAAGAAGCTCCCGATAGCCGTTTTTTCTCATGGCTTGCACAAGCACAGTGGGCGCGGCTTTTAGCTCCTGAAACTATATTTTTGTTCCGCCTGAATACGCAATTGTCATCGGCTTCACTTCTACCTTTCGAGCAGTTTGGACTAGGTGGAATTGATAGTATCCGTGGCTATCGCCAAGATATTCTGCTAGATGACAACGGCGCTTTTGTTTCAGCCGAAGTTCGAGTCCCAGTACTTCGGACATCTGGAAGGAATGGTGTGTTGCAAGTTATACCCTTTGTAGATTTTGGTGTTGCTTGGAATAATTCGAGTCGAGACAATTCTAATACCAACAGTCCGAATACTTTAGCTTCCGTTGGTCTTGGCTTACGTTGGTCACAAGGCGAACGCTTCACTGCACGTCTGGACTGGGGCATTCCTTTGATAGCAGTTGATCAGCCAGATAGAACATGGCAGGAAAACGGGATTTATTTCTCGGTGATTTATAATCCTTTTTAAGAGTATTGACATCTTTGGCTTGTAGTGCATCTGATAACAACAACGTTTATCCAGATAGTCCCGCAATTGAAGGCGCTGGATTGTGATGTAGTTTTAAGAATCACTGTAATACCGTGATCAGCTTCAATTTGAGGTGTGATTAAAATGGGTTGTAAATACAGATAAAATATTATTGATCACCTCAAACCAATTTCAAATAAACCAAATTGAATGACTCGATTTGTACATGACGAATTCGCCAAAGATTACCTTGAAGAATTGTTAAAACCTTACGGGGAAGTAAAGTCATCATCAAAAATCTCAGGAGAGATCAAAGAAATTGATGTATTATTTACTCCTTCAGCACAGCAAACCTCTAATTTAGAAGTGCTAGGGCTACTGGGAAGATTTGCCGAATTTCCGGCAATATTAGAACCATTTCGGAATGCCGCTTCAGGGGATGAAATTTGTGATTGTATTCAAAAATTACTAGAAGTAAAAGCTCTCTTGCGACGAGATGCGAAAGCGAATAAAACCAGACTCAATGAGTCAGATATTCCGAAACTATGGGTTCTTAGTCCAACTGCATCCCCAGCACTACTATCGAGCTTTAATGTTAATCAGAAATCGGAGTGGTTGCCAGGAGTATACTTTTTAGGTGATGCTCTACGGACAGCAATTGTAGCCATACATCAACTACCACAAACACCAGAAACGTTGTGGTTAAGAATTCTTGGCAGAGGAAATGTGCAGTCACAAGCGATTGTGGAATTATCGGCGTTACCATTGAATCATCCATACAAGCAAGCGACGCTAGAGTTAGTTTATAACTTGCGTGAGAATTTGAGAATCAACCAAAATTTAGAATCAGATGATCGGGAGTTGATTATGCGATTAGAACCACTTTATCAGCAAGACCGCGAAAGAGCAAAACTTGAAGGGAAACAAGAAGGGAAACGTCTTGTAGTCGAAAACTTATTACAAGTTCGTTTTGGTTCATTAGATAAAGAACTTCAAGCAATTATTGAACCAGTATTAGCATTACTCCCTGAAGAATTTACTCCATTGCTCATGCAATTGTCACGGGAGGAATTGATTGCTAGATTTGGAAGACATTGAAGAATTTTTCCGGTTAGATCCAGAACTAAAGTTTTGATACATCTTTGAGCAAGCTTGAACTGCCTTATCTTGAAAAGGAATTGTACATTCAGAACGCTCACCTGACCCTGACCGTTACAAAGAAACTACTATTCATGGCATTCAAACCTGGGTCGCCCTGCCTGTCGAACACGAAGAAACCGATCCAAGGTTCATTCACTATCCTGCTGAAACTCTTCCCACTTGGGAAGAGAATGGCGTTGTCATCAAACTTATTGCTGGACAAGTACTTGGCTATACCTCACCAGAAGTGATGACAAAAGCTAATCCTTTTTCATAGGCGTGTCGAAGGGACTTTGTTGCATGAATAAGAACTTTTGAGTCATCCTAGCCAGAGATTGAACAAGAGGACTTTACAACAGCATTGACATATAATAATTTACTTCCATCAAGAAACAAACTATGCCCAAGACTTGGAACATAAAAATAGATAACTATTTTCAAGCCAACCCCAATTGCATCATCGCCACGGCTCATGTAGACAGCTTCCCAACAGACCTGCCTCTAGAACCGAACATCAGGGAACCAAACCGCAAAAGCGCTACCTACAGACAAGTCTTTGACTCACTGACTACTCAACCCGAAAAATTCTTCTCTCGTCACAGTGGAATCGTTCTGTCAGCCAATAAAGTTAAACCAAGCAAAACCTCACTCGAACTAGAAATTTTAGAAGCTAACGAGGGGGGTAGTGATGGGATTATCAACGGAGGGCATACGGTTTTAGGATTTGAGCAAGCGAAAAACTATAAATACGACCTAACCCAAGCCAGAGTAAAAGTTACCATCCACATTGGACTTGATGAAGAAGCAGCCAAAGACATAGCCCTGGCTTCAAATACCACAACGCCAGTAGATTCGCGTTCCAAAGTCAACGCCAGAGGTGATTACAAATTTCTCAAGCAGTATTTAGCGAATTTAGAAAATACAGAAGAGAGAAAATTTCGCATCGCCTATTACCAAAATCAAAGCGGCGCTCCTAGAAACGCCCAGTGTAATGTGAACCATTTGCTGAAGCTACTCAACTGCCTCGATAGAAATAGATACAACCCCGACGGCAATAAACGAGCCAAGCATCCAGCAGGTATGAGTATTCCCTCTAACATCACAGACACGGAAAGG
>NZ_JBGTFY010000041.1:0-9745 GCF_041747015.1 Nostoc sp.
ATAGCATCCAGAGGTTCAAAAACCTTGCACTTTCGTCGGCGAGCGCCGGGCAAATTGGGAAACTAAGCGACGAAACTACTATTTTGTAAGCTGTGTGGCTTCTAGATTCGCTCTGGAGACTTATTCAGCAAGCCCTATATAATTGCCTGCAACTTTTTGTGCAGTATTCTTGTTAAAAGAAAAAAATAGGAACTTATCTAGATATTTGTCCAGAATTTCAACTTTCTTGCTTGTTATTTCCATCTGGAATAACTGGTGAGTATTATTATTTATTTATGTAATGTTTAACCAATTGTTATTAGTTATTATTTTTGTGCTACTTGATTTGCAAATCATCTATGGATTGCATTCATAAATTATACCATATTTTTGATTTGTATCAGATAGTCTTGATTTAATTTGTACAATTTATCCAGTCAGAATGCTTGGATTATCTAGCTTTTTATTTTTAAGTTTTTAGGATGAGAGATTTTTTACCTCTATTAATTGATGTGTCAAACAATGTAAATTAAAATTTAATGAAATTTTGATAAGTAATTGAAAGCACGTGACATTTCAAAAAACGCTACTTTCGGGCAAGAGGTTCAAAACTTCGCAACTTCAAATCTTCCTAGCTGATAGTCTGACCATTTTTTGGGGAGATTGGTTAGATTTACGTGTAAGAATTGTACAAATTGCTGCATCAGGCTTAATATCTCCACTGATATATATTTTAGCTTTTGGCTTAGGTTTGGGTAGTTCCATCAAACCCGGCTCAGGAATTAGTGGTAACTATAACAACTATTTGGAATTCATATTACCGGGGATGGTGGCACTATCGTCGATGACGATTAGCTTTGGTGGGACGACATTTTCGATTTGCGGAGACAGATTATTCACCAAAACCTTCGAGGAATTATTGTTAACTCCCGTACACCCATTAGCGTTGCACATCGGTAAAATGCTGGCGGGAGTAGTGCGGGGGTTGATGACATCCGGTTCCGTGATTTTGGTGGCGATATTGTTGACTGGGAACTGGAATTTTCTCAACCCACTATTTTTACTATTGGTGGTGCTGAATTGTTCAGTATTTGCTGGGCTAGGGGTGATTGTGGGGTTGAGTGTGCGATCGCTCGAATCAGTCGGACTCTACAACAACTTTATAATTATTCCTATGTCATTCTTAGGAGCAACCTTCTTTGACCCTGGTACATTACCAGCAGCCCTCAAAGTCGTAGTTTATCTGTTACCACTAACCTACGCTAGCATTGGACTACGTGCGGCGGCTCATTTACCCTTATCCCAGTTTCCTTGGTACAGCATACCGATTTTGCTGGTAAGTGCGATCGCCCTTTCTCTGTGGGGTGGTTATAAATTTGCTCATCAACAGGATTAAAAACTTTATCCAGAACTTAGAGAGTGGAGAGTGAGGAATTTTTAACTCCTCACTCCTCACTTTTGTAAATCTTAGCTAGCTAACAGAGTTTTTTCTAGAGAAGTCCAACGGAAAGCGCGATCGCCACCTCTCTCAATGACTACTCTCACTCGTGGTTCTAACTGAGGCAAATTCGCTAAATACTCAAGTTCCTCATTGGAAAGAATATGCCCTTCAATAATCCACAAAACCAGCCCCTTCGACTTTGGTGGTAGCTGTTCTAGATGAGAACCGATAATGGGTGGCACATAGTATACATCACCTACTGCCGCACCACTACCAGTACTTTTTTTACCAAGATGAGGAGGTCTGATTCCATGAACTCTTGTAAGATACGTAGCCACATCGCCCAGTCCTCTCGCGGTAATGTGCAAGGTGGTATAGCCAGATGCACGTAGTCGCCTCTGATACCGACCTTCATAACCCCCTTCTAGAGGTACATACACTCCCAGAGCGCCAAATTTTTCCAGATCGCGGATTAAACCGTTGCCAGTGGTAATTAGTGCCATAGATTTTCGTCTTATCCCACTCAGATATCTCTATTATTTACCCTGAACCGATAGATTAAGTTAAAATATTTGGGACATAATGCCCATTTCTTTAGTCCCCAGTCCCTACTCCCCAAAAATAACTCTAGAAATTACTGGACAAACATAAACAAATAATTTATATTATTAGATTGTGGCCGATAAGGAAAATTAGTTGAACCTCTTACTCTCATTCTGAGGTAGTCTTAGCATCAAAAGCTGACGACTCAATGCAAATTGGATAACCTAGCTCAGATTGATCATAAGACTGGTAAACTAAGAAAGCTTTCAGGTCAAAATTGGAGCTTATGGACGAACAACCAAAGCCAATTCTAAGCTCCAAAGTACATTTGCTTCTGTGCCTCTGAAAAAGCAGGCAAAATCTTAAATAATAATTTAAGGTGTTTAAGGAAGTAAAAACTGAGCAGAAATGTTGGTTTCATGGCATTACGTTAGTCTCAGTTAACGGATACTGGGTGGTAAAAACCGCTTAAGTCCAACTGCAACAGGGCAGTAGCCAAGCTCCGGGAATCCATCTTATGGGCGTATCCGAAGCGCTGCCTCCAAAACGTGCCATAGCAATTGCTTGGACAAAAGCATTGCTGCACACAGCAAAAAGCTGTAGCGCCTTGCATTGATTCCAGAAGTTACTCTTTCCTAATAGGAAGGGACTTGTAGCTGTTCTGGTGATCTCATGAGTGAAACTGAACAGATTCACCAAGCAGTATGGACACGGTTTGTTGTGTCCCAAAGCATTTGGAGCGGTTTATTTAATAAGCCATTCCAAATTTCGCAGGCTAACCCAGCCTAAACTGATGCGTACAAAGCGTGTCCTCTAGAGTCCAATTCCAAGGTCAGTAAGTAGAAAGGAGAACCAGTTGTGTCTGTAGGTATTCTCGGCACCAAGCTGGGCATGACTCAAATATTTGACGAAGCAGGAGTAGCCATTCCTGTGACTGTCATTCAAGCAGGTCCATGCACCGTTACACAAGTTAAAACGAAACAAACCGACGGTTACTTTGCCATTCAAGTTGGTTTTGGCGAAGTTAAACCGAAGGCACTGAACAGACCATTACTGGGTCATTTGGCTAAATCGTCTGCCCCAGCATTGCGTCACCTAAATGAATATCACACCGATAGCTCTAGCGATTATGCTTTAGGTCAACAGATTAAAGCGGATATTTTTAGTGCAGGTCAAATTGTCGATGTAGTCGGCACAAGCATCGGTCGCGGCTTTGCGGGTAACCAGAAGCGCAACAACTTTGCTCGTGGTCCCATGTCCCACGGTTCCAAAAACCACAAAGCGCCCGGTTCCATTGGTGCTGGGACAACACCAGGTCGTGTCTATCCAGGTAAGCGGATGGCAGGGCGTTTAGGTGGGAAACGCATCACAATTCGCAAGCTGACCATAGTGCGAGTTGACCCAGAACGCAACTTATTACTAATTAAGGGAGCCATTCCTGGTAAACCGGGTGCATTAGTAAGTGTTGTGCCTGCAACAATAGTGGGTAGTCATTAGTTAAAAGTGAGCCAGTGCGGTCTTCTCCCAAGGGGAGACGCTAAAAGCGATGGGGGTTTTCCCCATGAGTAACTGGCGTTAGCGAGGCACGAGCGTCACCCAAAGGGTCATTAGTCAGTAGTCATTGGCTAAGGACAAATGGCAAAAGACCAATGACAAGATGACAAAGGACAGATAACAAAGATGGTTGAAAGCGTAGTTAAAAATTGGCAAGGAGAGCAGGTCGGCGAGACGACCTTCGAGTTGCGCGTTGCCAAGGAAGAAACAGCGTCTCATATTGTGCACCGCGCCTTGGTACGGCAATTGACCAATGCTCGTCAAGGAAATGCTAGTACCAAAACTCGGGCTGAAGTTAGAGGTGGTGGTCGCAAACCTTGGCGACAAAAAGGTACTGGTCGCGCTCGTGCCGGCTCGATTCGTTCACCACTGTGGCGTGGTGGTGGTGTGATATTTGGGCCAAAGCCTAGAGAATTCAACCTGAAGTTGAACCGCAAAGAGCGACGTTTGGCACTGCGGACAGCATTTGTCAGCCGCATTGATGACTTGATAGTAGTACAAGAATTTAGCACCGAGCTATCTCGCCCGAAGACTAAAGAATTAGTGGCAGCCCTTGCCCGTTGGGGAGTAGTACCAGAAAGCAAGTCACTGTTAATTTTGTCTGAGATTGCGGATACAGATAACGTTTATTTGTCAGCCCGCAATATTGAAAATTTAAAACTAATTGCAGCAGACCAGCTAAATGTTTTTGATTTACTGCACGCTGACAAAATTGTAGTTACGGCATCAGCCCTAGAAAAAATTCAGGAGGTCTACAGTGCCTAGCTTTGACCCCCGTGATCTCGCCGACTTAGTGCGTCGCCCGATTGTCACCGAGAAAGCGACCATCCTAATGGAGCAAAATAAGTACACCTTTGAAGTCATTCCAAAGGCATCTAAGCCTGAAATCAAGGCTGCGATCGAAGACTTGTTTCAAGTCAAGGTTGTAAAAGTAAACACTATCCTTCCACCGCGTAAAAAGCGACGTGTTGGCAAATTTATTGGTTATAAACCCCAATATAAGCGAGCTATTGTCACCGTCGCACCTGGGGATGAAGACAAGATTAGACAAGTTTTATTCCCAGAAGTCTAGAAAAGTTATGAGTTAGAAGTTAGAAGTTAGGAGTTAAGAGTTACTAAACTCAAAATTCAAAATTTAAAATTCAAAACTCAGCACGGGCTAAACGCCCCGCTATCGCTAACAGCACTCAGCACTTAAAAATATGGGTACTCGTTCTTATCGCCCCTATACCCCCAGCACTCGCCAAGTTACAATCTCTGACTTTGCAGAAATTACCAAAAGCGAACCAGAGAAATCTTTAACAACCTCGAAGCATCGCGCCAAAGGTCGGAATAATCGCGGGCGGATTACTAGTCGTCGCCGGGGTGGCGGACACAAACAACTTTATCGGATTATCGATTTTAAAAGGGATAAACATAATATTCCTGCCAAAGTCGCAGCAATTGAATACGATCCTAACCGCAATGCCCGAATTGCCCTTTTGTATTACCAAGACGGCGAAAAACGTTACATCCTCCATCCCAATGGGTTGAAAGTTGGAACAATAATTATTTCTGGGACTGATGCTCCCTTTGAAGATGGTAATGCCTTACCACTCTGGAAAATTCCCTTAGGTACTAGCGTTCACAACGTAGAATTTACTCCTGGCAAAGGTGGTCAAATTGTCCGGGCTGCTGGTGCTAGCGCCCAAGTTGTAGCAAAAGAAGGTAATTATGTAACTCTCAAGTTGCCTTCTGGAGAAGTCCGCTTGATTCGACGCGAATGCTACGCCACCATTGGGCAAGTAGGCAACACTGATGCGAGAAACTTAAGCGCAGGTAAAGCCGGACGAAATCGCTGGAAAGGTCGCCGTCCTAAGGTTAGAGGTAGCGTCATGAACCCAGTTGATCACCCACATGGTGGTGGCGAAGGTAGGGCACCTATCGGTAGATCGGGACCTGTTACACCTTGGGGTAAACCTACATTGGGTGCGAAGACACGTAATCGCAAGAAACTCAGCAGCAAATTGATTATACGTCGTCGCCGTAAGTCTTCTAAACGCGGTCGCGGTGGTCGTGAGTCTTAATCTAGTAATGAGTAGTGAGTAACGAGTGCTGAGTGGAATTGTCAAACTCAACACTTAAAGCTCAAGACTCAAAACTTGAAAATCCAAACTCCAAACTCAGCACTCAGCACTTAAAAATATGGGTCGTTCTTTAAAAAAAGGTCCTTTTGTTGCGGATCATCTCCTAAAGAAAATTGAAAAGCTCAACGACAGCAACAGAAAAGAAGTTATAAAAACTTGGTCACGAGCTTCGACGATTTTGCCCCTAATGGTAGGTCATACGATCGCTGTTCACAACGGACGGCAACACGTTCCAGTTTTTGTAAATGAACAGATGGTGGGACACAAATTGGGGGAATTTTCGCCGACACGCACCTACAGGGGTCATGGAAAAAGCGACAAAAAAGCAGGTAGGTAGTTATTAGTCATTACGTCATTAGTCATTAGCTAAAGACAAGTGACAAATGATAAATGACAAATGACAAAATTGGAGAAAATTATGGCTAATGATACTACTGAAGTAAAGGCGATCGCTCGTTTTATCCGCATCTCGGCCTACAAAGTTCGTCGGGTACTCGATCAAATCCGGGGGCGATCGTACCGAGAAGCGCTAATTATTCTGGAATTCATGCCCTATCGCGCCACTGAACCCATATTAAAAGTTCTCAGAAGCGCTGCTGCTAATGCCGAACACAACGCTGGGTTAGATCGGACTCAATTAGTAATTACTCAGGCTTATGCCGATCAAGGTCCGCCGTTGAAGCGGTTTCAGCCAAGGGCGCAAGGTCGAGCTTACCAAATTCGCAAGCCGACGTGTCATATTACTGTGGCCGTTGCAGCCGCCCCAGAAAAATAAGCTTTTTTACACGAATAAATTGCGTAAAGTAAGAAATTTTAGAGGAAGTATTCGTGGGACAGAAGATTCATCCAGTTGGTTTTCGCCTGGGTATTACACATGAACATCAATCCCGTTGGTTTGCTGTTGCTCATCGCTATCCAGAACTTTTACAAGAAGACTACAAACTCCGGCAATACATAGAACAAAAGCTGGGTAGACTCGCTCAAAACAACGCCGGAATTTCCGAGGTGCGAATTGAGCGCAAAGCTGATCAAATCGACTTAGAAGTACGCACAGCTAGACCAGGCGTAGTCGTGGGGCGCGGTGGGCAAGGCATCGAAGCCTTACGTACCGGACTCCAAGGACTCTTGGGTAGTAATCGCCAAATTCGCATTAACGTGGTTGAAATTCAACGAGTTGATGCTGATGCCTATCTGATTGCCGAATACATTGCTCAACAATTGGAACGCCGGGTTTCCTTTCGACGGGTAGTGCGACAATCGATTCAGCGTGCCCAACGCGCTGGTGTCCAAGGTATTAAAATCCAAGTTAGTGGGCGGCTCAACGGTGCGGAAATTGCCCGGACAGAATGGACTCGTGAAGGTAGAGTACCTTTACATACTTTACGGGCTGACATTGACTACTCTTACTGCACGGCAAAAACTGTTTACGGCATTCTGGGCATCAAAGTGTGGGTGTTTAAAGGAGAAATTATCCCTGGACAAGAACCAGCTCCGCTACCACCCGCAACCCGCGATCCACGCGATCGCGGCGATCGCGATCGTGAACCCCGTCGTCGTCAACAACAACGTCGTCGCCAGCAATTTGAAGATCGATCAAATGAAGGATAAATCGTCATTAGTCATTAGTTATTAGTCATTAGTAAATGGCAGATGACAAATGACAAATGATAAATGACAAATGACAAGTGACAAACCATGTTAAGTCCTAGAAGAACTAAATTCCGCAAACAACAGCGCGGACGGATGGAGGGACTAGCCACCCGTGGCAGCACCCTCAACTTCGGTGATTTTGCACTCCAAGCGCAAGAACCTGCTTGGATTACAGCCCGGCAAATCGAGGCTTCCCGTCGGGCAATGACCCGTTATATTCGTCGGGGTGGACAAATCTGGATTCGGATTTTCCCTGATAAACCTGTAACCATGCGTCCTGCTGAAACCCGGATGGGTTCGGGTAAAGGTAATCCAGAATATTGGGTAGCTGTAGTCAAGCCAGGGCGAATTTTGTTTGAAATCGGTGGAGTTACTGAAGAAATTGCCCGTGAAGCTATGCGCCTGGCTTCATTTAAACTGCCCATAAAAACCAAGTTTATTGTGCGCCCTCAACCGCAGGAGCAGGAGTAGCTTATGCCTCTTCCCAAAATGTCAGAAGCTAGAGAATTAAGTGACGAGAAACTCTCTGAGGAAATTGTCGCGATCAAAAGACAACTATTTCAGTTGCGTTTACAAAAAGCCACCAGACAACTAGAAAAGCCCCATCAGTTCCGACAAATGCGACACCGCCTAGCCCAATTGCTGACGCTAGAAACAGAACGCAAACGGACAGCAAGTCAATCGGCTAAAGAAGAAAAGTAGGAGATTATGGCAGTCAAAGAACGAGTTGGCTTGGTAGTGAGCGATAAAATGCAAAAAACTGTGGTAGTCGCCATAGAAAACCGCGCTCCTCATCCCAAGTACGGCAAGATTGTAGTCAACACCCAACGATATAAAGTTCACGACGAAGAAAATCAGTGTAAAGTAGGCGATCGCGTTCGCATTCAGGAAACTAGACCCCTGAGCAAAACCAAGCGCTGGAAAATCACAGAAGTCCTCAACGTCAAACCAGCTTAAACCTCATCGTTGTTAGTTTCTAACAACATTACAAGGGAGCATAATTGTGATTCAACCCCAGACTTACCTGAATGTCGCAGATAATAGCGGCGCCCGCAAACTAATGTGCATCCGCATCTTAGGCGGAGGCAACCGTCGTTATGGTTTTATCGGTGATAAAATCATCGCAGTTGTTAAAGATGCTACACCCAACATGGCTGTAAAAAAGTCTGATGTGGTGGAAGCAGTAATTGTCCGAACTCGGAAAGCTGTATCTCGTGACAGTGGCATGAGTATTCGCTTTGATGATAATGCCGCCGTAATCATCAATAAAGATGGTAATCCCAGAGGCACACGGGTTTTTGGCCCAGTTGCACGGGAACTGCGCGATAAGAACTTTACTAAAATTGTTTCTCTGGCTCCGGAGGTGCTTTAATGGCAACCAAACAAGGTACGCCCAAAGTATTCCACAAAATGCACGTCAAAACTGGCGACACTGTGCAAGTGATTGCTGGCAAAGATAAAGGAAAAGTTGGCGAAATTACTCAGGCACTTCCCCAACTGAGTAAAGTTATTGTCAAAGGTGTCAACATTAAAACCAAGCACGTCAAACCCCAGCAAGAAGGGGAATCAGGGCGAATTATTACCCAAGAATTCCCGATTCATAGCTCCAACGTCATGCTTTATTCCACCAAGCAAAACGTTGCCAGTCGTGTTTGTTATACCTTTACCTCAGAAGGCAAAAAAGTCAGAAAACTCAAGAAAACTGGCGAGATTCTGGATAAATAGTCATTAGTCATTAGTCATTAGTAAAAAGACAAAGGACAAAGGACAAATAACAAAGGACAATAAAGCTTCCCTGACCAAGACCAGGGATATCAGGACAAAAAACTATGCCAACAACAAGACTCAAAAGCTTATATCAAGAGACAATCGTCCCCAAACTGATCAATCAGTTTCAATATACCAACGTTCATCAAGTCCCGAAGTTGGTAAAGGTGACGATTAACCGAGGTTTGGGTGAAGCGGCTCAAAATGCCAAGTCCTTAGAGGCATCCATCAACGAAATTGCCTTGGTAACAGGTCAAAAACCAGTGGTGACACGGGCGAAAAAGGCGATCGCTGGCTTTAAGATTCGTCAAGGGATGCCTGTGGGGATCATGGTTACTCTCAGAGCGGAACGGATGTATGCCTTTTTCGACCGACTCGTTAGCCTGTCACTACCCAGAATTCGAGATTTTCGCGGCGTTAGCCCTAAAAGCTTTGACGGACGCGGTAATTATACTCTGGGTGTGAGAGAACAGCTAATTTTTCCAGAAGTCGAGTACGACAGCATCGATCAAGTGCGTGGGATGGATATTTCCATTATCACCACAGCAAAAAACGACGAAGAGGGTCGCGCCTTACTTAAAGAATTAGGAATGCCCTTTCGCGATCAAGAAGTTCATCAATAGAGGGAACGATGGCGGCTAACGACACAATTGCAGATATGCTGACGCGCATCCGCAATGCCAAC
>NZ_JBGTFY010000042.1:0-39305 GCF_041747015.1 Nostoc sp.
AGAGTAAAGTTCTTCTCCACTTTCAATCAATCCATTATTATTCTTGTCGTAATAGATTTTGGCATAAAGATAGTTTTGAGTCACTCCATTCAAAAGCAAAGTAATATCATTTGTGCCTGTCAGGGAAAATTTGTAGTAATCTAGTGGATTTACATTGCTTATAGCATCATTGTAGTTAAAAGATTTGAGGATACCAATGTTTTGAGCCGTCGTGAATGTAGTTCCTGGCATATTTTTCCTTTTGTGAAATTTGAACAAGTATTCTTATAGATTGAATATCGGAATTCGGTTTGATTTTTGAAAAAGACTACGACAAAATACGGGGTTAAACTTCACTGTCGAACCCATGAAAAATATAAAGCGAGCAGCTACTATTACATAGATGCTGCTACTACACTGATGGTATATAAATCCTACTCATTAACCAGATTAAGTATACAGACAATCGATCTGCCAAAGTTAATTTGACTAATCATTTAGCACCACATAATTTGAGTATAATTACCAGCTTGCAAATAAATGATGCGGGGAATTCGAGCAAAAGCGCGATCGCACCCTCAAAAAATGCTTATAAAACTCCATTCCGTCAACGTCCCGATAATTCCGATCACACTTACTAAAAGAGAAGTGTGGGCTATGCGATCGCCTCTCTTACCCGCCGCTGTGTGAAATTAAGTCCCAAGATAGTGTGTACCTCACCACAGAAGAACTTAAGCTTGGCATATAAGTTTGGGGAAATAGTGATGAATAAGGAAACAGTTCCTAGTCAAGCTGAGAAGTCGAATCCAGAAGGTGATGAATCACAATTAAGTCCAGAGGTATTGGACAAAATTAAACACCCTCCAAAAATGGACGATGTTATTCGGGAGCAGTCACCAGAAGAACGTAAAAGTAACCCAGCTTTAATTGATCAACCAAGTGATGAATGAGCAGGTTCATTAAAGAGTAATTGAAAAGCCAAGATTCCTCACTTTTTAGAAAAGTGAGGAATCTTGTTACTTACAAATGATTTAGGATTGCTATAGCGATCGCAAATCCGAAAAAAAGCATAAAACTATCAAGATTTGGCAACTGCTATCGTGATTTCGTCTCTCATCAACTGAGGAACGGTAGAATATACCTAATTTTCGTAGCTTCAAAAGCCAAACTATGACGATGCGTTCCACACTCCAACGTGCATTTAATAACCGCCGCGTTCTGAAAGTGATCAGCGGCTTGAATAACTTCGATGCGGCTAGCGTCGCTGCTACTGTTAAAGCTGCTGAACTGGGCGGTGCTACTTTTGTCGATAGTGCCGCCGATCCAGCCTTAGTCCAGCTAGTTAAAAGTTTGACAAATTTACCAATTTGTGTATCAGCAGTAGAACCAGAGAAATTTGTGCCAGCTGTGGCAGCTGGTGCTGATTTAATTGAAATCGGGAATTTCGATTCCTTCTATGCTCAAGGACGACGCTTTGAGGCTCTGGAAGTGCTAGCGCTAACTAAGCAAACCCGCGCTCTCTTCCCGGAAATTATCCTCTCTGTCACCGTTCCCCACATTCTGAAACTAGATCAACAGGTACAGTTAGCAGAAGAACTGGTGAAAGCTGGAGCGGACATTATTCAAACCGAAGGCGGCACTAGCAGTAACCCAGTTCACCCTGGAACTCTAGGATTAATTGAAAAAGCTGCCCCCACCTTGGCAGCAGCTTTTGAAATTTCGCGTGCAGTGTCAGTGCCAGTATTGTGTGCTTCAGGCATTTCTAACGTTACCGCACCATTAGCGATCGCTGCTGGTGCTGCTGGTGTTGGCGTTGGTTCCGCCATTAATCAACTTAATAGCGAAATAGCAATGATTGCTGCTGTGCGTGGCTTAGTAGAAGCCTTAGATACTGTGAGAGTGCTGAGTGCTGAGTTAAGAGTGCTGAGTTAGGAGTGATGAATTGAAGAAACTTGTTTCTTCAAAACTCCAAACTCTTGTAGAGACGCGATTCATAGTGTCTTTACTTCCAATACGGTTTGGTTAAAATGTTTGCCTCTCGGAGATCCCCCCAACCCCCCTTAAAAAGGGGGGCTAATATCTATTTTACCCCCTTTTTATGGGGGTCGCCACAGGCGGGGGGATCTTATCCGAACCGTATTGTCTCTACTTCTAACTCATAACTTCTTTCAACGCATAAATCACTTGGTCTTGTTGTTGTTGTGTCAATTCCGGGAACATAGGCAAGGATATGACTTCATGGCAAGCTTGCTCTGCTATTGGAAAATCCCCAATTTGATAGCCTAGACTTTGATAAACTGGCTGCAAATGTAAAGGGTACGGGTAGTAAGTCATTGAACTCACACCCTGCTCTTGCAATTGACTACGTACCAAATCTCGATATTTGGCGCTAGAACCATTTCGCCCTTCGCCTGAAATGCGAATAGTGTATTGATTCCATACTCCAATACCCCCAGGTAATTCTTGAGGCGCGACGATCGCCGGAACTTGACACAGGTATTGATAATAATAATTGGCGATCTCTCGCCGCCGAGCATTCCAAATATCCAAATAACGGAGTTTAATCTGCAAAATAGCCGCTTGTAGAGCATCCAAGCGACTATTTACACCGATCTCCTCGTGTAAATATCGAACTTTACTCCCATGATCCCGTAGTATTCGCAGTTTAGTAGCGATCGCTGGGTCATTAGTCGTGATTGCTCCGCCATCGCCGCACCCACCAAGATTTTTGGTCGGATAAAAACTAAAGCAACCAATATGTCCAATACTTCCGACTTTTTGATTACCCCAAATTGCGCCTGTAGACTGAGCGCAATCTTCAATTACTGATAAATTGCGAGACTGAGCGATCGCCATCAAAGATGTCATATCCACAGGTTGCCCAAATAGGTGAACTGGGATAATAGCTTTAGTTTTTGGTGTAATCGCCGCCGTTATTTGCTCTACATCCAAATTAAATTTAGTAGCGTCAATATCAACGAAAATCGGTTTTGCACCCACGGCGCTAATTACTTCAGCAGTAGCAATAAAGGTGAAAGGTGTTGTAATCACTTCATCACCTACACCAATTCCTAAGACTCGTAACGCTAAGTAGAGCGCATCAGTACCAGAATTACAAGCCACACATTCACTAACACTATGATAGGCGGCAAACTGTTGCTCAAAACCTTCGACTAAAGGGCCGCCAATATAACGACCAGAAGCCAGAACCTCTAACACGGCTGCACTCACTTCTGCTTCGATGGTGGTATATTGCTGCTTGATATCAAATGCAGGGATGGTATTTACACTTTGGATCATGAGTTCTCATTTTATCGGAAGATACAAAAAATGCACTTCGACAGTCAATTTATGCTTATTGAATTGTTCATCAAAGAGCTATTAAAAGACTATCGCCCAAGATACTTATCCATTGGGGTTTTTACTGAGCTTTTATGTGGTCAAGGCTACCATCTCTTAATAAAAAAGGTGATATAGGTGATATATATTAACCCAGATCCAACACATCGAATCAAAGTTCCAGATGTGGGTGCTGCTTTGAGAAAAAAATACCAGGAAATAGAGAACCGATGCAGGAGCTAATTAAGCTAGATTTGGTGGATTTAGCTATTGCCGTGGGATTGATGGCGATCGCCATTGGTTTATCTGCCTGGGAAAAATTAGGACTAGAGTTGAACTTAGCCCTTGCCACTGGCAGAAGCATCTTACAACTACTTGTATTAGGATACATTTTAGATTTTATCTTTGCTTTAGACAATGCTTGGGCGATATTGGCGTTATTAGCAATAATGCTGACAATTACGGCGATTGTCGCACGAAATCGGATCAGCCAAAAAATTCCTTATGTGTTGCCTTTGGTGTGGGGTGCAATTTTAATTAGTACCGTCCTAACAGTGCTGTATGCCAACTTCTTGATTATTCAACCAGATAGATGGTATGAACCACAATATATAATTCCCCTAGCAGGGATAGTCTTAGGTAATGCGATGAATGCAGCTGCGATCGCTGGCGAACGTCTTGTTAGTACTATTAATTCCAGTCATCTCGAAATCGAAACCCACTTAAGCTTGGGTGCAACTCCAGAGCAAGCAGTTAGCCAGTATCGCAAAGATGCCATC
The DNA here is from genome assembly GCF_041747015.1 of Nostoc sp. Classification (GTDB taxonomy): domain Bacteria; phylum Cyanobacteriota; class Cyanobacteriia; order Cyanobacteriales; family Nostocaceae; genus Nostoc. The sequence goes on from NZ_JBGTFY010000042.1 coordinate 4,098, forward strand.
AGAGCCGGATTGATTCCCGGTCTTAATCAAATGATCCTCATAGGTATGGTCGCAATCCCAGGAATTACCACCGGACAGTTATTAGCTGCTGTTAAACCTCTGGATGCCGTATCCTACGAAATTGTAATTATGTTCATGGTTGTTTTGGCTAACTTATTGACAACACTTTTAGTTACTAAGGGGTTGTGTCGTCAGTTTTTCAATTCCGCCGCGCAATTGATTAGGTAAAAAACATCTGAGCGAATTACGAATTACGTTAGCGTACCGGGGCGTAGCCCATTACGAATTATTCTGGGGTTTGACACTAATTTTATCCAGCAGATGAGTGATTTTTTCAGCTTTTTCAGGTTGGCGTTGTTTTTGCAATAAATCTCTAGCCTGTAATAGATTACCCTTGGCTTCTTCTTGTCTCTCTTGCTGCATTAAAACATTTGCCAGACGCAAGTAAGCATCAGCCTTTTTCGGACTGCGGCGAATTGCTTCTCGGAATAATTCTGTTGCTTCCTCTACTTGTCCTTGTTGATTTAAAACATCTCCTAAAAATAAGCGAACCACATCATTAGTCGAGTTGATCGAAATCACCTGACGAAATGCTGCTTCTGCACCTGGGTAATCTTTTGCTTGATAAAGATTAACGCCTTTTTGAAACAAGTTTGAAGTAATCAAAGTTTTCCAAGCGAAATATCCCAGGAGTGACAAACTCAAAACAACAACAATCGCCGCAATCAGAGAACTGGTGGGAAAGGTTTCTAGCATTATCTAAGCCAAAAAACAGGCGATAGGAAAAATTAGATATTCGATAAAAAAGAGTTTCCAGATAAACTGATAGAATTGAGCGATCGCACTTTTATCTTCTAAGTTTACCGCCAAACTCCGCAACCACATCCAAAGCAACAGCGCCAGATGAGTAATTATCAGAAATATCGAGTTAACTGAGGCTATATGTAACACACCAACCAGAATTATTCCCGAATAGCAGACAGTTATCACCCAAAGAGCCAGATTAAATACAGCTTGCGAACCGAGTTGGATGGTAAACGTGGAAATATTGTAGAGGCGATCGCCTTCCATATCTGGTATATCTTTAAAGATAGCGATCGCAAAGGTAAACACCAAAATAAACAATGTCAACACCCAGACCACAGGTGGAATTGTTTGGCCTTGTTGCAATGCCCAGCTATAGTGCAGATACAGCCCCAGATTAACGATTGTACCGCGCACCGAAAAAATACACAGCGCCGCCCAAAAGGGAAATTGCTTCAAGCGAATTGGTGGTAAAGAATAAGCTGTACCAATCGCCAAACTAATCCCCACCATGCCCAATAAAAACGGCCCAGTTAGCCACGCCACAACTAACGCCAAAACCCCAGTAAAAGCAACAATTAATTGCCCTGTCTGACGGGAAAATTCACCAGATGCTAAGGGTAAATGAGGCTTATTAACCTTGTCAATTTCCACATCTTCTAATTGATTCAGCCCCACAATGTAGACATTGCCACACAGACAAGCAATCCATGCGCCGAAAACAGGGAGTAGGGAATCAGTACGATTATTAATGGCAATGGCAACTAAATATAAACTCAACACACTCAGACTTGTACCGATAATCGTGTGAGGGCGAGAGAATTTCCAGAAAGCGTACAACCAATGGAAATATGATTGAACAGGTTTGAGTGGCAAAGGGCTGTTTTGAGAACTCTGGCTCATGAGTAGCTTAGATACAGTATTCTGGCTTGTTGTTAATCATTGTCACAGAATTTGGTCATTAACAAGAGCCAAAAGTCTGAGCAAGCCGGGAACAGGGACAATACTTAGTTAAGATCCCCCCGCCTGCGGCGATCCCCTTAAAAAGGCGGTAAAAGAGATATTAGCCCCCCTTTTTAAGGGGGCTTGAGGGGATCTCCGAACACTAAATTATCAATAACCCAAAGGTATTGGGAGCCGTTTGCGACTATCCAACAAAAATGCTCTTTCTCATTACCCTGAGTGTGGAAGAACGACTACACAAGCGCCCGCGCCTAACCAAAAGTCGGCAAGATGCCTGCCCCACAAGATTTATATTTAATTCGGTTATACAAATTAGATGTTTTCAGCTTATCTATGGTTTCTGATTAAAATCACGCTTGTCGTTACCAACGCCGCAATTTTCTGATTAAAATCACGCTTGTCGTTACCAACGCCGCAATTTTCTGACTAAAACCACGTTTGTCGTTACCAACATCGAAATTTTTGTTAAGACTGCTAAAGTTACAAAGACTATATAGGTTACCCCACCTAGAGTTTTTTACAGGTATAAATATAACTATTATATATGCAATAAATATCAGTAACTTACGCTAATACTTGAAAATCTCGTGAGAAAAAATACATTATTTAGTTAAATTTGCTGAACTGAAATGCCTAGATATTAAGGCAAGCTAGTTCTATAACTTTCTCAAAGGAATGCCTTTATGACTCGTCAAAAACGTACATCCCGCGTTTTAGAAAAAGCTGTGTTGAGATCTGCTAGTCTCAAAGCAATTGACCCAAAGATGGATTTTGGAGATGAACGCAACTTAAAACATTTAATAGAACTAATGGATCATCTACGTACCAAGATAAGTGCGTATAACACGGCTTTAGCCGTGGTAGACTCATACAAAAGCGAGATTGATGAATTAGAAAAAACCTTAAATACTCTCTCTGACCAAATGCTACTGGGAATTGCTTTTAAATACGGCAAAGACAGCTGCGAATATGAAATGGCGGGTGGTGTTCGCAAAAGTGAACGCATCCGCAGAAGCACAGCCGGCCGCTTGAAAGCTGTTACAAATGAAGTGCCTATTAACGACACTCAAACTGCGTAGTATCGTCACTTGACTTTAGATCAATACCCTTGGGATCAGATAATTTGCCTGTGGTTCAGGCTTGTAGAGACGTTGCAGTGCAACATCTCTACACCTCATCGCAAAGTTTGAGGAAATTTAGCGTAATTTCATCAAATGACTGTCACAGAAGCCCCTTCACTCGCCTGAGGTATACTGGGTAACTCCAGACAATATCCAGCACCATAAACTGTCTTGATATAGCGGGGATGGCGGGGATCTGGTTCTAGCTTGGTTCTCAAGTGGCGAATATGGACTCGAATCGTTTCAATATCGTCATCAGGATCATAGCCCCAAACTTCTTTGAGGATTTCGCTAGGGGAAACTGTTTGACCGTGGCGTTGAAGCAAGCAGTGAAGTAGCTCAAATTCCAAATGAGTCAATTTTACAGTTTCATTGAACCATATCGCTTCAAATCTTTCGGGAACAAGGGTCAGTGAAGCATAATTAAGAATCTCACTATGCTTTGCTGCTTGAGGAATGCGATCAGTACGCCGCAAAAGTGCCCGCACCCGTGCTAGCATTTCTTCTAATTCAAAAGGTTTGGTGAGGTAGTCATCTGCGCCAGCATTGAAGCCGTCTACCTTGTTCTGAGTTTGGCTCAAAGCCGTCAACATTAATACGGGAATCTCAGAGGTGCGATCGTCACGACGCAGGCGTTGGCAAACGGTAAATCCATCGACTCTGGGCAACATTAAATCGAGCATTATCAAGTCTGGTTGTAGCTGGAGAGCCAGCGCTTGACCTTTAATGCCGTCTTCAGCTTGACTAACATCGTAGCCAGCCATTTCCAAGTTGACGGCAACTAGTTCTGAAATCGCTGGGTCATCGTCTATGACAAGAATCCTCGGCATTCTTAAAAAATTATTACTACTTGACTAAGGATAAATAGGAGCTTTGTCTAGATACAAAGATTTCTGCATCGATTATGAAAAAGTTTTTAAATCTTACATAAATATTAAGATTAAATGACTGTGAAATCAAGACTCAACTAAACAAAATCTTATAATCTATGATGTGTTATGCTCGCCCCTACAATCCGTCTTGGTTTTTACAAAACGGTGTGATGATGACTGTATACACAGCTTTGTGGGGAAGCCGTTACTGGAAAAGCACGACTCTATTACCAGAACCGTCTTATCACGAAAAAATATTTACAGGTGGCCAAGGTGTGCCAATTTTTGGCTTGGTTGCCATCCCTGAAAATGCTCACAGCACGATTATCGGTACTTATGGGATTACTGGAGAGTTAGAGACAGAATGGTTTTTGAGAGTGCTAGGACGTAAGGCTTACGCTCAAGGATATGCTGTAGTGTTATTTGATTGGCGTGCCCACGGCAAAACTGCCGAATTTTCGCCGACTCTAACTTCCGATGGTCTGTATGAAGGAGAAGATTTTGTTCGCATCGCTGCTGCTGCTAAGGCCATGGGATGTCCGGGAAAATTTTGGTTTACAGGGTATTCTTTAGGAGGACAATTAGCCTTATGGGCGGTGAAGGTATCTGGTGAAGTGATTAAAGAGCATGAAGATTTGGGACTAAAAGATAGTGATATTGGTGGAGGTATGGTGATTTGTCCCAGTTTGGATTCGGAGCGATCGCTATCTTATCTAGTTACAAAGCCCTTCGGCAGATATTTGGAAAAGGGAATTGCCCAGAATTTAAAAAACCTCGCATGGCGAATACATGATGCTCATCCTGGAAGCCTTGACCCAGAAGCAATTGAACGGGCAAATAGTATCTGGGGTTTTGATAATGAATTGGTAATTAATCGGCTGGGTTTTGCTTCTGTGGAAGCATATTACCAAGCCAGCAGCGCTCTACAAATATTGCCGCAAATCTCGAAACCGACTTTGATTATATATGCTGCCGATGACCCGCTTTTTGACCCAGCCATCATACCAGAATTGCAAGATGCTTGCGATCGCAATTCCGCAATAGATTTGTTACTCACTCAGTACGGCGGTCATGTTGGTTATTTGAGTAGCAAAGACTGTCAGCGCCAATTACAAGATCCTGACCCGTGGTGGGCATGGAATCGGGTTTTACAATGGTTGGAGCAACAGCGTAATTTATAATTCGGAATTTAGAAATAAAAGAGGAGTCTTATCTTAGGATTGCCTTTCATGGCAAAGATTAAGATAGGATTTGTTTAGCAAAATGTTATTATTCAGTAGGTAGCAAGAATATATAGATGACATCTGACTCTTTTAATTTGCCTCCTCTGTTACGACAAAAAGCCCAAAGATATGCTGCAAGCCTTGGCGTTTCTCTTGAGCAATTTATTGTCTCGGCTGTAGCTGAAAAGGTCGAGATTTTAACTGAGCATCATGAATATCTTATATTTCCTGAGCTTACTTACCGTCGGGGCGCTAGTGGTTTAGCAGTGCCAATAGTGCATGGAACTGGCTTGCGGGTGCAGACTTTAGTCATCGCATCTCAACAATGGGGATTATCCGCAGAGCAAATTGCTGCTGAGTATGATTTGAGTGAGGCTCAGGTGGATGCAGCCCTGGCTTTTTATGCTGTCCATCAGCAAGAAATCGATGAAGCGATGGCATCTGAAGTAGCTCTCGAATCAGTTCACAATGTCTAAGGCTCTATTACATTTAGATGCTGATACATCAATTAAAGCTTTGCATTTAGCTTTGATTAATCAGGGTCATGATGTCACCCGAACTCCCACTGGTTGGATGCCTTTAGATGCAACTGATGAAACCCAGTTATTAGGAGCTACTGCTAGAGGAAGATGTATTTTTACTTTCAATATCCGCGATTTTTTAGTTCTGGCACAAAGCTATCCTAACCACAATGGGATTATTTTAGCTGCCCAAAATAGTTGGAATCTATCTAGTTTGATTACTGCTTTAGATTGTCTACTTGTAGAGACACAAGCTGCTGACTGGATTGGTCAAGTACGCTGGCTCAATCAATGGCAAAGATAACAATTACGAATTATCATGACGGCTGATCATCTCTGGCTACCTGCACCAACAAATTTAACTTTGTTACCTGATGAGATTCATCTCTGGCGCATAGAACTTGACCAACCAGAAACACAGTTACAACATTTGAGAGAAACTCTTTCCAGCGACGAAATTGCTCGTGCTGAACGGTTTTATTTTCCAAAGCATCAGCAGCATTTCGTCGCTGGTCGGGGTATTCTGCGAACTATAATAGGTCGCTACTTGGATATCAAGCCATCACAAGTGCAGTTTAATTATCAACAGCGTGGCAAACCAGTATTAGCAGATACATTTGCTGATACTGGACTTTCGTTTAACTTATCTCACTCGCAAGGGTTGGGTTTATGTGCGGTAAATTGCACTCACCAAATTGGTGTAGACCTAGAATATATTCGCCCGATGTCTGATATAGAAGCTCTTACTAAACGGTTCTTTTTACCAAGAGAATATCAGATGTTGCGATCGCTATCTCCCAACCAACAGCAAAAGGTATTTTTCCGTTACTGGACTTGCAAGGAAGCTTATTTAAAAGCAACTGGAGACGGACTATCCCAGCTAGAGCAAATTGAAGTATCGCTAACTCCCACAGAACCAGCCAAGTTACAGATAACTGAAGACTGGAGTCTTTTTGAACTAGTACCTGCTAACAATTATGTTGCTGCTGTTGCTGTAGAAAATTTTAGCTGTAACTTAAAGTGTTGGCAGTATTGATGTTGATTAAGATCATCTCTTGGGTGAAACAAAAGAGATTTTGCGGACAAATGACCAATGACAACCTGCTTACTTATCTTCCTGCATATTTCTTACAATTTTAGTCACCAGATTTCTAGGTACAAATCTGACGCTTTTTGCCAGTATTTTATTGAGCAAACCGGGAATAACAATGGTTTTGCCCTTCATTAAGGCGCGAAAACCAATTTCGGCTACTGTTTGTGCATCCATCATCCTCTTGCCCTTGACTAACTTAGAGTCAGCCATTCCTGTTCTTTCATGAAAGGCAGATGCGGTTGACCCTGGGCAAAGAACTGTCACAGTGACACCAGTACCTTCTAATTCATTAGCGATCGCTTCTGAAAAAGATAAGATATAGGCTTTAGTAGCAAAATAAACTGCCATCAAAGGCCCTGGTTGAAAGGCAGCGGCTGAGGCGACGTTTAATATTTTTCCCTCACCTTGCTTTACCATGTGCTTCACAAATAGCTTAGTTAAATGGGTGAGACAGACCAAATTTACCTGTAGCATTTCTAGTTCAGTAGCTAGGTCTGTTTCGTGAAATAATCCATAGATACCAAATCCAGCATTATTTACCAGCACATCAACCTTAATATCGGCTTTTTGCAACTCTGTGAAAATTTCTTCAGGAGCTGTTGATATAGATAGATCCTTAACAATAGTTTTGACCAAATTTCCAAATTCTTTTTGGAATTTAACTGCAATTTCTACAAGCTTTGCCCCGTTTCTATCTACTAAGACCAGATTATAATCATGAGCAGCAAAAATACACGCTAATTGATAACCAATTCCACCGGCTGCCCCAGTAATAAGAGCAGTTTTTTTGCCCTGTCCTTGATGTGTTGTGTTCATGTAATAATGTTAGTGAATTCAATTTGATGAAGCTGCGTTGCATTTACAGTCGTTCTCGTTCTACAATTAAGTAGGCGTAATATCTCAACCGACGAGAAATGTCTTGAGTTATTACTCTTTCAAATGCTTGTGTGATGCCTTGGATAGATGTAGCAGTCCAAGCGTAAATTTAGGACTTATGCATCGAAAAAGTTGAGCATCAAGAAAAGCTGGTTATTTCAGACTGCTAGCGTAGATGCGTAGCTGATTCTCGCCAGGTATCGCCCTATATAAACGTATTTAATTACCCATAATAGTGGGTAAAATCAAACTTTCACGTCCGACACTAACCATTGTATACTCGATTCTTTCTGTCAAGTTGTAAATTCTAAAAAATTATATTTTTGAACATAAAAAACAGGGCAATTATGCCACCGTTGGTATAATATTTTTGGCTGGCATCAAAAATATTGGTTGTTTAGTGGACTAAAAAAAATACAAAACTTCTGTTTGGTAGGGTGTGTTATGTTCCTAACACATCCTACGCAAATTGTGAATTACTAAGCGATATTTAAGAAGCCGCTTTGAATCAAGTAGGCGGTATAAGTCATAAATAATTGAGAGTCAATTGGGTGACAAACAATAGAACTACCTGCTAGTGCAACGAGGGTATCTTGGCAGCTAATATGAGGTCTTCTAGCTTGTAGGTACAAATCAGGAATAGTCAGTTGTTCATCAGACCAGCGTTCCAGTAAAAAGGGTCGCAGAGTGTACAAAGGATTGTCTACAGAAGACACATTATTGATTAACTCTGATTGCCATTTTTCGTAGGGAATCATCTCAACTGAATAACCAAATGAGCGTATCCACTCAATTAGCATTTTCAAAGCGGCAGGTTGGGGATGTTGTAAATTGAAAGCTTTACCTATGGATTGTTTTTGTCTTGATAGATAAACAATGGCTTTACTTACATAGTCCACAGGTGACATATCTAACATATAATCTACATCAGGGAAACTTCCCATTTGTAGACAGCCTTTGGTCATCAAATTGATAAAGTCATGTGTGTTACAAATCCCTGTTGTGCTATCTCCTGAGATCAGAGGTGGTCTATAGATAGTTACAGGAAGTCCTCGGTCACGAGCAATCTTAACTAACTTTTCAGCTACCCATTTAGTTTGAGAGTAACCAAGATAAATACCTTCCCAATGATTGAATTCATCCTGTTCTTTGACAACCTTGCCAGCATAAGCGGTCGATTCAAAAACAGCAACGCTAGAAACGTAATGTACAGGCTTGACTTTAATTTGACAAGCCAATCTCAAAACTTCTTGAGTTCCTAAAACATTGGCTGCCTTCAGTGCAGAGTATGGAAAAACATAATTCAACAAAGCACCACTATGATAGATAGTATCAATATTGGCAGCTAAAAATTGAAACTGTTCAGAGCCAAGACCTAACAATGGCTGAGATAAATCGCCGACAATCGGAATAATTCTAGAATTAAATTCTTCCTGCCAAATTGCATACTGTTGCAGATTATTTTGTAGTTTGCTTTTGCCTTCTTCGGCATTAGCAGCACGCACTAAGCAATAGATATCCGCATTGGTTTCCTGTAGCAATTCTCGGATGACAAAAGCTCCTAAAAAGCCTGTTCCTCCAGTTAAAAAGATTTTCTTGGGTTCACCTACAAGCACATTAGATGCAGCACCGGGATGGATTGTAGGGTCAAGAACTGCCTCGGCACCTAAATCTAGAATTGAGGGTGCAGCATTAGAAGATGTCACCCCTGTATCTTGAATCGGTGAATCTTCTTGCACTTCTTCAGCTAAACGCTGCGAAAGAGCTTCAATATTTGGGTAATGCCACAGAAGCAATGGAGATGGTTGAAATCCTAGCAACTTTTCTAAGTTACTTACTAGAATCATTGCTTGGGCTGAATCCAAACCATAGTTTTCTAAATGTTCTTTGACATCTATTTCATCAGTTGATACTCCTAGCAACTTAGCTAAGTTAGATACCAAAAATACTTGAATATCGTCTGCTGTGAAAGACTGTTTTATAGTCACTTTTAAATCTCCAACAATGATGTAGAACGAACAGGGTGATACTGACTGTAATAATCGGAAGCTTGCAGCCCTTGAATTTTCAAATTTTGGACACGATACAAAAATGCCGCACCAGTCATAATTTGATTAGCAACATCAACTACCTGACGATTATTTGGTTCAGACAGGTAGGAACTGCGTACCCAGTCATTGAAACCGCCCATTGCCGGGCCACACCAAATTTGATAATCTACTTCTCTACCTTTTTCACCAGAACTAGACCAACGAGAAGATAATCCTAGATACCAACGGAAAATCAACGCCATTTTTAGTTTAGGATTATTAACTGCTTTACCCAGTTTCTCAGGATTCTTTTGGGACAAATAAGCCGCAGTTCCTTCCCATACTTCAGCAATAGTTTTGCGAAAAACTTGTTTTTCTAATTTTTCTCTTTCTACCAAAGGAATCTCTTCAATAGAATTATAAGCGCGATAGAGTTCAAATAATTTCTGCGATCGCATGGGGAACATCGTACCCCGTTTGAGAACTTGCAGTTTGACTCCCATTTCAAACATATCTGCTGCTGGAGCCATCATCACATCAGCCATTTCTGCTTGAGCTAATAACTTTTTGGTATGTTCACAAGCTCCAGATTCAACGCATGACTGATTAATTGAGCCAGTCATTATATAAGCAGCACCCATCATAAAAGCTGCTAATGCTGATTGGGGCGTACCAATTCCCCCTGCTACTCCGATTCTAATGGGTATTTGGTAATGATATTGGGCTTGAATTTCATCCCGCAAGGCAATAATAGAAGGTAACAAACAAACTAAGGGACGGTTATCTGTATGACCTCCAGAATCAGCTTCGACGGTAATATCATCAGCCATTGGAACTTTGGCTGCAAGGGTTGCTTGTAACTCAGTAATTAATCCTTGTTCAAGAAGTTCTTTGAGGATTCTAGCTGGTGCTGGTTGCAGAAATTTAGTAGCAACTTCTCGGCGGGAAATTTTGGCAATGACTTTATTTTTGATTTCAATTTGATTGGCGTTATTTAACCCCAATCCAGCAACACGGTAATAAACAATGTTCGGAGTCAAGTCGAGAAATGCAGACGCTTCTACTGTTCTCACTTGATATTTGAGGTATAAATCCACAGCCCGACGTTCAATCGCAGGTTCATTAGGGCTGTGAATTAAATTAAATGCATAAGGCCCTTGAGGTAAAGCTTGTTGAATGCAATTTATGGCTGCCTCCAAACGTTCTGGAGTTAAACCACCTGCACCAAAGGAACTCAAAATTTGTTCTTTCCCTAGTGCAATGACCATTTCTTCGGAAGCAATTCCGCCAGCCATTGCACCAGTAACATAAGCATATTTTACTCCATGAAAGGAGAGAAAATTCGGATCTCCAAACTGTTGTATACAGATTGGTGCTGCAAATGTTAACAGTTCGATTTGTGTTGTTGTGCCATTATCAGCAGGGGATAAATACCCCTCATTAGTGACACCGATTTTTCCGGCAACTTTCACGATGTAGCAGGGTTTATCTAATACCATCAATTTATCTTTGATGGGTTGTTGCTCAAAAGATATAGATTCTAATGAACCTTTCCAAACCTGGTTTTGGCTATGCGACCAAGCAGAGAAATTAAGACCATTATCGTGTTTACTCATTACCGTATCTACGGTTGTCACAGCAGTTATCCCTCGGATTACAAACAATGGATTATAAAAGCTGAATGTTGAAGGATGTAAACTCTTGAAAGGAGTTCTAATACGGTTTGGTTAGCTTGTTTATCACTCGACGATCCCCCCAGCCCCCCTTAAAAAGGGGGGCTATTTTCCTGCTTTACTCCCTTTTTAAGCGGGTCGCCGTAGGCGGGGGGATCTTATCCGAACCGTATCGACAGGAGTCTACATTTTGAATTGTCAGGATTCGTCATTAAGCAAGTTTTGGGCGCAAGCTAGTTGCAATTGAATGATTTCGCTCATTTGCTGACTATAATCTTGTCTAGCTTGTAAAAAAGTAGTGTGCGCTTTAGTTATCTTGGAATTATTAGCATTGAGCTTTTGATACTGAGTCTTATTTAAATCAAACATTCTGATGATGCTAGTAATTTTTTGAGCAATTGGCTGTCGAATTGCGCTTGACTCAGAAGATTGTAATTGTTCTCTCGTTTCAAAAACGTTATCAATGATATTTTTCGGTTTGACTTCTTCTAGTTGAGGCAATATGTTAGGGGAATAATTTTCTTCTTGGGTTATTTGGTTGGAAATATTAAGAGAATCTGCGATTTCAGATTGTTGAAGATTAGGTATATTTGGATGCTGTTTTTTGAAGCGTTCGCACTTAAAATCCCCAGCGAAATCTTCAACGAGTTTGCGATTTTCGTCGCTCAAAATAGCAGCAGCAATTGATTTTCCACCCAAGGTAACTGTTCTCAGAGTTGCTTTATTTTGATTAGCTGTTTCTTGGGCTTTACTGTACAGTGGTGATAAATCCACGTTCACTTGATGACTGAGTAGTTTTGCTAATGCTTTTACCATTGCAGCATGGTCATCCATCCCTCGACGATTCAGAGAAACTGTAATGTGTTCTTTGTTGTCGAGAATTTTATCAATCCATCGTGAACAAACACTACCGGCACCTGCTTCTAAAAATATTTTGACACCATCACCGTAGACACGGTTAACTAATTGCGGAAAATCAAGCTCTTGGCACAATCCTTTGGCAATGTTGTGAGCAATTGCATTACTTTCAAGTGCAGTTGGCTGATAATCTGCGGCTGAGTAAAACACAATATCGGGAAGATTTTGGGATGGTAAGGTATTTACTTTTTTGATTTCTTCAAACTGCGATCGCATCGCCTCACAGTGTATCACGTGGTCGAAGGGAGCCGGGAAAGAATTGCAACCTAAAGTTTGAATCACTCGCTTACAAGCGGCATCATCACCAGCAATTAATACTTCTTCTGGTGTGTTTATTTGAGTTAGATAAACACGATTCTCATGTTTAAGACATTCTCTAACTTGGGATGGAGTCGCCATGAGAACATAGGTATTCCAAAAATTGTTGTTCGGTGAATCCGTTAATCCCCAATATTCACGTACAGCATTTTTCGGACCAGATAGCTTATCGCCAAATAAAGGTGATGAGTTTAAGGTATTACTTCCGCCCTCAAAATCACTCCAAACTCCTTGAGCAACCATCATGCTAGTTTCACCCAAACTATAGCCAAAAACGGATTGCGGCTTGACTTGAAAATCATCTCGAAAAATTGCTGTCATATATCTAGCAAAGGCGATTTCACTTTCAAACATTGCCAGTGAATCATCTAACAATTCTTTTTCGAGAGTTTCTAGTTGCCTAGTTGTCAATTTAGGTAAACTTCTAGGATAAACCAACTTTTCAACATCAGCAGCGCGGTTGTAAAGGTTATTACTTTTTAAGTCCTCGAATACTTTCGGAAATAAACGGAAGACACTGCGACCAATGCCAATATAAGAATTGACTGCGGCGGGATAAACATAAGCAACTGCTCCAGTTTTGCCCAATGGTTTTGCTGTGAAATAACTGCCTAGTGGGGTTTGCCAATCTGTGCCATTTTCAAAGGCATTGTTTACACCTTTGCGGGCAGATTCAATTTCTTTGAGTAAATCTTTTGTGTTACGTCCTGTGATTGATAAGACGTATTTTACATCAGATTGCTGTTCAAAAGCAGCGAATATTTCGCTGGCGGTGGCTGATAAAGAAGAACTAGCTTCTATGGTATGTTGGAAACGGTTAAGAAGATCGGGGATAGTGGTGCGATCGCTAACTGCTATAGGAAACAAATGAAAAGGCATTTGTTGCAAATATCTGTTGTCGCGCTCCTGTTGGCTGGGTTCTTCCGATAAGATTAAATGGGCGTAACTTCCATCAATACCCATGCTATTAATTGCTGCTACTCTGCGTGTGCCGCCTTTATCGACAAACCAAGGTCTTGATTCCATTGCCACATAGAAAGGGCTACCTTCCCATACTTGCGGTGTTTTAACACCAGACCATTTGGGTGTGGCGGGAATGTACCTGTAATAAAGACACAGAGCGGTTTTGATTAAGCTAGCAATTCCCGATGCTGTATAGGTGTGGCCGATATTGGCTTTGACGCTGCCCAATGCACAATGCAGACCATTGCCCACTTTCGGATAAGCTTGCAGTAAACCTGTGATTTCCGCTTCATCCTGCTGGGAAACGCCACTACCGAAGACTTCTACATAGTTAACCTCCGTGGGTTGAATATCTGCCATCTGGAAAGCTTGTTTGCAGACATTGCTGATAGCTGAAGCATCAGGTTTTACCAGAGCGTTACTGTCAGTAGAATGACTTTGTGCAAAACTCATGGCATCAATGACTGCATAGATGCGTTCATTATCTTCTTTAGCAGCATCGTAGCGTTTGAGGACGACAGCACCGGCACCTTCGCCAACAGTCCAGCCATTTGCTTGTTGGTCATAACCCAACGTATTCACACCCGTATTAATTGGTGCAAATTGATTGCGGAACAAGACATTTTCCACACCACCGGACAAATCTACAGCACCCACAACCACTGCATCAACTTCACCCGTAGCGAGTAGCATTTGCGCCACTTCCAACGCTTTCAGGGCAGAATTTTCGCCGGCGCTGATGGTGAATGCCGGGCCAGTGAAATTCCATAAAGCTGAAATCCGACTTGCCATGATGTTGGCGATGTGACTTACATATTCACCGATTTCTACTGGTTGGTGAACGCTATCTTTAACAATGGTTTCCAGTTGCGCCAGATATTCAGCAGGTAAAGAAATTCCTTGATTGAGTAAGCCGTCTTTAACTTGCCAAGACAAATTCCATCTTTGTTGTAGCTGATGTACTGAAAATTCTGTCTCAGCAGCGACAATAACCGCCACATTGCCACCCTCCTGTAGTTTCGCATCTTTCACGGCGCGATCGCTAACTTTCAGGAGTAACAATTGTTGTGGGTTTAACTTTTCGATTTCATTCGGTGGGATTTTGCACGATAAAGTATCGATTTCAAAATCTTTGATATATGCCCCTACTGGTGCTTTACCATCTGCTAAACCGTACTCTTTCAAAACATTTTCTTGGTTTTCTATACCATGCCATCTTTGAGGCGGTAGGGAAGTAAAATGTTGTGTTCCATCATAAATACTGCGTTCAAAAGCATCCAAACCATTGCAGTTACCGAAAAAGGCATCCATGCCGACAATGGCGACTTTTACAGATGGAACAGGTGGAGTTGATTCAACTGGTTGTGTTGTATTTCCTTGTTCTAAAATCAGATGAGAATTGGTACCACCAAAACCAAAAGCGCTAATAGCTGCCCGTTTTATTGGTGCGTTATTATTAGGCCATGCTGTAGCTGCTCTAACAATTTTATCGGCGGAAATTGTACTATTTTCTGATGTTAAAGGTTCAGAAACATTCATGGTTGGTGGAATTAGACCATGCGACATACTCAAAATCACCTTAGTCAAGCCAACCATGCCAGCAGCAGTTAGCAAGTGACCAGTATTTGCCTTAGCGGAACCTACCAGAGGCGCAGCTTGATTTTGACCAAAGAATGTTTCTATGGAGTTGAATTCGGTTGTATCTCCTAGCAATGTGCCTGTGGCGTGACACTCTAAATAATCGATGGTTTTGGGACTAAATTTCGCTTCCTTATAGGCTCGTTCAAAAGCTAAAACTTGTCCTTTAGGATTCGGACTAAGTAGATGCTTGCCTTTGCCATCATTTGAGAGTCCATTACCGCAGATAGTAGCGAGAATATTATCACCATCTCTAACGGCGTCAGAATATCTCTTCAGCATCACCATTCCAACACCATCGGCGGGAATTAGCCCTCTAGAGGATTTATCTAAGGGGCGGCTGATGCCATTTTCTGCATATCCTTGAACACCGGAAAATAACATCCGCACGAATAGAGAATCTGCACAACTGATGGCTCCAGCTAACATGACATCAGCTTTGTGTGACCATAAGTAATGAGATGCTAGTTTAATAGCATAAAATGATGACGAACAAGCAGCATCCAGACATAAATTAATCTGGGATAGAGATAGAGCTTGAGCAATGATAGATGCTGGTAAACCAGATATCAGGGCATTGTATAAAGATGCTTTAGTTGCAGTTGGGAGAGTAGCTAAATCAAAATCTTCGTATTGCAAAAGTTCTCTGACAGCAGGTGCGATCGCTTGCTGGTAAATTGGAGAGAATAGCTGGTTAGATAATTTGGTTGGGAATGACAAATTACCTAAAATTACGCCACATTTTGCCAGGACAGTTTGATTCCCCCAATAACCACTTTGTACAATTGCTTGTTTCGCAGCATACAATGACCATTTGAAGGTGTTATCTAAACTAGAAACAAATTCTGATGGTAGATTGTATTCAGATGGATTAAATTGAAAGTTGCGGATGTATCCGCCTGTGAGGGAATAGGTTTTGTCTGGTGTACCTTTAACTGGATTGTGAAAGATTGTCGGATCTACTCCGATTTCTTCGACGGTTGCAGAGGATGTGGAATCTTTTTGATCAACGATGTTTTGCCAGTATTCTTCAGGGTTTTTAGCATCGGGGAATAGGCATGATAATCCGATGATGGCTATTTTTTCCACTGCTGATATGCTCCGAGTTTGGGTATTAGGCAAGAGATAATTAACAGGCAGGATTTACGCTGTTCCCCAAACTTTGAACATGGAAACCTATCTCCAAATCTCTCCCCTTAAAGGGGAGAGGCTTGGAATTCTCCCCCTTCCCGCACTTCGTGCCGCTACGCGAACGTAGGGAAGGGGGCTGGGGGGTTAGGTTTCGCGCTAGCTTTGATGGCGTGAAAATTCAAGAAAAATTACTAGCTTCTGAGCATTTTCATTGACCAAATAATGGCATGAGCACCGAGCATTCGTGAGTATATTTTACCTTGGCGATCGTGTATGATGAAGTTAGCGATCGCACTACTTGGTGTCTTAGCTATCACTTCACAAGAAACGTAAAATGTTTCGTTATGTGGTATCGCTTCAAACTGTTCAAATTTTTCGACTTTCCCAGGTAAACAACCTTCTTCATGAAAGTGTTGTGTCCAAATCCATAAGGCGTGCATACTCAAGTCAGTTGTGTAAGGATTTACCCATTGAACTGGGAATTGTCCTTGTTGCTGGGCGCTGAGTTCTGGCCAAAGACATTCTGTGGTGATTTTTTCAGGACTGATGTTTAAAACCCTCTTAACTTCTTGAAAACCGGGGCCGTGAAATAATGTAGCCCCACCATTTTGGTAAAAAGCTTTTCCTGTAGCGGTGATGATGTTATCTTGTTCGAGATTGAGAGATTCATAGATGGGTGCATCTGGGATTTCACGCTGAAGATGGAGTTGAGCGCTAAAGTGAAAATGGATTTTTCCTTCGGGGTTTTTACTCGAAATTTTAGCTTTAAGTTCGATGCTTTCAAGGTTAACTTTGGAAATCTCTTCTATTTCTAAAATATGTTCCTTCGCTAATGTTTCATTAAAAGTAATCCCCTTCAAAACTTTGAAATCTTGGTAATAAAATAACCGATAACCAGGATATAATTGTTCAGAAGCATTGATAATCCAGGTCATTGCACAAGTTGCTGGTAAAACTGGAGAACCAGCAATAGTATGATCGTGTAAAAATGGATTAGCTTCTAATGTCATTTGGCGACGAATACGATGGATTCGTAGTTCAGAATCTAACTCTGTCGCCATTGGAACTAGTGGGCTACCAATGACAACTTGTGCAGTTCCATGATTGGCATTATCCATTTCTTTAACGAGCATTTGCGCCCCGACTGCAATCGGAATTATGTCAATTTTTCGCTCTTGAAAAATCTTCTTTAATTCTGCTGTCACCATCCCACTATCCCAAGCGCCCCAGTTGATAGCGACTACATGACATGAGGGATAACTTTGCTTAAATATATGGGCTGATTTGTTCAGAATTTCATTTGCGATCGCATAATCAGATTGTCCGGGATTTCCGTAAAATCCGGTTACTGAAGAAAACAAAACTAAATGCTGAAGTTGATTAGGATTAACGCAAGCCAACAGGTTTTCTAAACCTTGAACTTTGGCGGTGTAAACTTTTTCAAAATCTTGTTCTGTTTTCTTTTCAATTAACTTATCAGCCAAGTTTCCCGCGCCGTGGATGATTCCGGTAATTGGGCCAAGATGTTGCACAGCATTGGCAAGTTTTTCTTGTAAAGCCGGCGTATCTGTGACATCGACGCTGATATATTCGGCTTTAGCTCCGGTTTTTTCAATTGCGGCTAGAGTCTTTTTAATTTCGCGGCTGGATGTAATTTTGTTATATATTTTTTGCACATTCATGGGTGTCGGCTTCTCTCCTTGGGAAAGAAGATTTTCCATGATGCATTTTTTCAATGCGGAGTCATCAGAATTTTGAGCAAAATCTGGCTCGGTTTCTAATAGTTCCGAGCGACCGAGGAGGATAAATTTGCAGGGTTGCTGCTGTGCTAATCTGATAGTACACTCAGCCGTAATCCCTTTTGCACCGCCGCTCACGACAAAGACAGATGATGGGGCTGTTTGTATCATAAATCCTCGTGAATATCTGGATAAATTTGCTTTCTTGGGTGTCGCCGATTAAAGGAAAACCTCACGCAGAGGAGCCAGTGCGTTGGGCGGCTCCGCCGACTTGTTCGCGCAGCGTCTCCGGCAAGGAGAAGCACCTGGCGTCGCGCAGAGGCGCAAAGAGAAGAAACACAGAGAAGATGAAGTGATTAACCTGCTTTTGGCATTGCTAAATCAAGGGATGAAATGAAATCTAAAACTCCTCATACTCTCTGCGTCTCTGCGCCTCTGCGTGTATAAATCATTCCGCAAAGCAACGCCCCTGCTTTTTAATCAGCGATAATCGTAACTCGTCCTTGTGAGCCGTAGCCAACTTCACTAATATAAAGATTGGGGTCGTGAAGCTCGGCAATGATGTTTTGTACAGACTGTTTGGCATCAAGTCTTGGACTTAGGTCGATCGCACGAGTAAATACTTTTGGCCATTCCCATCTCAGAGTTTTGGTTAATCCAAATAAACCAGCCCCGATCGCACCAAAGTTGACTTTGTACTCTAAACCGAAGGCTCCATCAAGGTGAGCAACTGTGCAGAAACAACTACGTCCATACTTTGCGGATTCGTTTAGAGAAGGTTTGAGGTGTTTCGCCATCAAAAATACGTGCTTGACGATCGCCTTTTCTGATTCGTTATAAGAAATACTCCCGGTGTGATTTGCTACAAACATCGGATGTAAATGGATGAAAGCCCCAATCGCTCCGCAGTGAGATGCGATCGCTTGCAATTGTTGTTGGAGATGTTCTTCACTCAAGTTTGCTAAGGTGACGCGGGTTACTCCTGTGGGTAAGGGCGCTTGCTGGGCGATCAGCGATTGGGGGAAGCTAATAACTACTACTTTCCAGCCTTTCTCGATTAAGGATTCAGTTAATTTATAAGTAGTGAGGGAACCATCATCGGTGATTAAACCGATGTGTCCCTCTGGTAACGTGAAATCCAAATAATCGGGCTGTGGTAGGCTTCTGAGTTTTACCGGATGGCGCTGGATATTATGCTCTAATTCCGGCGATCGCTGTTGGACAAACTCAGGTTCAGACTTTTTTTTTTCACCTCCAGCCAACTGCTGTAGGTAATCGACTATTTGGCCGATAGTGCGGAGATCGCCGAGTTCTTCGATATTCGGCTTGGGTAAGTTGGGGTACATTTCTTGCATTGCCCCCAAGATTTCCACCCGTTTAATCGAATCAATCCCTAAATCGGCTTCCATGTCCATTTCCAGTTCCAGCATCTCTACTGGGTAGCCGGTCTTATCGCTGGTGATGGCTAACAAGGTTTCACCTAAGTTTGCAAATTCATCACTTGTAGCGGGTTCTGGTTCTGGGGTGAATGCGACAACTACGCTTGGTTCGGGTGAAATAACTACCTCAACTACAGGTGCAGTCTCTATTGCAATCTCAGTTACTTGTTGTACTTCGTGAACTGCAATTTCTACAGAAACATTTTTGGAAGTATGGGATTGCAGATACTCTACAACTTGGCCGATGGTACGTTTTTCTGCAAGTTCTTCCAAATTAGGCTTGGGTAGGCTGGGGTACATTTCCTGTAGCGCCCCCAGGATTTCTACCCGTTTGATCGAGTCAATCCCTAAGTCCGCCTCCATGTCCATGTCCATTTCCAGCATTTCGACTGGGTAGCCGGTTTTGTCGCTAGTGATGGCTAACAGGTTTTTATCCAAGTCAACAATGTCGATGGTTGCACTAGATACGGGTGCTGGTTCTGGGGTAAATGCAACAACTTCGTTGAGTGGAGGTGAGCTAATTTTGACTACAACCTCGGTTTGGGGTTCTACTACTGGGACAGGTGGCGCGACTGTCTCGACAGTGGCGAAGTGGGGAGTGGGAAGTGGGGAGTAGGGAGTTTCAACTACAGCCTCTACCACCTGGGGAACGGACAGGAGAGGTAGTTGAGTCACATTTAAGGCATTTTTAGCTACTGGCTCAATTACAGGTAGAGGCGGGCTTTCTACTATCTTGGTAGTAGCGGGTACTGGTGCATCCGTAACAGTTGTTTCTGTGGTAAAAGGAATGAAATCCCCGTGGCTGAGTTTCTCTGTTAGTTGAGTAGCTCCCTCACCTGAGATAATTAGAGAATACTCTTGTTGGATGAGTTGGAAAAAGTTTTTAGTATATTCCAGCTGCTCTTGGAGGTATTGCTCATGGATGCGTAAAGTTTCACCTTGTTGGGAGTGAAACTGCATCATGCTGCGCTCTAAGCTTTCCATGACAACTAGCTTGAGTTTGGCAGTTTCCTCTGTCGATTTACTTTCACTCAACAAAGAATTCTGCTGCTGCATCAGTTGGAAAAACGCTTTGGCGTATTCCATTTGATGGTTGAGATAAGTACCGTGAACTTGTAAATTTTCGGCTTGATTTTCCTGAAACTGTGTCAGGAGATATTCTAAACTTGCTAAAAGTTGTTCGTAATTTGTAAGTTTCTCTGGCGTTGGTTGCATCTTAGATTCCTGGGCTGGTTGTGAATGGGTCACAGGATTCATTTGTTGCTCTGGCTGGCTGATGATATTAGATGTCACACCGTTCATTGCTGTGGCTGTTTTTTTATGTCCGTTAGTCTCGATCACTGCCAGAGGTGGAGTCACACCTGGGCTGGTAAATAAAGGAGCCGCATCAGAATATTCAGGGGTGGGTAATGTGACTTTATGCCCATCCTGCAAAGCTAGAGCGAAGGCATTTTTCGTTTTTTCGGATCTGTAGTTGATGCCGTTTAAACGGACATTTAATGTCTTCTTCGTCTCAATTGGCGGTATAGTTTGGGGAAGTTGGTAAGGATCAAGGTTATTCAAAGCCAGACCAATTACCCGCAACTGCACAACTGCTTCCCGTAAAGAGCGATCGCTATTCTTTTGAGTGCTGGGGTTCAAAGATACGGTAAGATGAGGGCGATCGCCAAGGATATCTTTCACCAAGTTGGTCAGAATTCTCCTCGGTCCAAATTCCACAAAGCAAGTACCACCCGCCGCATAGATATTTTCAATTTCCTGTTTAAATAGCACTGAGTTGGAAAGGTGCGTTTCCAGGATTTTTTGAATACCTTGGGGTTCCTTGGGATACTGCTTACTGGTGACGTTGCTATAAACAGGGATTTTAGGACTTTGGAACTTGACAGACTTGGTGGCGATCGCAAAGGATTTTTGAGCAAAGGCGATTAGCGGGGTATGGAAAGCTGCTGATACAGGTAACAATACAGCTGTATATCCTTTCTCGTGTAAAGCCTCTCTAACTCTCGCTATTTCTCCAGTTGGCCCAGCCAAGACAAATTGAGTCGGAGAATTTTGATTAGCGATCGCAACTTGGGGAAAACGCTTCAGCACTGCTTCCACTTTGCTGATGTCTTCTTTCACAGCCAGCATACTACCCGCATCATGATCTGGGTCTTCGGGTGCCGCCATTGCTTGACCCCTAGCTTTCACCAGAAACAAGTAATCTTCGGTACTCAAAACCCCCGCAGCCCACAACGCTGTCAGTTCCCCGAAGCTATGTCCCGCCACAAAATCTGATTTGAATCCAGCTTGTTGCAATATGCTGTACATCCCTGCACTCAACACCCCGATGGCTGGTTGAGCGTATTCTGTGCGTTGTAAGGCAGCAATTTGGGCATTTTTCTCTGCTTCCTCAAACACAGGATGAGGGAAAACAATCTCTGAAAGTGGCTGTAAATTATCTTTGAGCAACAGACTATCCATATAGCCATGAAGACGCCGCATCAAAGGAAAATTCATCACCAGTTCCCGCCCCATCTCCAAGTATTGCGAACCTTGGCCAGAAAATAGAGAGACAACTTTCCCACCCAACTCCATACCAGAGGCGCGGTAATAAATCCCTTGGGGATGCTCCCAGGATGCTGCTGTTCCTTTGTTTTTCAGCCAGTCAATGCTAGTTTGCAACAACTTGCAAGCTTCTTCCAGGTTCTCAGCTACAAACCCAAATCGGGCAGCAGAGAGGGGAATTTGTTGTGATTTGCACTCATTGACTAATTCTGCATAATGTGTCCTTGCTTCCGGCGATACTCCTGCGGAGTCACTTCGTGAACGCAACTTACCTAAAATCTCTTCAGATTTGCTCAACAATTGGTCTACTGTGGGAGCAAACAACAGCACTTCACTAGCACCACTATGTAAGCGATAAGCGTGGTTTTGGTCGGCTTCATATTCTTCCAAAACTACGTGATAGTTGGTGCCGCCAAAGCCAAAAGAACTCACACCTGCGCGTCTTGGTGCTTCACCTTCTGGACGAATCCAAGGTCTACTTTCGGTATTCAAATAAAACGCCGAATTTTTAATATTGAGTTTGGGGTTCGGCTCGGTGATGTTAATTGTCGGCGGTAATACTTTGTGATGTAAAGCCAAAGCAGTTTTAATCAAACTCGCCGCACCCGCAGCCGCTTTTGTGTGTCCAATTTGCGATTTTACACTACCCAAAGCGATGTGCTGCTTTTTGTGATCATGTTCGCCAAAAAAGTCTTTTAAAGAACCGAATTCTGTCGGATCTCCAGCCATTGTACCGGTGCCATGTGCTTCCATCAAACCAACAGTAGCGGGAGAGAAGCCAGCATCTTCATAAGCACGTTCTAAGGCTTTAACTTGGCCTTCTTTACGAGGAGCATAAATGCTCTTATAACGCCCATCACTGGAGGTACCAATACCTTTAATTACGGCATAGATTTTATCGTTGTCGCGTTCAGCATCTTCCAGGCGTTTAAGGACAATCATCCCGATACCTTCACCCAACATCATCCCATCCGACTTAGCATCGAAAGGTTTGACATTTTCACTGGGAGAAACCGCCGGTGTTTTGCTGAACGATATGTAAGCCATGATGGTATTGTCGGTATCAACACCACCAGTCAGCATCATGTCAGAACGATGCTCAACTAGCTCACTAATTGCCATTTTTAAAGCACCAAAAGAACTAGCGCAAGCAGCATCAACTACGCAATTCATCCCGCCAAAATTCAGACGATTGGCAATTCGTCCGGCGACTACGTTAGCTAACATTCCAGGAAAAGCATTCTCATCCCATTTCACATAGGCACTTTTGATTTTATCAACGATTTTTTGCGTATCCTCATCGGATAAACCACTGCTTTTAAGTACTTTTTCCCAAATCGGATATTCTAACCTCGCAGAAAGTGGCATTCCTAACTGCTTGGCCATCGCCACGCCTAAGATTACGCCAACAGTCTCGCGGCTAAACTCACGTTTTTCTCCATAACCTGCATCTTCCATCGCTTCTTTCGCAACTACTAAACTTAATAGTTGCGATACATCTGTGACTTCTAAAATGCTGGGTGGTATGCCGAATTCCATCGGGTTAAAATCAACCTCTGGAAGAAATCCGCCTCGTTTACAGTAGGTTTTATCCTCAGTGGTTCTCGGATTCGGATCGTAATAATCTTCGATGCTCCAGTGAGTGGAGGGAACATCGGTAATACAGTCAATTTTGTTGACTATATTTTGCCAATATTCTCGCAAATTTCTAGCTTTGGGCAAGAGAGAAGCCATGCCAACAATAGCTATAGGATTGTGTTGTAATTGTCTGTTAATTCTGTTGATTGACACTGATTTATCTGACTTCATTTTTTTTCCCTCAATAGACCTCATTACAGCCTGTTCACAATTATTGACAAGGCTTTTTAACTCCGCTAAGGCAGTATCAATTGAATAAGCAGACATAGGGCATAGTGAGTACTGTGGATTGTGTAGCTACAGTAATTTCTGTTGCCTACTAAATAATAAAAAACTCTCGTTTTGTAAGCAGTTAGCTATCCTATCTCCGCTAACTGCTTATCTTTTAATCGACACCACAAGACATATACTGCCCTGATAAAGCTTTAGGTTTACAGGCGATTTTGGCACACTGCGTAGGCGTAGCCCGTCGTAGACATCGCCCAAAAATGTTATACAACGCTAGACTTTTGATATTGTGGCAATAGGTCAATGACGTTGTTAAAACGCGTCTAATAGTCTGGGAATGTAATAGCTGCTTGACCAGTGAATTCAATCCATTTGTAATAGTAGAGATTTTGAGCAATTGTATCCCACTTGAACAATGTGAACTGAGGATTAGCTAAGGGAACAAAAATGCTTTTTTTACCCAAAACCGTTTGATTATCTAGCATCACTACAGCAACATAGCTGGTGTTAATGACAATATTCTGTATCTTGATAGATGTCATAGCCAGTTTCAACGTCCGGGATAATATACTTTATGGGATTTGACCCAGAAAAGTTGACAAGTTCGTTACCGAAAAGACACCACCTTTAATCCGAATTATGCAACTTAAAAAAGTAATTAAACGAGCAGAAGGTGATGATAAAGCAGTTATATTTAGTTATTTTTAATTTCAGGATTTCAAGTAAATAACTAATTTACCTAACTACTTTAAAGCATTGAATTAATAAAAACAATAACATACTTTACAGAAACTAAATCATTTCTTTAAAGTTCTTTTATAAATAACCCTATGCTCTTACTGATGTACATTTTGAATAATATCCAGCATAAAAGTATAATTTATAACTATATAAATGTGTGATCAATTTTTTTGTCTACGGATTAGGCATAAGTATTACAGCACTTCCGGCAGCTATGAGGTACATTGAGGTAGATTTTCAAAGCTGAAAGCTATGCTAGGAAAGGGCAAGGAGAAAAACTGTATTGCATAATAGCGGGAAGCGCTGTATCTTGATTAAGTTAACAGTACAAATCTATTGTCTCGTAAGTAACAATTCAATGAATACATAGATAAATTGAATAACCATAAGTATTTTTTTCAGAGAAACATCATAATTAACTTAAAGTTTTTGCTCATTTTTTAATATAAGTTGAGTGAAGAAACAAAGTGGTTATTTATAAAGCAAATGTTAATTTTCAGTATGTTCCTTGATGAACATAATATGGGTTCAATGGGTCTTCAGCAAAAAGTGAACCGAAGCAAAGCTCAGATTTTGTATTTACCAACCGATCCACTCTGCAATGAATTCCAGGGCTAATAGTAGGGGCGATTTATAAATTGCCCTTACTAGGAATCGTTATAATAATGTCTTATAGTACACAACCTTATTAACAATAATCTGTTAGTAATATAAAATCTGATTAATAAATAAGCATCTGTTAGTCAATACAGTTCAGTTAAGGCTAAAAACTAAAGCTGGTGTAGGTTGGGGAGCCAGTGCGTTGCGGGGGTTCCCCCCGTTGTAGCAACTGGCGTTTGAGGAACGAAACCCGACATTATCGAGACTTTGTTGGGTTTCACTATCGCTCAACCCAACCTACTATTCTCTTAACCCAAGCGTATTGATCTGTTAGTATTCAATTGGCGAGGAAGAATTAGTGATGAGTAAATTTCTTCAGTCCCTAATCTTACTGTAATGAAATATTTTAGTAAGGTAATCAAGACTTATACGAAGTCAGTTTGTTGACAAAATTCGCTTTTTACGCCATACTTAATGGCAAGTTTATCCAATTTTTGATATCATTTTTATTGGCACTTCATTGTTCTTGAGAGTTAAGTTTTCTGGCTAGCGCTATTGTATTTTACGCTACTGGATTAGATGTCAAATTAGGATATAACTTAGGAAGCTTTGAAGTAACACACCATTAATTTTCGCGCCAGGGTAGTGAGTTTGGGCGGCAGAAGCGTACAACAATTCATATAAAACCAATTTAGAACCATCCACTTTATTAAGGTAGAAACCATAGAGGAAAAGCCCTCTTGGCAATTTGCGGATGAGTCTATTCTAATCGACTAAATATAGCCAGATTATCCTCTAAAAAAGCAGAATTGGAATGAAAATATGGCAGCAAATAAAGAAAGCCGATTATTCACAAAACCCGTAGGTCGATCGCAAGTAATTTTAGCAGCTTCTCTAACTCTAGCGGCGGGATTAATCGCTTTTTATAGTTTGGTACCGTTTTGGTCTAAACCTAAAGTTGAGACACCGCCAGCGAATCCGCCAAAAGCTGCCACACCTGCGAAAGTTGCTGTGACAGCCTTGGGACGTTTAGAGCCAGAAGGCCAAGTTACTTCTTTAAATGCTCCCAATGCCAATAATGGCGTGCGAGTAGAAAGATTGTTGGTGAAAGAAGGAGATGCAGTTAAAGCAGGGCAAATACTGGCGTATTTAGAAAATTATGGTCGTTCTAGAACCGCTCTGCAACAAGCTTTAGACCAACTGCAAGTTGCCAAAGCTAAACTAGCGCAGGTGAAATCTGGAGCTAGAACCGGAGATATTGATGCTCAAAAGGCTGTAATTGCCCGTTTAGAGCCACAATATCAAGGGGATGTTGCAACACAACAGGCGACAATTGCCCGCATCCAGGCGGAAGTAGACAACGCTCAAGCTGAGAACGATCGCTATCAGCAATTATATAGACAAGGTGCGATCGCGGCTTCTGTAGCAGATACCAAAGCTTTGCAACTAAAGACTACCCAACAGCAGCTAGCAGAAGCTCAAGCCACCCTCAAGCGCACTCAAGATACATACCAAGAACAACGCAAGCAAGCAGAAGCGCAACTCACCAGTATTAGTGAAGTGCGTAGTGTAGATGTTCAGGTAGCACAAACCGAAGTCAACAGTGCAACAACATCTGTTCAACAAGCAAAAGCCGACTTGGATTTAAGTTATATAAAATCTCCCATAAATGGCAAAATTTTGAAAATTCACGCCAAAACTGGAGAAGTAATCAACACCAACACCGGCTTTGCTGAAATAGGTAAGACATCTCAAATGTATGTGATTGCAGAGGTGTATCAAACCGATGTTAAAAAAGTGCGTGTAGGACAAAAAGCCACCATTAACAGCACTGCATTTAATGGAACATTACAGGGAACTGTGAAAGAAATTGGTTGGCAAGTTGATAGACAAAGTATCTTCAGTCTCAACCCTGGTTCAGATACAGACCGCCGAATAATTGAAGTAAAAATCTCCATCGATAATCCCGCAGATAGTGAGCGGGTGGCTCGTTTAACTAACTTACAGGTAGATGTCGCCATTCAAATATAGTCATTGGGGTATTAGTTATTAGTCATTCATAAATAACTAATGACAAATGACAAATAACAAATGACAAATGACAAATAAATCCATGATTTTCAAAATTCCTTTAGGATGGCTACAGCTAGCCCAGCAAAAAGTTCGTTTACTAGTAGCTGTAGCCGGGATTGGCTTTATTGTGCTGCTAATGTTTGTGCAACTTGGGTTTCAAGATGCCCTTTATTCCAGTGCAACTGCTGTACATCAAAATCTCAAAGGAGATTTATTTTTAGTTAGTTCGCAATATAAATCTTTGACCTCAAATCAAAGCTTTTCACGGACTCGTTTATATCAATCTTTGGGGTTTAATGGCGTAGAGTCAGTTAGCCCCATGTATTTGCAATTTGCCAAACTAAAAAATCCTGCAACTGGTGAGAAATATTCAATATATGTTATTGGTTTCGATCCAGGTAGACCTGTGATAAATCTCCCAGAAGTTGAGGAAAATTTAGATAAACTCAAAACTCCCGATGTCATGCTTTTTGACCGGGGTTCTCGCCCAGAATTTGGCCCAATAGCTGAAAAATTTAATGCGGGGGAAACTGCACAGACAATTGAAATATTTCCCTTCAATTCATTAATTGGTTATCGGGTGAGAATCGGTGGATTATTCACATTAGGCCCTTCCTTTGGTGTAGATGGAAATTTACTTGTCAGTGACTCAACTTTTTTGAGGATAAATCCTAATACTCGTCCGGCAGATATGATTGATGTCGGTTTGATTTCCCTCAAACCTGGTACTGATGCAGAAACAGTACTAAAAAATTTGCAAGCAAGTTTGCCTAATGATGTCCAAATTTTTACACGCCAAGGCTTCATTGATTTTGAGAAAGAATACTGGGCTGTCAGAACACCCATTGGTTTTATTCTTAACTTGATGTTGACAATGGCTGCGGTTGTTGGAGTAGTTATTGTTTATCAAATTCTTTACAGCAATATTGCTACACAGTTCGTTGCTTACGCCACCTTAAAAGCCATAGGCTATGCCAATAGATATTTATTAAATGTGGTATTTCAGCAAGCTCTGATTTTGGCAATCTTAGGTTATATCCCAGGATTTATTACTTCTGTTTTGTTATATAGCTTTGCAGCAGAAGCAACTAAACTACCAATAATGATGACCACTAATAATGCAGTGATTGTCTTAACCTCCACAGTTTTAATGTGCATAACATCAGGAGCGCTTGCGATCAACAAACTCCGCTCCGCAGATCCGGGAGATATTTTCTAACCAAGACAAGTTGTTAAAGATAAGCAAGTTCGTAGTAAGGACTTTAGTCCATATTCGCTAAGCACTAAAGTGCTTACTACAAACTATCAAAACTAGCACTTTTCTTTTAATCAAAAATCCAAAATTGGTATAACCCTTACTATATGAACCTCAACAACAAAACCCTCCTAATTACCGGGATTAATGAATTTGTCGGTTTGCGTACAGCCGAGTTAGCAATAGCGCAGGGAATGAAGGTTCGGGGACTACAAAGTTCTACAGAACAGAACAAACAATTACAGAATTTAGGTGTAGAGGTAATTGTTGGTAGTATTGCCGATTCTACTATTGCTCAAAAGGCTTGTCAGGGAGTAGATATAGTTTTACATACAGAGCAAATTGCCGAAGAAGCTGGTGCAATTAAGCATTTTCGTGATATCAATGTTGGCGGTACTGTCAACATGGCTAAAGCCGCTAAACAAGCTGATGTCAAAACATTTGTGCATCTATCCAGTGTGATGGTTTACGGTTTTAACTATCCTGATGGTGTTACAGAATCCGGGCCACTTTCTGGCGAAAATAATCCCTACTGTCAAACGAAAATAGAAGCCGAAACAGCAGTATTAGAACTGAATCATCCTCCAGATTTTGGCATCATCGTTATTCGAGCCGGTGATGTTTACGGCCCAGGAAGTATCCCCTGGATAGTCAGACCAATTCTGATGATGCGCCAAAAGTTATTTGCCTGTGCCAATGATGCTAAAGGAGTGATCAATCATGTATATATAGATAATCTGATTAATGGCATCTTTCTGGCGATAGAAAAAGAAACCTACGGTGAAATATTTAATATCACCGACGGACAAGAAACTTCGTGGAAAGAGTATTTTATGCGTTTAGCAGCAATGGAAGATTTACAAGCACCCCTTTCATTATCGAAAGATGAAATCAAGTTGTTTCTAAAGCTACGCGTTCAAGGGCAAAAACTTTTTCGTAAAAAAGTTGATATTCTACCAGAGTCTATAGATTTTATGACTCGTCCCTACGCTTGTTCTATTGTCAAAGCACAAAACCTGTTAAATTATAAACCAGCAATTGACCTCGAAGAAGGAATGCAGCGAACATCTAAATGGCTGCAAAAAACAGATATTCAAAGCTTGATGAAATAATCCTCAGATTTTTGAGAATTCAGGAGCCAGGAGTCAGAATTCAGAATGATTACAAAATAAAGAAGCTAGAGTAAGCTTGATTTTATTGAAATTATTAAGCTTGCTATCAAAGTATTCTGAATTCTGAATTCTGACGTTGCATCTGCCTAACAATTAGCTGCAATTCAGCATAAAATAATCCACAGATTTTCCGAATACTTGTTTTCTATGAGTAGTAATCAGCCACGATTAAGCATCGGATTACCTGTATACAATGGTGAAAAATTTATCAAAGCAGCCATAGATTCACTCTTGGCTCAGACCTTTGAAGATTTTGAGCTAATTATTTCAGATAATGCATCTACAGATAAAACTGAAGAAATCTGTAGAGCATACACCGAGCAAGACCAACGTATCTGTTACTACCGCAATGACAAGAATATCGGTTGCGCTCGTAACTTTGATCGCGTTTTTAAATTATCTTCAGGTGAGTACTTTAAATGGGCAGCCTACGATGATCTACATGCTCCAGATTTTATCAAGAAGTGTGTTGATGTACTTGACCAAGACCCTAGCATAATCTTGTGTCACTCCCAGACATATTTCATTGATGAAGAAGGGAATTTTCTCCAAAATTACGATATCAAACTCAAGGCAGATGCACGAAAACCACACGAGCGTTTTCATGAATTGCTGACCAAGCATTTATGTTATCAATGTTATGGGGTAATTCGTGCCAGTGCCTTGAGAAGGATACCACAGATGGGTGGTTATGGTAATGCAGATGGAATTCTCTTGTTAAGACTTGGTCTTCTTGGTAGGTTTTATGAAATTCCTGAATACCTGTTTTTTGCCAGAAGCCATCCGCAACAATCAATGAGTATGTATTTCCCCAATTATTTGTTGTTTACGAACAACAGTAAAAAACACTCATTGAGTATGCTGCCTGATTTCTACGCTTATTCAGTGTGGTTTGATTCAGCAAAGAAAGGAAAAATTTTATTGCCACATTGGAGAATAATTTGGGAGTATCTACTCTCTATATGGCGTAGTTCTCTGAGTTGGAATGAGCGGCTGTGTTGTCATATAAGTCTACATCAGCAGTTAAAAGGGACAGAATATCTTTTGCTGAAAGATTTGCTAAAAGCAGTGCAAGCACTTTGGAAAGCTTGGCAACTCAGCATTAATTAAAGAACAGCAAGAATCAAAGCTTTTTCTCAGCCACAAAATCACCTATTATTCACTACAAAATTATGTTGAAGCTATCTCAACTATCTCATGTTTTGCTTGCTACTTTAGTGAGCCTCAGCTTTGCTAAAACAGTGAATGCAGAGCCAACTGCAACACTTAGTGTTGTTGTCAATGGAATACGTCACCAAAAAGGTGAGATTTGCTTCAGAGTTTACGCAAGTGAAAAAGGATTTCCGATGAGTGATGCTAGTGAAGCTCAAAGTGGCTGCGCTAAGATTACTGGCAATTCTGTAACAAAAGAATTTACCGGCTTGAAGCCTGGAACTTATGCTGTCGCCGTAGTTGACGATCAGAATGGCGATCGCAAACTCAATAAAGACTTTTTTGGTATTCCCAAAGAAGGTTTTGGAATTTCCAAAAATCCAACTGTATCCATACAAACAGGTACACCAAAATTTCGTGATGCCAGTTTTGTTATAGACAAAAATACAACTGTCAACATCATCATGAAATATTCGCTGGATTCGTAAAGGCGACTGGGGACTGGGGACTGGGAACTGGGAACTGGGGAGCAAGGGAGAGAATAAAAAATTATCTCTTTCTCCTCTGCCCAATACCCAATGCCCCATGCCCCATTCCCCATTCCCAATCTCTTAATTCTGTCGGAGACTAAAAAATTAATGGAAGAGTTGGCGATATTTCTATCTAAGTCTTTGACGGGTTGGTTGGTTATTCAGGTGTGTTTCACGCTTGTTTTTATATGGTATCTGCGCTCATCTAAAAAAAACTTATTACCAGATGATCAGTTACCCAAAACCGCAGTGATTCTTTGCTTACGCGGAGCTGATCCGTTTTTGCCTAGATGTTTGCGATCGCTCCTAAATCAAAACTATCCACAGTATGATTTAAAGTTGATCGTTGATAGTCACGAAGATCCCGCTTGGAAAATTGCCAGTGAAACTATCACTGAGCAAGAAGCAACCAACGTTCAAATCAGCCCTTTGAGAATAGTACGCAACAATTGTAGTCTCAAATGTAGCTCTTTAATCCAAGCTGTCGGTGAGTTGGATGATTCTTACAAGGTGGTTGCCTTAGTAGATGCTGATACTATAGTCCATGTAAATTGGCTCAGAGAATTAGTTAGTCCTTTGGGCGATGCGAAGGTAGGAGCGACAACGGGTAATCGTTGGTATGTGCCTACAGGTAGGTATTGGGGTTCTTTAGTCCGCTACGCCGGCAATGTATCCACAGTTGTGCAAATGTTTATCTTCCAGATTCCTTGGGGTGGGACTTTGGCTGTGAAAACAGAAGTGCTTCGCCAAACAGAACTGCTAGATAAGTGGGGACAAGCTTTAGGCGAAGATTTTATGATGCACGACATCCTCAAAAAACAGGGGTTGCAAATAAAGTTTGTGCCTTCGCTGCTAACAGTAAATCGTGAAGAGACTGATTTATTCAACTTAATAGATTATCTCAAGCGTCTCATTCTTTATTCTCGACTGTATCACCCACGTTGGTTAGCTTTAGTTAGTGAAGCTGTTTCTAGCATTTTGTTTCCGACTATAGTCATCATCTTAGTTCTTGAGTCGTTGTTACAGGCAAAATGGGAAGCTGCGGGTCTGTTGTTAGGCTGCTATGGAGTCTATACTGTCGGATTACTCTTGATCATGCTCGTGTTGGAATTAGAAGTACAGCGAGTGATTCGCTCTAATGACCAAGCAACAGCAAAATTATCAGTTGCTACAATCATCAAAATGTTGATTGCAATTCCCCTAACACAGTGGGTTTATGGGTTAGCAATGCTATCATCCCTGTGGACATCAACAGTTACGTGGCGCGGTGTCAGCTATCGGGTTCAAGGGCCCTGGAATGTCCGGCTAATTGAATATCGCCCTTATCAATGGTTAGATCAGCCTATTGATAGCAAGGTTTCTCTTTGAGCTAAATCGCTAAAATATGAACAATTCGTAGTTCGTAATCACGCTCTCTACGAGACGCTACGCGTAGCTTGCTCCTTTGCAGGAGTACGACGTGAACTCGCTACCACTATGCTAACGTAATTATGTTTTATATAAACAGGGGTATCAACCCGTATTCAATTACGAATTACGAATTACGAATTACGAATTACGAATTATGATGAACTAGGGTATGAAAGTTATTACACTAAACATTCCCTAGTCTTCAAATTATATTATCTTATATTTAGTAGAACTATATTAGCTATAACCCTTGTCAGAATACACGCTTTCTCTTATTGATTAGCAAAATGTATTTGCATTAATGACAAGGGTTTAGACAAATATATTAAGGGGAATTTTGACTTAGTAATTTGGATGTTTTGATAGTTTCAATCCAGGTTTATAAACATCCACTTCAAAATCGACAATTTCGGCTATTTGACAATGCGTAAATCCTTAGTCTAACTGTATTAGTGGGAATTCCTGAACCAAATCATCAGGATGTTCATGAAACATAAGCTGCGTAAATCCTAAATTCAAAACCAGCATTTTCGTGAAATATTCCCTTTTTTATGACTAAGCAAAAACTTCGCATTGCACTATTTACAGGGTTGTACGCTCCTTTCTTGACTGGAGTTTCAGTCGCAGTTCACCAACGGGTTCGTTGGTTGCTAGAGCAAGGACATGAGGTTTTTTTAATCCATCCACAAATCAACGATCGCTACCCCAAAAATGTTGGCGATCGCCCTATGGCAGGTTTAGAGGAAATCCAATCTTTCCCTAATTTCTCTGCTTACGCATTCCCTACAGAACCACTAGTATTCTACAAGTCTCTTCCTCAACCATTGAGCTATCGTCATTGGAGCGATACCAAGTTGCTGGAGAAATTCAAACCCGACATTATCGTGGTTGAAGAAGCAGCCCAAATGAGAGGTTTATACTCATTTTTCTTGCAAGGTTATGGTCGTCCTATCGGCACTCAATACGCAAAACGAACAGGCACGCCAATAATATCACTCTTTCATACTGATATTGTTGCATATATCAAATATTACTTTGGGGACAAATTCTTTAACTTGGTTCGTCCCATCGTTCCTGTTTTAGTCAAGCAATTTAGTGAGTCTTATGACTTCAATTACTTTTCTTCTAAAGAACAACTCACTAAATACGAAGAACTGAAATGCCAACGCGCTGAATACGTCGCTTATCAAGGCATCGATTGCGAAAAATTTCACCCACGAAACATTTGTTACAACCCAATTCCTAATGATAACCGCCCGACTCTTTTGTTTGTCGGACGTATCACACCCGAAAAGAATGTCAACCAACTGCTTGATATATTTCCAGTCATAGCTGCCAAAATCCCTGATGTCCATCTGGTGATTGTTGGTAGCGGCCCGTTGGATGAAGAGATTCGTGAACGTGCTAAAAAGTTTGGATCGGGTGTGACTGTATGGGGCGAATCCCACGGTACAGAACTTTTAGGTTGGTTTGCTAGAGCGGATATTTTTGTCAACCCCTCTGTCACCGAGAACTTCTGCACTACAAATAACGAAGCGTTAGCCTCTGGAACCCCTCTAGTTGCGGTTGTTGCACCGTCAACTTCAGAGCAGGTATTTCCTGGTCGTAACGGCTTTCTTGCTCAACCCAACAACCCTACAGATTTTGCTCAAAAGGTGATTGCGATTCTGGAAAATCCAGATTTGAAAGCAGATATGACTCGGCACGCTCGCCCCTCTATACTCGAATTTGATTGGTCGGCGTGTATGCAGAAATTTGAAGGCAAACTCTACCAAATCGTTGAAGGATCACAGAAGGTAGAGGTAGGTACTGGCAGTATCAGACGATAACAATTATATGATGCTTGCCTAACGAGCCGAATCAAAAGACCTCTCCCTGATTTTACGTAGTAAAATCGTCCCTCTCCGAGTCGGAGAGGGATAGATTTGGACTTTAGTTTAAGTTAGGGGGAGGGATGACACGCTAGTTGTTGTCCTGTTCTTTTTCCGATCTTGCAGGGAAATTGGTCTGGGAGGGAGATGCATTAACCATCCAAAAGGTGATGCGGGATGAGTGGTAGTCGCTACTTGTTGGATACAAATGCGATCGTAGTACTGCTTGCATTTTTGCATTTGCATTGCTGTGCTATCTAAATGCAACCTGCTGCAATGCGATTGTAATGCCATTGCATCGACTTACAATACAATTGCATCGACTCACAATGCGATCGCATCGACTCACAATTCGATTGCATCGACTCACAATGCTATTGCATCGACTTACAATTCGATTGCATCTACTTGCAATACAATTGCATCGACTCTACAAACAATGTGCGATACAGCGCTTGCGGCTATTATGCAATACAGTTTTTCTCCTTGCTCTCTCCTATCAAAGCTTTCAGATTTGGGGATGTACCTCATAGCTGCCGTAAGTGCTGTAAGATCTACAATTCGTCCAAGCTAGTTTTACCACCCCGCCACCCGTGCAAAATAGGCATAGTAAACAATCCCCACGCCAAACCTGTAATTAACCCAAAAGGCGTAACTAGATAATTATTA
>NZ_JBGTFY010000043.1:0-5633 GCF_041747015.1 Nostoc sp.
ATGATTCAAAGTGAAAAGATGTCTGCTTTGGGTCAAATGGTAGCTGGTATTGCTCACGAAATCAACAATCCCGTTAGCTTTATTTACGGAAACCTTGGCTATATAAGCCAATACACCCATGAGTTACTGAGACTAGTCCAGCTTTATCACCGTTACTTCCCCAACCCACCGACTGAAATTCAAATTGAACGCAAAACCATAGATTTAGAGTTTCTGGAAAAAGACGCGATTATGGTATTGAACTCAATGAATATAGGGACGGAGCGTATCCGGGATATTGTGCTATCACTGCGTAGCTTCTCTCGTCTGGATGAAAGTGAGTTTAAAGCAGTGAATATTCATG
Organism: Nostoc sp.; assembly: GCF_041747015.1. Classification (GTDB taxonomy): domain Bacteria; phylum Cyanobacteriota; class Cyanobacteriia; order Cyanobacteriales; family Nostocaceae; genus Nostoc. The sequence goes on from NZ_JBGTFY010000043.1 coordinate 344, forward strand.
AAGGTATCGACAATACTTTGATGATTTTGCAGCATCGCCTCAAAGCCACTGACAAAAGCCCAGAAATTCATGTCATCAAAGACTATGGCAATTTATCCAATGTAGAATGTTACGCCGGACAGCTTAACCAGGTATTTATGAACATTCTAGTAAATGCGCTCGATGCGCTCGAAGAATTCAATGTCAAAAGGACTTATCAGGAAATCCAAGGTAATCCCAGTCGCATCATAATTTGTACTTCTGTCGTTGATTCGCAGTGGGTGAAAATTGCGATCGCTGACAATGGATCTGGGATTTCCGAATCGATTCAAAAACAGATTTTCAATCCGTTCTTTACAACAAAACCTGTCGGTAAGGGAACAGGAATGGGAATGGCTATCAGCTATCAAATCATCACCGAAAAACATGGCGGTAAGTTAGAATTTTTTTCGACACTTGGAGAAGGAACGGAGTTTGTGATTCAGATTCCTGTTCAGCAAGCTTAACTGAATTGTATTGGGTTAAAGGGGAAAGTTTTTGAATACATCCTTTACCCCTTAACCCAGGGCTATTTCATTCTAGGCATAAACCGCCCAAAACTAAAGTTTCAGGCTAATAGCTAAAGTCCGTTTTAACGGACTAGACTATAACCTTTTTTTAGTTGTCTTTAGACGACTTTAGCTATTAGACTCAGAATTTATTCTGAGGCGGACTCGCAATCACTAGAAACGATAGCCTAATCCTGCTTGGAAGCTAACGGCATCAGCATTACTGTTTCTGTAGGCATCAATGCCCCATTTAGTATCGCCATAGGCAATGACATTATTTCTAATTTCTGACTCAATACCAAGGGTAACTACAGGTGCATTCTGATTGCCCAATGGGGTTCTTTGACCTTCGTCAGTTACAAAAGAATAACCACCACCAAAGTAAAGATTAGTGTTTCTGGCAATGGGCGCATCATAAGTCACTATGGGCATAATTGCAGCAGCATCACCACCATACAACACAGAACCCCGCAGTGAAAGAGGTGTTTTGGGAACGGCGTACCGTCCTTGAATATTCCCACCAAGTTGCGCTTCATCGTTTCCTTCTCCGCCATTGGTTGCACCAGCCGCAACACCAGCACCGATGTAGTTGCCATTAGTACCTGCTGTTTGAGCAGATGCAATGCCAGATGAGAGGATAATGGAAGCAACAGCAAGTGCAGAGGCAGCTAATTTTGTAAGTTTCATCGGATTCTGTCAGGTAAAATCAATATTCTCTAGTACTAGAATCTCTTTTCTTACAAAATGTAACCTCATGCATCTGGTTCACCCTACTGGCTGAATTATTCCTCATCCATTTGGGTGTACCAACTGAAATATTCAAAATTCTTTAAATCGAGTAGTGGGTGCGATCGCTGCCTGAGCTATCCTCTTAGAGTTCCACTGCAATGGAACAAACATATAATCGGCAATCAGGAGTTTAGGAAGTTGCACTTTACTTAAACTTTATCCTTCTCGGAATAATTTTCATAAATGCTCTTTTTTGAAACAATCAGTAAATATATACCAATTGTTGAGAAATTAATAAAATAATTATGCTATATGAATATCATAAATAATAATATCAAAAGATAGAGGACTTAACCAAGTATTTAAGTCGCTCAGAGCCGCATTTGTGGTCAACGCAGCTTTACTAGCAACGTAAACTGAGTTGATTTTTTAATTAGCTCTCCTTCGATTAAAAATTAAATTTGCACAGAGAAAAAACAAATGAGCCAAAGTCTAAATATTCAGGAAATTGCCATTGCGATCGCAGCGAAACAGCACAATCCGACAATCTTAACTCCAGATTTTCTGAAATGAAATATAGTGGCATCGTCCCTAGTGACTGGGAACTGGCTAAACCCCCGATTCTCACAGATTCTGCTGCTCAGGTAATCTTTGAAAATAGCATCAGCATAACTGCACAAGTCAATCGGATTATTTTCACTGAGTTGATTGCTATCAAAGAAGCCAGAGACGTAGAAATTCCGGCTCTAGCTTGCAAATATCTAAAGACATTGGCGCAAGTAGACTATGAGGGGGTGTCCATTAACTTTCGGGGACACGTCTTCTTCAATGAGCAAAACAATACAGCACGCAGCTATATCTTTGGCACACTGCTGAATCCTGGACCTTGGCATGAGTTTGGCAAAGCACCAGTGCAAGCTACGATGCGGTTTGGTTACACCCTAGAAGGAGCAAACATGAGTTTGGATATCAATCAAGGAGGGTTACAGATGCCAGATCAAACAGTGCAGCCCATCGTGCTGTTCACCGCTACTTTTAATCACGCAATTGTTGAAGAAGAACAAAGTCAGCGCCTAGCTGTTCTATCAGAAATAATTAGCAACTGGCGGACAGATATAGAGGCTTACAAAGAACTGGTGAACACCAAGTTTCTCAACTCACCATATCAGCTAAATATAGTATCAAATGAATCTTTAATCGGCACAGCAACGACTTTTTGAGCGCTGTGTGAGGACAAATAGATCAATAAAACCAAACACCACACCCCCACAAGTTGGACTTTGTAAAGCAGGGAAGCTGTAAAAAAATCCTACTATATTTTAAGCTCAACCTACGGGGATATTGGTGTTTGTGTTGGAAAAAGCAGCATCTATTAAACAATTGGGAGATTATTTATGAACAATATTGACTTGATAGTGTCTTCTGTGACAGTTCCACTGTTCTAATTGACATAGATGGCACAGCAGGTCGCGCTCGTCCAACAGCGTTATTAACTGTTGCTGGAGTATCCGAAAATACACTAGCTCAGTTTTATAACTTTGTGTTTTAAAGTCATTTGTCATTAGTCCTTTGTAAATACAAACCCATTTCATCAACAAATCTCATGAACATTTCCACATTCATCAAACATTCAACTTTCAAAGTTGGTCTTGTCAGCCTTGCTAGTTTGGGGGGTTTAGCAATCACTACCACCTCCGCCCTAGCTGTTGGGTTAAACTTGATCGGCTTTGGAGATTAGCAACGCTAGGCTAGAGAGAGTTCCTGAACCAACTACTATCCTGGGTTTACTTACGGTGCTTGGTTGCGGCACAACTATAGGGCGGTTAAGAAAAAAAATGTCTACTTAAATACTAAGCTGTTCCCAAAACTGCGTAGGTTTTGAATATTGGTAAGTTGGGTTGAAGCTTTGCCTTACCCAACAAACCGCGCAAAATATTAGGTTACCCTGCAAGAAGCACCTTTGGGTCTATGTTCCTCAACCAAACCTACTGCTGACTTTTCACGGCATCTGGAAAACCTCACTTCTATTTCTCTCTCCTTTTATAGGTTTTTGGTAAAGCGCTGACGTAGACGAAATATAAAAGTATTCACCTCTGGTATTTTCATCCATGAAGCGATCGCAGCAAACACCGCAATCCCCACGAAACTAGATACACACAACTGCAACAGCAAAATCAGTACACCCGTTTTACCTAGCAACTGCTGCAAACCAACCAATGTCCCATAGCTTGCTACCCCAGCTACTACACTACCAGCAGTCAAACCCAAAATCGGCAAACTCCACTCCCGCCAAGGTAAACCATTGAGTTTGCGATCGAGCAACCACAATAGCATTAACATTGAACTGCAATTTACACCCACTGTTGCTAACACCAAACCGGGAGCGCCAAAAGGCTTAACTAAAATCCAATCGAGTAAGGCATTGAGGAAGATGTTAAAAGTACTAATCCGAAAAGGTGTTTGTCCATCGCCCAAGGCATAAAACACCCGTACCAAGACATCACGCCCCAAATAGACAAACATTCCAATTCCGTAAAAAACTAGCAGGGATGATACTAGTTGGGTAGCATCTTGCTTAAAAGCACCACGCTCATACACAAGCTGGACAATGGGTACAGATAGCGCCACCATCAATGCTCCTAGAGGTAGCATAGTAACAGCACTAAGCATGAGTCCTTGGCGAATGCGTAATTTAAGATCGTGCCAATTTTCTGGTTCGGCTAGTTTGGCAAATATTGGTAATAGGGGCAGCAAAATGATATTAGAAATAATCCCCAAGGGAGTTTGCACTAACAAGTTGGCATAGTTAAAGCTAGCAGCAGCACCAGGAATAGGACTCGCAAAGTAAAGGACGGTAGCAAAGTTAATTGGCATCATACCAGAGGAAATGGTCGCCGGAGTCATGATTCTAATCACTTCTTGGACGCTGGGGGATTTAAAATCAAACCTCAGGCGTAATGTACCCAGTCCTAACCGCCACTGGACAATTAGTTGTACCAACCACTGGAGAATCGCCCCTGCTAAGGTTCCCCAAGCTAATACTATGCCACCGATGAAAGCATATTCCGGCTTAATAATGTCCTTGCCTAGTTGCAAAACCATAATGCCAATGCCTGCAATAACGGTAACACTAGATAATAAAGGGCTAATGGAGAGTAACCAATATTGATTGGCTGCATTGAGAGTACCGAAGCCAATACCAATTAAACCTGAAAATAAAGCCATCGGTGCCATAATGCGGATCTGTTGAATTGCGATCGCTCTGGTTGTAATATCCAAACCATGACCGACTAAATCAACGATTGCATCCGCCAAGAAAATCTGAGCAACTGTCACCAGTAACAGCAATCCAGCCACCAGTGTCGTCACCGTTTCCACTAAAGGAGCTGCTTCTTCTCGATTGCGCTTGGCTAAAACGCTGACAACCGCACTGTGTAACGGCCCATTTACACCCCCTAGTAATATCAATAGAAAGCCAGGAATAATATAGGCATAACTATAGGCAGTGGCAGCAGCACCAACCCCAAAAGCCGCAGCGATGGCTAACTGCCGCACTAAACCAACAACTTTACTAATTAACGTAGCTATGGCAACAATGCCAGCAATTCCAGCGAAAGAACGAGAGGGTTTTTGGTCTTGTTGTGTCACGAATAATACCAGACAACTCTTGCTGAGTGCATATTTTAAAACATTTAACCTGAAATCCCGCAGTCTGTCAGGCAATTTTTGATAAATTAGTTATTAGATTTTAGTCTAATGGCAATCATTTTAAGTGTAATGCTTGCGTCGTGCGGAGCGATGCCTACGGCGGACTACGCCTACGCTCAAAATTAAATTCCTTTTCAATGCCGTATTCGTTACTTATGGGTGACATTCCGTTGAGCAATGCTGGAAGTACTATACTTTTGCAGAAATTGACCCAGAAATTAAATTCCTGAGCTAAGTATCAAAAAGTTGCAACTGGTGGTCTAGGCGGCTAAACGAAGAATTTGATCTAGCTCACGTGAGCGTGGCGTCAAGTCCCCTTCAGGAGC
>NZ_JBGTFY010000044.1:0-24745 GCF_041747015.1 Nostoc sp.
TTAACTGCAACAATACCAATGGCAGTAGATTCAAGGGTAGAACGAAGTAATGATAGGGATTTTTCTAGTTCTACCTCCTTTGTCTTTAGTTGAGAAACTTCCTGTTGCAAATAGTCTTTGACACCCTTGAATTCATCAGTCCACTTTTGCACGCTCAGTTCTACTATTTCCTCATTTTTTTCGCGAACAAAAGCACAGCCAAATTCTGTATCTTGGTGTTTTACATAGCTAATGGATATTTCTCCTAAAAATATCTGACCTCCTTTTCTCCGATAGCGAGATTTAAATGTCAGGGAACCCTGTGAGCTAATATCTGACCAATTGTGTAAAGAAAAGTCTACATCTATGTCATGCAGCCTCATGGAAAGTAATTCCTCACGGGAATACCCAGTCATCAGGCAAGTCGCATCGTTGACATAAAGAAACTGGGCGTTTGTCCCTAAACAAAAAGCAGCATCTACAGCTTGATTTATTAGGAAGTGAGCAAATTTCATCTCCATTTCTGGCTGTAGCGGCCATTGAGTGTTTGATCTAGCTAATGTGTAATCGCCAGAATTCATATCCCTACCTGCTCCTGATAATCAATCAGCACCACAGTACTGAATGTGCTAATAATCACAACATTATAAAATGTTTTGCTTCACTGCTAGGCTGTCAAAAAGTAAGATTAGTGAGCAATTCTAAGAATCTTAACAAAACTTATCATATCAATAAAAAGTGAATAATTTAACCAAAGTTTACTAAATAATTAAAATAATTAAAATTTTTGTTTACTTAAAAAGCTTTACATGGTTATGAAAAACTTAGACAAACCATATCGAGATTAGTCAGTAAACCTTAATTAGATAAGAGTTCAAAACCCTTAATCTATTAAGTAGAAAAGATATTTCAAATTTAAATTAGTCCCATACCAGAGCTTAAGTAGTACCGATGTGCGGAATTTGTGATACTCGCCTTTGGCGAGAAGCAAGATACTTAATTCCTAGATCGCAAGAGTTTCATTGATTTAGAATAGGTGGTTTACTGACGCTATTATTTATTAATACAGAATAGCGTCAGTAAACCAACAACATCTCTAGTCCGAAGCCAGCTACAAAATCGTTGAAAAACCCATAACATCATCTTTTTGAATTAAAGCGTACTCCTGTAAAAGAGCAAGCTACGCACAGGTTCTCAAAAATTTGTTATACCAGTGTAGAATCATTTGATTATCAACACAAATGAATTTCCTCTGTTTAGCTGAACTTGAATGAGCAAATTTTACTCATCAATTTATTTTTTTAATTTATCTTAACTTAATCTCTCATGGATTGAACCACATAAAAGTATGCTTAGTCATCTGTCGCAAGGAGTACATTAGCATAGAGCAAACACGTAAAATTATACGTATATTATTGTGTTGTGTTGTTTTTTATAAAGAAATATAGTAATGTACTAAGCATTTGTGTTTAAATTATTTGTTGCCAAATAGACTTCATAAATTAATTACGTACTGAATACTTAGTCATCTCTCAAAGAAAATATAAAAAACTAAGAAACTATGTCTTTATCTTCACAAATAATTGACTCAAAGAGTGTTTAGTGGCAATATGAAGACTGCAAAGGTGTTGTAGTTTTACTCATGCTTCAATTAAGGTAATTTGTGGCAGCGAGTTCAAAAGTCAGGCATTGCTGAATTACAATACCAAAAACTCACCCCTTCAAAGTCCTAAAGCGAAAGAATTGACACCTAATCAAAAGATTTTTCATTGTAAATGTGGTGATATGGCTGATTAGCGTAGGCGCAGCCCGTCGTAGACATCGCAAGGCATAAATCTTTTAGAGTGACTAAGGTGGAAATGTCACAATCACGATCAAAGCGAAAGAATTGACATCCTCATCAAAAGATTTTTCATTGTAAATAGGTTTTTATCATAGTAGTCATCACAATTTAAGAACCTCCCCAGACGGGTTAATAAGTCTGTGGGTACTATTAAAATTAACTATATTAAGTTGTGTAAATATTCTGAGATGCGCTTTAAATAAGCTTTGTTGGTAGTTTACATATCTTTACAATGATCTCAATTTTTCCTCATAAACCTACTTAAGTATTGTCATCATCACAGTAGAAGCGAAAAATTTGACATCTTTATCAGAAAGATTTGTAATTGCACAACGGTGTTCATCTCCTTTATTCTGATCAGAAGAAGCACAGCCTCAACTGTCGTGTGCTTCTAGTAAAAATTTTTTGTACTGCGCTCATAAGGATCAGTCAGCAGCGATCAACCATTTCCACTATCGACCAAGCTCGGTCATAGCTGTAAAAAACAACAGAGTTGTTTGTATTAAATATTGCTAACGCTGTGATTGTAAATTAAAGAGCCTTTGTGTAACTTAATGTAATCATGTGAAACCAATGAGTCAAAACTATACTGGTTCAAACTCTCCTCTAGTCACCACTGAGCCATACAAGGAATTTCCATCAAACAGATATGTAGAATCTGTGTCTGACGTTTCCCGTCAACTTGATGAATCGGAAAATAATGGTGGAATTCAGCCTTTTTTAAACGACGAAACAGCCCCAACGCTCTCAGTTGCCGATGCGATCGCTCAAATGTTGGAAAATTTGGGAGTAAGCTACGCTTTTGGTGTCGCAGGTGGTGCAATGGCAAGCCTTTGGGGGGCGCTATCTAATAGCAGTATAGAAGTGTTGAACTTCCGCCATGAAGCCGGAGCCGCATTTGCAGCGACCGAGGCATACTTTGCGAATAATCGCCCCACTGTAGTTTTTACCACAGCAGGCCCAGGAATCACCAACGCCCTCACCGGATTATTTGCGGCTCGTGGGGAAGGCGCAAAGGTAATTTTGTTGTCGGCTTGCACCTCAGCACCGCAGCGTGGACGCTGGGCAATTCAAGAAACCAGTACTTACACATTGCCTAGCGGGGGAATTTTTACCTCAGGAGCGCTATTCAACTATGCAATAACTATTGAATCTGCTGCTCAACTCCCGCAGATTTTTCGGAAACTGGCTCTGGCTATGGCGCAACCAGGCGGATTTGTTGCCCATTTGAGTATTCCCACCAGTGTACAGACAAGTTTAGTTGAGGATATAGCTTTACCTCAACTTGATGTTTCTCCTTTTCCGATGACTGCTTCCAAAGAAGCGATCGCTAAATCTGTAGAATTATTATCAGCTGGCCCCTTTGCCATCTGGGTCGGTTTCGGTGCCCGTGACGCAGCAGACGAAATCCGCCAACTCGCTGAAAAAACTGGAGCAGCTGTTATCTGTTCACCCCGTGGTAAGGGTATTTTCCCTGAAGATCATCCCCAGTTTGTGGGTGTTACAGGTTTAGGCGGTCATGCTTCCGTCTTAACTTATATGGAACAACAACCTCCACTACGTACACTCGTATTAGGAACCCGCCTGGGCGAACCGACTTCCTTCTGGAGTTCGGCGCTGGTTCCAAAAGGCGGCTTTGTCCATGTAGATATTGACCCGGAAGTACCTGGGGTGGCCTATCCACACGTTGAAACTTTTGGAGTTCGGTCTGACATCAAAGCTTTTGTGGAAGAGTTGTTGCAGCAGTTACCAGATGCTCCTGATTCCACAACTTTGTCCCTACCACGTCCAGAACACAAAGAAATTGAACCTGCTCCAGACGTAGATTATCCAGTGCGGCCAGAAGTATTGATGGCAGCAATTCAAAAGATCATTGTTGAGGGTAGTGATGCCGTAGTTATGGCAGAGTGTGGTAACTCCTTTACTTGGTCAACACATTTCCTGCAATTTGCTCAAACTAATCGTTACCGAGTCAGCACCGGAGTCGGAGCAATGGGTCACGCCGTCACCGGAGTCTTGGGTGCAGCAGTGGCGAACAATGGCAAAGCTGTAGGTATTGTTGGTGATGGAGCAATGCTGATGAATAACGAAATCAGTACAGCCGTGAAATACAAAATTCCGGCGATTTGGATTGTACTAAATGACGCTCGTTACAATATGTGCCATCAAGGCATGAAAATATTGGGATTAAAGGGCGCAGACGCAACACTTCCCCCGACGAACTTTGCGATGATTGCTCGTGGTATGGGAGCAGAAGCGATCGTAGTCGTCAGAGAGTCGGATATTGAAGCTGCATTAGAACAAGCGATCGCATCAACTGTTCCCTTTCTGATTGATGTGGTGATTGACCCCGATTGCCCTGCGCCCTCTGGTGCACGTAATAAGAGTTTGGCTGCACAAGGAGTTAAATCAAATGCCGCTAAAAATCCAGCCAAGCAAGTTTCATTTCCAATGGTTTGATTTGAAAAGCTGACAATTTCATTCAATTGTTATAGACACTAAAACACGTGGACAGACCGGGCTTTTTAATGTCCGCAGTCTTAGTCTACTTACCAAAAGCTCAGGATAAAGTACGAGTTTAGAAGCGACAAAAATCATTTTCCAGCCAATAACTACCCAATAAAACTGGAACTTCAAATTTTTGATTTTTGAACACTACTTTATTCTAGCTTCATCCTGTCTTAATATTCGAGATTGGTTTTGTGTCTATCTCTTTACATTTCGTAATGATTATTACTTTGAGGTCAAGATGCTGCTATTTGAAACTGTTAGAGAAATGGGTCACGAGCAAGTTCTCTTCTGTCATGGTAAAAATCCCGAAATTAAGGCAATTATTGCCATCCATGATACGAGCTTAGGCCCAGCAATGGGAGCTACAAGATTGTTTCCTTATGTCAACGAAGAAGCTGCTTTAAAAGATGCACTTCGTCTAAGTCGGGGGATGACATATAAAGCTGCCTGTGCCAACATTCCGGCTGGTGGCGGAAAAGCAGTCATTATCGCTAATCCTGATCATAAAACAGATGATCTATTGAGAGCTTACGGACGTTTTGTTGATAGTCTCAATGGACGTTTTATTACCGGACAAGATGTCAATATTACCCCTGACGATGTCCGCACAATCAGTCAAGAAACTAAACACGTTGTTGGGGTATCAGAAAAGTCTGGTGGGCCTGCTCCCATAACATCATTAGGAGTTTTTCTAGGAATTAAAGCCGCTGTAGAGTCTCGTTGGCAAAGCAAAAGACTTGATGGCATGAAAGTTGCAGTTCAAGGCTTAGGAAATGTAGGTAAAAATCTCTGTCGGCATTTACATGAGCATGATGTCAAGCTTTTTGTTACCGATGTAGATCCAGCCAAAGCAGAAGAGGTAAAACGGCTTTTTGGCGCAACTGTTGTAGAACCAACAGAAATTTACGCTCTTGATGTAGATATATTTTCTCCTTGCGCTTTGGGAGGAATTCTTAATAGTCATACAATTCCTTTTCTACAAGCTCCAATTATTGCTGGTGCAGCTAACAATCAATTGGACAATGAGCTACTACATAGTCAAATGCTTGCCAAAAAAGGGATTCTTTACAGCCCTGATTATGTAATCAATGCCGGAGGACTAATCAACGTTTACAACGAAATGATTGGTTATGACGAAGAAAAAGCTTTCAAGCAAGTGCATAACATTTATGACACATTACTAGCAATATTTGATATTGCTAAACAGCAGGGACTTACTACTAACGATGCTGCAAAACGATTAGCAGAAGACCGCATTAAGAACGGTAAGCGCAGCAAAATTAAGGCGATCGCAGCTTAATTGTTATTATCTTAAGGAGTGAAAAGTGGAAAAAAATACTTTTGCAACATCAGCTTACATTGCTACTTCACCAGAGAGCGCCTTTGAGTACCTTTGTAGTTTAAAAAACTTGGACGAATGGACGCTTTATAGCCGGATGCAAGAGCAAGTTGACGAGGATACTTGGCTCGGAACTGCATCTGGTTATCACAAAAATCTTTACTATCACGTTAAGAAACTAGAAAATCCGCTTTTCTATGGCATTGAATGGCACTGCGGATTAGAGTACCAAAAATATTTTCAGGTTTACCCTGTTTTGCTGTTTCCTACAGACTACATCGAGCCGGGTACAGATGAAAAAGGTGTGTATTTTCACTGGTTGAGCTTTGTCGATCCAAAACGACAGACTCAGATGATTATGCAGGGGATTCATACAGTACACACTTCCGAATGTCGTTCTCTCAAAGGTAATTTAGAACGCAAGGCTGGTCTGACCGCAGCAGCGAAAGGAAGACATTTTATCGATACTGACACCATCTATGTTGATGCTCCAATTGAAATTGGCATTGAATACTTAAAAGACTTAAAAAATATAGATGAGTGGGCGCATTTACTCCGCCCAAATGGCGAGATTGGTCTGGAATCAGGTGAATTCAAAGATGAATATGACCAAAAGGTAAAAGTTTCTGTACGGCTGCATAGTCTGAGTAAATACTACTTGCTTGAACAGGAGCAGTTTTATCCAGAATACGAATATTATCAGCGTTCTGTGGCACTACTTATTCCAACTGCCTACGCTTTTGCTGATCCAGAGGCTTCTGGTTTTATTCTGCATCGAATCACCTTCTGGAAAACAGATGGAACTGTAACCCACGGCAAACTTCAGATTGAAGACTTTGGGGCTGAGAGCATGAACATCAAACGTTTACTCGAAGCCCAAGCTGGCAACCTAAAATCATTTGATCGGGGAATGAGCTATCTACCAAAAACTCAAGAATCACTAATTACTAATTAAAACCTTAGCGTTCCTCTGCGCTTCCCTCAGCGTTCCTACCCTGCGGGAAGGCGTACCCCTCCGGGGAAGCAAGCTACGCGTAGCGTCTCGTAGAGAAGCGCCTATGCGTTTAAAATTCAACCCTCAATTCCCCAAGCTCTACTAACAAGCAACATTGCAACACATGAAACTGAAACAACTTACTATTACTTTCCTTACTTTTTGTGTTGCCGCTTTTTCGGGGATGAAAGCTGCGTCAGCTGCATCATTTTCGGTAATCGCCGACGGTCTATATAATGCCGGTGGTCTGAGCTTTGGCCCTGATGGTAATCTCTATGTTACAGAGGCGGGAATAGGGGGAAGTGGCGATTGTGTTCCACCACCAAGTGGTCAAGGCGATTCCTTATGCTATGGCACAAGTGGTGTAGTTACCAAAATTGCAAATGGTAAGACTGATCGCATACTTACAGGACTTCCTTCCTTAGCATTACCTGATGGGACTGGAGCCGCTGGTCCTCGTGATCTCAAATTTGATGCTACAGGTAAGCCTTACGTTTTGATTGGGTATGGCGCTAATCCAGCCTTTCGCGATCGCAATCTAGGTAACACTGACCTCGGTAAAATTATTGCTGCCGATTTTAATACCAATTCCTGGACAAGTGTTGCCGATTTAGCTAACTATGAACTCGCCAACAATCCTGATGATGGTGATGTCGGTAGTAATCCCTTGGGTTTTGTCATAGATGGCAATAAGTTGGTTGCAGTTGATGCAGGTGCAAACGACTTGCTAAGTGTGAATACTGATGGTAGTAATTTGCAGGTGATGGTTGCGTTTCCCCAAGATATATTGACTAATCCCATCTTTCCACCTTCCGACACCCCATCCAATGAACCTGCACAGGTGCCAACTCAAAATGAACCGACACTATCCGAGTTTGCAACTCAACCAGTACCCTCAAGTGTAGCCAAAGGGCTTGATGGCGCTTATTATGTCAGCCAATTTACTGGTTTTCCTTTCCCCGAAGGTGGGGCAAAAATCTATCGAGTTGGTGCTGATGGCAAGCCAACAGTTTATGCAGATGGTTTTACCCAACTCACAGACTTGGAATTTGATACTGAAGGCAATTTATATGCTTTGCAGTACGCCAATCAATCAGCCTGGAAGGGTAATTTTGATGGTTCTGTAATCAAAATAGCTACGGATGGCACACGCACAACTCTTCTGAGTGGTAATGGATTAGAGTCGCCTAGCGCCCTGACTATTGGTTCTGATGGTGCAGTATACGTCACAAACCGAGGCGATCGCCCTGGATTTGGACAAGTTCTCAGAATTGAAAATATCAAATCTGTCCCTGAACCTGATTCTGCTTTGGGTGTATTAGCGATCGGTATTTTAGGCGTTGGTTGGTTGCACAACAAGAGAAGCCGCAAAAGCCTACAGGCTCACAGTCCTACAAAATTTCTTCTGAATTCTGACCTCTGAATTCTTCTTGATAAAAGTTTCCCCAAACAACTTATTTAATTCTCAATCTCCAAAAGTATGAAACTCAAATCACTTGCTCTGACATCTGTTACATTTTGTTTTGCTGCTATTTGTGGAACATCATCTGCACAAGCTGCAACCCTAACGACAATTGTCGATGGAGTCAGTAATGCACGGGGCGTTAGCTTTGGCCCTGACGGGACTCTCTACGTAGCAGAGCCAGGTATCGGCGGAAACGGAAATTGCCAACCATCTCCGAGTACACTGTTTCAGCCGATCTGTGCTGGTAATAGTGGTTCACTCGTCAAAGTGACACCAGACGGCATCAAACAACGTATACTTAACAACTTTCAATCTCTAGCAGAACAACCCACCGGCAACCAAGGCGCTGGTATTCAAGACATCCAATTCGATTCTCTAGGAAATGCTTATCTTCTGACTGGGTTTGCTGGTTATCCAGGAAACCGTGATTTAGAAACACTTACCCTTGGTGCTGATTTCCCCGTTCCACCGCAGCAACTTGTTACTTTTCCACCATCCACACCCGATAAAGTACTGAATACCCCGCTCTTAGCCCAACTTTTTAAAGTTGACTTGAACACCGGAGAACTGGACAGTATTTTTGACTTCGCCAAATATGAAATCACTAATAACCCAGACGGTGGGGATGTAGTTACCAATCCTTTTGATTTGACAATTGATGGTGATAATGCTTATGTCGTTGACGGTGGTGGAAACGCCGCTTACAAAATCAAACTTGATGGAACTGAATCTCGCGTAACTGCAATCCCTAAGAAAGTTCTTAGTGCTTCAATATTGCCACCTTTACCACCAGGACAAGAACTTCCTCCAGGCTTAATAGACATACTTCCGGGAGGACAAGTTGCACTTCAATCGGTATCGACAGGTGGCGCAATTGGTCCCGACGGAGCTTTGTACGTTGGTGAATATACAGGTTTTCCTTATCCAGATGGTGAATCGCGGATCTTCCGCATCGGCGAAGATGGGAACCCAGAAGTTTTTCTAGATGGGTTTACGCACATTACTGACCTAACTTTTGATGAAGCAGGCAATTTGCTAGTGTTACAGTTCAGCGACACATCCCAGTTAGGGGGTGACATACGCTACCTCCCTGGTTCCCTGATTAAAGTTGCTCCCGATTTAACTCGCACAACACTTGTCGCTGCTGGTGAAGGGCTGGAGTCGGCTGCTGGAATCGATATTGGTTCTGACGGGCAGATTTATATCACCAAACGCGGTGTAGGTCCAGCACTAGGGTCGGTTGTTCGGGTGGATGGTATCGTTACAGAAAGAGTCCCCGAACCTGCTTCAATAGTCGGCTTATTAGCACTTGCTGGTGTAGGCGCAACTGCTGCAAGCAAGAAGCGCAAACACTTGCTAGCCAAAGCAGAGATAGTTTAATTCGCTCTGCTTAAAGAATAGGCTGCTGCCTCACACAGAAAGTTGCATTTCAAAGAGGAGGTAGCAGCCTAAAATTCCGAGTTCCCAAACTGGGACTGGGAACAAAATTATTCTCAGCAAGAGTATACCTCATACAACCAGGACTTAAAAGTCATGAAATTGGTCAAAAATTTATCCGTTGGCATTCTCGGTGCTGGCTTTATGGTGTTGGCTACAACTGTCCAAGCCAACGCTGTAACACTAACTTACGAAAGAAGTATCGGCAGTCCTGGCTTTGGCCCTGGAGAACTCTTTGTTCCTCAAGGGATAGCGGTGGATAGCCAAGGGAATACCCTCATCGCTAACGGACGCGGTATTAACCCGGCGGATGGTACTCCTAACTACAGCCTCGGTAACAAAATTGAAATATTTAATCCTAGCGGTCAGTATATTGGAGCAATTGGCTCCGGCGGCACAGGACCGGGACAGTTTGACGAGCCAACAACTGTAGACTTTAATCCAGTAACAGGGGATCTGTATGCAGGTGATGTTTACAACAACCGCGTGAATCAATTCGATTCTCAGGGTAACTTTATTAGATCCTTTGCAAATGGACAATTTACCGGTCTCATACCAGGTAGGATTTTCTTTGGACCATCTGGTGTGACATTTGACAAAGCTGGCAACGTGTACGTTGGTGATTTTAACGGCGAAAGGCTCCTTAAATTCACATCAGACGGAGAGCAAATTGGTGTCATTGGTGGCACTGTGGGCACTGCACCTGGCCAATTCCAAGGTTTAGCTGGTGCAAGAATTTCCCCAGTTAGTGGAAATATCTTTGTAGCTGACCAGTATAACAACCGCGTTCAAGTACTCGATCCAAATGGTAACCCTCTGTTGGCATTTGGTTCAGCAGGTAGCGAACCTGGACAGCTTCTTCAGCCAATTGGCATCGAAGTGGACGAATACGAGAATGTTTATGTAGCCGATTCTATCAATAGCCGCGTTCAGGTATTCGATAAAAACGGTAACTTCTTGACTTCCTTCGGTGAAAATGCCCGCGATGCATCAGGTAATCCTGTACCGCCTCCAGCATTAACTGGTCCTCCTTTTGGCAACCCCCTCGACCTCGCTCCAGGCAGATTTAACTGGACAGGTGGCACAAGCTACAAAGATGGCAAGCTTTACGTGGGCGATTTCTTCCAAGGTCGCGTCCAAGTGATAAATGTAACAGACAGAAAGCCAGTGCCTGAATCTAGTTCAGTATTAGGTTTAGCATTGCTCGGACTTGGAGCTGCTACCGTCACATTGAGAAAACGTGGCCAACAGAAGCTAGTCTTCGGTTTAGGGAAATAACTCAAAATCTGCTGCTTGAGTAGCAGTAAGGTGGGCTTTACTTGTTTTTTTAGAATTCTGAAAGTTCCGAGTTCTGAGTCAATACCCTTGGATTAAGATCCCCCCGCCTCCGGCGACCCCCTTAAAAAAGGGGTAAAGAGATATTAGCCCCCCTTAAAAAGGGGGGTTGGGGGGATCTCTGAACGCTAAACCCAAGCGTATTGAGTTCGGAGGCTGAAGTTCCGACTTCAGAGGTCGAAGTTCCGAGTTCAAAGGTCAAAGTTCCAAGTTCAAAGGTCGAAGTTCCGAGTTCAGAGGTCAAAGTTCCGAGTTCAGAGGTCGAAGTTCCGAGTTCAGAGGTCAAAGTTCCGAGTTCAAAGGTCGAAGTTCCGAGTTTAGAGCTAGTTAATGAATATAAATTGCAGTTTAATCCAGACTTACTTTGACAGCAATGAGTTAGCGATGCCCACTTTACGAACAAGAGAAAAACTAAAAACCGTGCAACACGACAAAGCCAACATTATCAAGGTGCTTTTAGGAGATTAAAAGTTCATGCGAATTCTGATTTATTCATACAACTATTATCCAGAGCCAATTGGGATTGCACCTTTGATGACTGAACTAGCAGAAGGGCTGGTGAAGCGAGGGCATCAAGTGCGGGTAATCACAGGTATGCCGAACTATCCTCAGCGGCAGATTTACGATCGCTATCGAGGTAAGTTATACGTTACTGAACATCAAAATGGTGTCACCATTCAACGTAGTTACCTGCGGATTAAGTCCAAACCTAACCTTGTAGACCGACTACTGCTAGAGTTGAGCTTTGTTTTTACGAGTTTACCGCAAGCTCTCAAGGGACACAAACCTGATTTAATTCTCTCAACAGTTCCGCCGTTACTGGTTTGCTTACCTGCAACTTTAATAGGTTGGCTATATAATTGCCCAGTCGTGCTAAATGTGCAAGATATTCTCCCGGAAGCGGCTGTGCGTGTTGGGCTGATTAAAAATAAGTTGATGATTTCAGTTCTGGAAGCCCTAGAAAAATTTAACTACTGGACTGCACATAGAATCAGCGTGATTGCCGATGGCTTTGTGGATAATTTAATAAATAAAGGTGTACCTGCGAATAAAATTGCTTGCATTCCAAACTGGGTAAATACAAATTTTATTCGCCCCTTATCGAAGGAGAATAACTCTTGGAGAGCTACACATCAACTGGATGGTAAATTTGTAGTGCTTTATTCAGGTAATATTGCTCTTACCCAAGGTTTGGAGACAGTAATCGAAGCAGCAGCTCGCTTGCGTCATATTAATGATATTACCTTTGCGATCGCAGGTGAATCTCAAGCTCTCGAAAGGTTGCAAAAACATTGTCTTGTTTGTGGTGCAGATAACGTTTTGCTTTTACCATTGCAACCACGAGAACAACTACCGCAAATGTTGGCAGCCGCAGATGTCGGGTTGATTGTCCAAAAGCGCAATGTGATTTCCTTCAATATGCCTTCTAAAATACCACTGTTGTTAGCCAGTGGTCGCCCAATTGTCGGTTCAGTTCCCGCCACTGGTACTGCTGCCAAAGCCATCCGACAAAGTGGCGGCGGTATTATTGTTGAGCCAGAGTCAGCAGATGCTTTGGCCAGTGCGGTATTGGATTTATATAATCAGCCGGAATTAGCAGCAAAATTAGGACGCAAAGGCAGAAAGTTTGCGGTGGAAAACTATTCCTTTGAGCAAGCGATAGTTCAGTATGAAGAATTATTTTTTGATGTGATTGCCAAAGGCTCAACAACTTTGGATATCTTGCCCGAAATGAGTTCTAAAGAATCACTTGTTGATATTTGAAAATTGGGGACGGGAAAAATGCCTTTAAAATCCTCTTATTCAGATCAGCTTAAAAAAACCGACGAAAGCTTGATCGCGTTACTGAGCGATCGCTTATCATTATTAGCAGCATCAGAATCTCCTTCTTTAGATGAACAACTCGCTGATGTGGCTCCCCTACTTGCTCAAGCTGGTATTCCTGAATCTGTTTGGCTAGGTGTGCTGAAAAGTTGTCATGCTACTCTAATTCCTACTCATGCAACAAATCATGTTAGTCCCCGACAAATTACGATCATCGGTGGACATGGCAGAATGGGAAGATTATTTAAAGAGCAGCTTTCGCTAGTGGGTCACAATGTTAGCGTTCTCGAACACCAGGATTGGGAGTACGCAGATCAACTATTAGGTCAGGCAGAGTTAGTATTAGTAAGCGTTCCCATTGAGCATACAGTTGATGTGATCAAGCGTGCAGCTAAATACCTGTCCCCAAATACAGCTTTGTGTGATATAACGAGCATTAAAACACGGCCAACTCAAGCAATGCTTGAACACCATTCAGGCGCAGTTATCGGCTTACACCCGATGTTTGGGCCAAATATAAAATCGTTTTTAGGACAAAAAGTAGTGGTGTGTCCAGGTCGAAATGATGATTCATTTCACTGGTTATTAGACTTTATCAAAAGTCAAGGTGGAGAGTTAATTACTTGCACACCTGAAGAACATGACCAGATGATGGTGATTGTGCAAGCAACGCAGCACTTTTGTAGATTCAGTCTTGGCGTTTTCTTGGCAGATGCAAGAATAAATATAGAGCAGAGTTTAACAATGTCAACTCCTAACTACCGTCAAGAAATTGACATTGTTAAGCGTTTGTTTTCTCAAAACCCTCGCTTATGTGTGGATATCATGCTTGCTACAGAAGAAAGATGTGAGGCAATTAGTTATTTAGCGAATACCTACAGCCGTTTGGCAAGACTGGTGGCGAGTAAAGATCGAGACGGATTAATTAAAGAATTTGAAAACACTGAAAGCTTTTTTGATGAGGAAGTAAACACTTTTGGAGAGCCTTTAAATAAAACTTTTAAAAAGGCTCTCCAAAAAGATTTTAAACCAAAAAAAGCACACAAGTATTAACGCTTGAAAAATAAAAATGCAAAAATATGATAGTTGACATCAGACAAAAAAGTAAATTCAATCTGCAATCAATTCATCAACGGGTTTCGGTTACTTTCAACTACGAGGTTCACTTTACCCAAAATTTATTTGAGTTGAAAAATCCCACTTTAGCCCAAGTAATTACAGCGGATGGCGAGACAAAGCCGAAAAAAGTCGTAGCAGTAATAGACGCCGGAATATTGCAGCATCAACCTGAATTGGTTAAGCAATTAGTCGCGTATACCAAATTTTATGCAGAGATACTAGCGATCGCAGCTGAACCAATGATAATTTTAGGAGGAGAAGCTGCCAAAAACGATCGCACCTTATTAAACCAAATCCATGAAATGACTGAAGCAGCCGGATTATGTCGCCATTCCTACTTGTTAGCGATCGGGGGCGGGGCTGTGTTGGATTTGGTAGGATATGCTGCTGCAACGGCTCACCGGGGAATTCGCTTGATTCGGATTCCGACGACGGTGTTAGCACAAAATGATTCTGGGGTTGGAGTCAAAAATGGCATCAACGCCTTTGGTAAAAAGAACTTTCTTGGTACATTTGCGCCACCTTATGCTGTTGTTAATGACTCTGCATTCTTGACAACCCTAGACGATCGCGATTGGCGTTCTGGAATCGCGGAAGCAATTAAAGTGGCGCTGATTAAAGATGCTAACTTTTTTGATTTTATCGAATCTCACACCGCAGCACTTGGGCGGCGAGACATGGATACTATGCAACAAGTTATCTATCGTTGCGCCCAGTTGCACTTAGAACATATTGCCAACAGTGGTGATCCTTTTGAAATGGGTTCGTCTCGTCCTCTGGATTTTGGACATTGGGCGGCTCATAAATTGGAGCATTTGACAAATTATCGCTTGCGTCACGGCGAAGCAGTTGCGATCGGTATTGCTTTAGATAGCACTTATTCTTATCTTTTGGGACTGCTAGATTATTCCGAGTGGCAACAGATACTAAATACTTTCTTGGCGCTGGGTTTCACGTTGTATGTACCAGAATTAGCTGAGAAGTTATCACAGTTTGAACATCCTCGTTGTCTATTTCGAGGTTTGACTGAGTTCCGCGAACATTTGGGAGGGGAATTGACTTTAATGTTGTTGCAGCGGATTGGTAAAGGAGTTGAGGTTCATCAGGTGGATTTGTTTTTATATAGGGAAGCAATATCGCTGTTACGGGAATTGAAGGGTGGATTTTAAACACATAGGCGCTTCTCTACGAGACGCTACGCGTAGCTTGCTTCCCCGGAGGGGTACGCCTTCCCGCAGGGTAGGAGTGCTGAGGGAAGCGCGGAGAGACGCGGAGGTTTGAGGGGAATTTGTGAGATTATTTACTACTTTGGAGGGAGGTGAGGAATTTTAAATGGCATTGTTAGGAAATGTACTAGAAAAGCAGGATGAAAAGCGAATAAATTGACATCTAATCGAAAAATTATTCAATGTATTATCTGCTTGATATCTAGTATTGTGAAAGAAGCAAAAAGTTTTTGATTACATCTTTAAAAAAAAACGCAAGTTTGGATAGGTTGAATTAAGTTGACATTATATTATCTGGATTTGGTTTTAATTTGAAGATATAGGACTCCGGTTTGATTTTTGAAACTATACTGAGACTGAAAAGCTCGTTTTACCAGGGTTTCATCTGAAATCTTGTTCAGAAATCAAATATGAGTCCTATAGTTACCAATAATGATTAATGACCATCGACTAATAATTGACTAATCACTATTCCAGAGAAGTTACCCATGATTTTTGATTCCCGTTCTTACAAAACCCTTGGTGGTGTAAGCGTTTCTCGCTCCATTACAGAAGTGAAGATGGACACTGCCCTTGAAGAGGTTCTTTTCTATCTAAATTCTCAGCGTGGAGGCTTGTTAAGGAGCAGCTACGAATATCCAGGGAGATATAAGAGATGGGCGATCGGATTTATCAATCCACCACTGGAATTGACTACACAGGAGAATGCTTTCACTTTGATAGCGTTGAATGAACGTGGTCAAATACTTTTACCTTTACTTCTTGAGTGCTTATCCAACTCCAAACAACTTGAGAAAGTTACCCAAAATAATAACGACATTGTCGGATTTGTTAAATCTACCAAAAAAACATTTACCGAAGAAGAGCGTAGTAAGCAACCTTCAGCATTTACTGTTGTCCGCGAAATTCTACATACTTTCTCTAGTCAAGAAGACGAGCATTTAGGATTATATGGTGCCTTTGGTTATGACTTAGTTTTCCAGTTTGAACCAATTACCCAGCGTTTGGAACGTCCTAAAGATCAACGAGATTTAGTGCTTTATCTGCCTGATGAATTGATAGTTGTTGACTACTATCAACAACGCGCATTTTGTCTAAAATATGATTTTGAAACAGCGCATGGCAGCACTAAAAATCTGCCTCGAACAGGTGAGTCTGTAGATTATCGAGGAAAACATCTTCTCCCGAATCAAACTGGTGACCATAAAACAGGCGAGTATGCGAAAAAAGTTGAGGCTGCACTCGATTATTTCCGCCGAGGCGACTTATTTGAAGTGGTTCCCAGTCAGAACTTTTATGAAGGTTTTGAAGACCTACCTAGTAAGCTGTTTAACACCTTAAAGGAAATCAATCCCAGTCCTTATGGATTTATTTTTAATTTAGGTGGAGAATATCTAATTGGTGCATCTCCAGAAATGTTTGTGCGAGTTGAGGGTAGGCGGGTAGAAACTTGTCCGATTAGTGGCACTATTAGCCGGGGACAAGATGCTCTTGACGATGCGGTGCAAATTCGTCAGTTACTCAACTCGCACAAAGATGAAGCTGAGTTGACTATGTGTACTGATGTCGATCGCAATGACAAATCCCGCATCTGTGAACCTGGTTCGGTACAAGTAATTGGTCGTCGCCAAATTGAATTATATAGCCACTTGATTCACACAGTGGATCATGTTCAGGGTACACTGCGATCGCAATTTGATGCTTTAGATGCCTTTCTCTCGCATACATGGGCAGTTACAGTTACCGGCGCACCCAAAAAAGCTGCAATAAATTTTCTTGAACAGCACGAAAAGAGCGCTCGACGTTGGTATGGTGGAGCAGTTGGCTATTTAAATTTCAATGGGAATTTAAATACTGGATTAATTCTGCGGACAATCCGATTAAAAGACTGCATCGCTGAAGTGCGAGTTGGTGCAACTGTCCTTTATGACTCTGTACCCCAAGCAGAAGAACAAGAAACAATTACTAAAGCCGCCGCTTTATTTGAAACAATTCGTCGTGTTAAGCAAACGAGTCAAAAAATTCATCAGTCCAGTCCGATAAAATTAAGTAAATACCCCCCAAGTGTGAAACCTGGCAAACGCATTTTACTAATAGACTATGAAGACTCGTTTGTGCATACACTGGCTAATTACATTCGCCAAACGGGTGCAAGTGTTACTACACTCCGTCATGGTTTCTCAGAATCACTATTCGACACAGAACGACCTGACTTAGTTGTTTTATCACCTGGACCTGGTAGACCAAGTGATTTTCGGGTGCCAAAGACAGTTGATGCCCTTGTTCGTCGCCAAATTCCCATTTTTGGAGTTTGTTTGGGACTACAAAGCATCGTTGAAGCTTTTGGTGGAGAATTGGGAGTTCTTGACTATCCCCAACATGGTAAATCTTCACGCATCTCCGTTACAGATTCCAATTCCGTAACCTTCAAAAACTTACCTGCATCCTTCGCAGTAGGTAGATATCATTCATTGTTTGCCCTACCAGAATGTTTACCAAAAGAACTTCAGGTGACAGCGATTTCTGATGACAATGTAATTATGGGTATTGAGCATCAGACACTTCCCATCGCCGCAGTTCAGTTTCATCCAGAATCAATTATGACTTTAGCAGGAGAAGTCGGTCTGGAAATCATTAAAAATGTAGTGCGTGCATATACCAAAACTGTAGAATCATTAGTTATTGGGCGTGGGGTATAAGGTATGGGGCATTGGGCATTGGGAATTGGGCATTGGAACTAAATTCTTCCCAATACACAACTCCTAACTCCCAACTCTTAACTCCTAACTCCCCATTACCCTTTATCTCCAGAGGGAACCCCACCTTCCCCACTCCCCCTAACAAATTATGACTAACCCAGTTGCGCCTTCCCGCCATATTCTTGAAGACATTGTGTCGCATAAAAAGCAAGAAGTTGCCCAAATGCAGCAAGAATTGGCTTTAGCTTCTTTGCAACAACAGTTAAATGCAGCCCCGACTGTGCGAAATTTCCTGACGGCTTTGCAGGAAAATCCTAGCCAACCCAGTTTAATTGCTGAGGTAAAAAAAGCATCACCTAGCCGTGGGATTATCAGAGCAGATTTTGACCCAGTAGCGATCGCTCAAGCTTATGAACGAGGTGGTGCAGCTTGTCTATCAGTGCTGACTGACCAAAAGTTTTTTCAAGGTAGTTTTGATAACCTGGGTCGTGTGCGTAAGCAAGTTGCATTACCCCTACTGTGCAAAGAGTTTATCATTGACCCCTATCAAATATATTTAGCACGGACAGCCGGTGCAGATGCAGTCTTGTTGATTGCTGCCATTTTATCAGACCAAGAACTCCAAGATTTTTTGCAAGTGATTCATGATTTGGGCATGAATGCACTGGTAGAAGTTCATACCTTGGCTGAACTAGATCGAGTCCTAAAGCTTGACGACTTACGTTTAGTAGGAATCAACAACCGCAATTTAGAAGATTTTACCCTTGATTTAGGAACAACACAGCAACTTTTAGCACGGCGACAGCCAGATTTGCAAAGCTTAGATATCACCGTCGTTAGTGAGTCTGGATTGTATACACCTGCTGATTTATCTCTTGTCGCTGAGGCTGGTGCCCGTGCAGTTTTGATCGGAGAGTCTTTAGTTAAACAAAGCGATGTAGAACAAGCTGTGCGTAGTCTTTTAAAGGCTGAGTCCTGAAGGAAGCTTAAAAAATGATCCCCCCAACCCCCCTTAAAAAGGGGGGGCTAAGAATAGCTCTATTTCCCCCTTTTTAAGGGGAGCCAGCGCGGTCTTCTCCCAAAGGGAGAGGCTAGTGCCAAGGGGGTTTGCCCCATGAGCGACTGGCGTGGACTAAGGGGGATCTTTAAGGATAACCGAACCCTTATTGCTCGATGACGAAGCTAAAAGGCTCAACGACGGAGTTAAAAGGCTCAACGACGGAGTTAAAAGGTTCAACGACGGAGCTAAAAGGTTCAACGACGGAGCTAAAAGGCTCAACGACGGAGTTAAAAGGTTCGTTGACGGAGTTAAAAGGCTCAACGACGAAGCTAAAAGGCTCAACGACGGAGCTAAAAGGTTCAACGACGAAGCTAAAAGGCTCAACAATAAAAAATCTAGCGTGGACATCGCTAATTGCTAATTGTTGATTATTCCAGAACGATTAATTAATCATTAACTATTTTTCAGAATGACTTCTATCTCCGCTCACTTTCAAACTTTACGCGATCGCCAACAGTGTGCTTTAATCCCCTTTATCACAGCCGGCGATCCTGACCTAGAAACTACAGCCGAAGCTTTACGTATTTTAGATCGCAACGGTGCTGACTTC
Source organism: Nostoc sp. (assembly GCF_041747015.1). Taxonomy (GTDB): domain Bacteria; phylum Cyanobacteriota; class Cyanobacteriia; order Cyanobacteriales; family Nostocaceae; genus Nostoc. Next base: position 19,382 of record NZ_JBGTFY010000044.1, read on the forward strand.
ATCGAGTTGGGCGTTCCCTACTCCGATCCTCTCGCAGATGGCCCTGTGATTCAAGCAGCAGCAACCCGCGCTTTACAAAAAGGCACTAAATTAGAGCAAGTGCTAGAGATGTTGCACACATTGAGTCCTAGCCTGAAAGCGCCGATAATTCTATTTACTTACTACAATCCCATTTTGTACCGGGGTATCAAATCATTTTTGGGAGAAATTGCCACTGCTGGCGTGAAAGGCTTAGTAGTACCAGACTTACCCTTAGAAGAGTCAGAAGAATTAATCCAGACTGCTGCATCTTTTGGAATTGAGGTAATTCTACTCGTAGCTCCTACTAGTTCTAAAGATAGGATTTTAGCGATCGCTCGTCAATCTCAAGGTTTTATCTACTTAGTAAGCGTCACCGGAGTTACAGGTATTCGCGCTCAAATCCAAGACCGCGTACAAGACTTAATTACCGACTTGCGAAACGTCACCGATAAACCCATCGGCGTTGGTTTTGGCATCTCAGCACCAGAACAAGCGCATCAAGTCATGGAATGGGGAGCAGATGCAGTGATTGTTGGTAGTGCTTTTGTCAAACGTTTAGCCGAAGGTAGCCCAACAGAAGGATTGCAAGCTGTAGAAAAGCTTTGTCGGGAACTCAAAGCAGCAATTACCCCAGTATCCCTGCAACAAGTTGGTTCCGCAAAGTAAAAAGGTACATCATAGTCCCCTCTCGAAGAACCTACGGTGTAAACACAAGTCTGAAATAGCTGAAAAACCCAAGGTTTTACCCCACCCTAACCCTCCCCTTGCAAAGGGGAGGGAACTAGATTTCTTTTTCCCCCCTTTGCAAGGGGAAGAGAACTGGATTTCTTTTTCCCCCCTTTGCAAGGGGGGATTAAGGGGGGTAAACCCTAGGGTGGGGTTCCCTTACCTCACTCAACCGAGAACCGCTATATTCAGTTCTCAAAAATATATTTCAACGTAAAAGGATTTTAACCAGTGGTAAGCATACAAGACATCAAAACTGCAACCGTTCAACCAGATTCTTTAGGCAGATTTGGAAGATTTGGCGGTAAATACGTCCCAGAAACCTTAATGCCTGCATTAAGTGAATTAGAAGCAGCATTTCATCAATACCGCAACGAGCCGAGTTTCCAAGCAGAACTGCAAAACCTACTGCGCGATTATGTCGGACGACCCAGCCCATTATATTTTGCTGAACGCCTGACAACAAACTACGCTAGACCAGATGGCACTGGGCCGCAAATTTATTTGAAGCGTGAGGATTTAAATCATACAGGCGCTCACAAAATTAATAATGCTTTAGCTCAGGTGTTACTAGCTAAACGCATGGGTAAGCAACGGATTATTGCCGAGACAGGTGCAGGACAACACGGTGTAGCAACTGCAACCGTATGTGCTAGGTTTGGTTTGAAATGTGTCATTTACATGGGCATCCACGATATGGAACGCCAATCGCTGAATGTCTTCCGCATGAAATTAATGGGTGCAGAAGTTCGTCCAGTAGAAGCGGGTACGGGAACTCTCAAGGATGCAACTTCTGAAGCAATTCGGGATTGGGTGACAAATGTGGAAACAACCCATTACATCCTCGGTTCCGTTGCAGGGCCTCATCCTTACCCGATGATTGTCCGTGACTTCCACGCGGTAATTGGTGTAGAAACTCGCGCTCAATCCCAGGAGAAATGGGGAGGATTACCAGATATTCTACTGGCTTGCGTGGGTGGAGGTTCCAATGCGATCGGCTTATTCAATGAATTTGTCCATGAAACCTCAGTGCGTCTAATTGGAGTGGAAGCAGCCGGTGAAGGTGTAGATACAGAAAAACACGCTGCTACCTTGACAAAAGGAAAAATAGGTGTATTGCATGGTGCAATGAGCTATTTACTGCAAGATGATGATGGTCAAGTCATCGAAGCTCATTCCATTAGTGCCGGATTAGATTATCCCGGTGTAGGGCCAGAACATAGTTATTTAAAGGATCTTGGCCGCGCCGAATATTACAGCGTCACCGACAAACAGGCGTTAGATGCATTCCAAAAACTTTCGCAACTAGAAGGAATTATCCCAGCTTTGGAAACTGCTCATGCGATCGCATATCTCGAAACCCTTTGTCCTGAATTAGAAGGTAGTCCCCGCATCGTCATCAATTGCTCTGGTAGAGGTGACAAGGATGTGCAAACCGTTGCCAAAGTCCTGATTCCCTAATTTGTCATTTGTCCTTTGTCATTTGTCCTTCGTAAATGACCAATGACTAATGACTAATGACCAATGACCAATGACTAATGACTAATGACCAATATGATAGCTCTAACTCAAATTCCACCTGAAAACACCTACATCTCTTCTGAATTCTACAACTGGCCAGCTTTATTGCAACAGTTGTTAAATCGGCAATCGTTGACGGTTTCCCAAGCTACAGATTTAATGCAAGGTTGGCTCACAGATTCTATCCCTCATGTTTTATCAGGAGCAATTTTAGCCGCAATCCAAGCCAAAGGCGTATCAGCACAAGAATTAGTAGGCATGGCCAGTGTCTTACAATCCCAATCTTCTTACCCCACTCCCCAATCCCCATTCCCCACTCCCCTAATTGACACCTGTGGAACTGGTGGAGATGGCGCTTCAACCTTTAATATTTCGACTGCTGTCGCTTTTGTTGCCGCCGCCGCCGGGGTAAAAGTTGCCAAACATGGCAATCGTTCGGCATCTAGCAAGACTGGTTCAGCTGATGTGCTGGAAGCTTTGGGTATAAATCTCAACGCCACTCCTGAAAAAGTACAAGCCGCAGTAGGTGAAGTTGGAATCACCTTTTTGTTTGCTCCAGGTTGGCATCCTGCACTCAAAGCGATCGCAACTTTACGAAAAACTTTGAAGGTGCGGACTGTTTTTAACTTGCTCGGCCCGCTAGTAAATCCCATGCGGCCGACAGGGCAAATTATTGGTGTGAACGATCCGCTTTTACTAGAGGAAATTGTTCAAGCTTTATCACAACTGGGATGTCAACAAGCGATCGCACTTCACGGACGGGAACGTTTAGATGAAGCTGGTTTAGCAGATGTCACTGACTTAGCTGTACTCCAAGATAAAAAAGTCCGTTCTTTAACGCTGAATCCTCAAGAACTTGGTTTGAGTTTTGCCCCCACTGCGGCGTTACGCGGTGGAGATGTCGAAGAAAATGCTGAAATTTTGAAGGCAGTTCTCCAAGGTAAAGGCACTCAAGCGCAACAGGATGTAGTCGCTTTAAATACAGCCCTAGCGCTCCAAGTTGGTGAAGCCATTCATGGGGAAACGGATGTTTTAGCCGGTTGTGTTAAAGGTATTACCCTTGCGAAGGAAATTCTGCAAAGCGGCGCGGCTTGGACAAAACTAGAACAACTTGCGGAATTTTTGCATGAATCACCAAGGTAGAGGTGCAGCATTGCTCATGCGTGTCAATTTAAGCCAAAAATAGCGTACTGATTAGGTGTTGTTCACCCGCCAGGGAATATAATTCCCTGACTAATTGCTCAAGTCTACTTCAGTAGACTGAAAATTTTCGCGCTCTTTAGTCCTCTTCAGAGGACTTTAGCTATGAGACAGGGATTTACAATCCCTGGCGGACGTGAGGTTTCGCGTTAAGTTGACACCAATGAGCATTGCTGTGCCCCTACGAACGCATTGTATTACACCCAGGAACTATCAAGAACAACCATATACAAGGAAAAACAGATGATTATCATACTTAAAAGCGGTACACCTGTTGAGGAAATTACTCGCATCAGCCAAGAACTGAGTGAAACTTGGGGAGTCACGGTAGAAAAAAGCGTTGGCACTCATAAAGTTGTCTTAGGGCTAATTGGTGATACCACTAGCATCGATAAATTACAGGTTCAAGAATTCAGCCCTTGGATTGAGCAAGTATTACGAGTGCAACAACCTTTCAAGCGGGTAAGCCGAGAATTCCGACATGGAGAAGCCAGCGAAGTTGTTGTACCTACACCCAACGGTGATGTCTATTTCGGCGAACATCACCCAATCGTAGTTGTAGCCGGCCCTTGTTCCGTTGAAAATGAAGCGATGATTGTCGAAACAGCAAAGCGGGTGAAGGCAGCCGGAGCAAAGTTTCTCCGTGGCGGAGCCTACAAACCCCGCACTTCACCTTATGCCTTTCAAGGTTATGGTGAAAGCGCTTTAGATTTATTAGCAGCAGCGCGGGAAGCTACTGGTTTGGGCATCGTCACAGAATTGATGGATGCTGCGGATTTATCAGCAGTGGCGAGAACCGCTGACATAATCCAAATCGGAGCTAGGAATATGCACAACTTCTCGCTGTTGAAAAAGGTAGGCGCTCAAGATAAACCAGTGCTACTCAAGCGGGGGATGTCTGCGACAATTGACGAGTGGTTGATGGCAGCAGAATATATTTTGGCATCTGGAAACCCAAATGTGATTCTTTGTGAACGGGGAATCAGAACCTTTGATGGTAAATATGCCCGGAATACTTTAGATTTATCAGTGCTTCCGGTATTGCGATCGCTAACCCATTTACCGATTATGATTGATCCTAGTCATGGTACGGGTAGGTCTGAATACGTTCCATCGATGGCAATGGCTGCGATCGCAGCTGGTACAGATGCCTTAATGATTGAAGTTCACCCCAATCCCGCCAAAGCTTTATCCGATGGGCCTCAATCTCTCACCCCTGATAAATTTGACCGCTTAGTTCAAGAAATGTCAATTCTAGGTAAAGTAGTCGATCGCTGGTCTACACCTGCATTTGATCGCATTGGTGAAAGCCACATTCTCTTCACGCCAGAACTCTCAAAATAGATAGAGCTTGAGCCACTCCCCCGTTTTGAAAACGGGGGATTCAGGCATCAGACAGAGATTGCAGTCTGAGACTGTCTGACATCTCCTACGCCTAGAGTCGAACTCCCGACTCTTTTAATATTTAAACTAGCATTCTGATCGCGTCCATTCACGACTTGGCACGATGGGCAACGCCACTCTCTGACTGACAAATCCAATTTTTCTAAGACGTGTCCACAGCAAGAGCAAGTTTTACTAGAGGGATACCACTGGTCGATGTAGACCACAAGTTTCCCTTTCTTTTTCGCTATCCATTCCAGGATAGTAATTATTGCAATTCATCCCACCAGTCTCCCTTGGGAGAAAGATGCAAGACTCTGAAATTCAAAAAAATTTCAGAGTCTTGTTAATTGCTGTTTTGCGCTCACAACACTAATAACCCAAGTTGCGGGTTATAAAATTCTGAATGCTTCGTAACCGTTAATTTAGGTAAATGCACATGAAAAGTTGACGATTGCGGTAGAATGCAACCGTACTTTAAAGTGAACCCTAAAGTATAGAAATTAACTTATT
>NZ_JBGTFY010000045.1:0-9970 GCF_041747015.1 Nostoc sp.
TTTCATCACTTGGCGTTACCATTGATGCTGTATTTGATCTCGTCAGAAAAATCGTAGAATCTGGGCTACCCATAGACATTGCTATTCAAGTTTTTTTATTAAAATTTCCCAACTTTATTGTTTTAGCCTTCCCCATGTCTACGCTGCTGGCTACTTTGATGACCTACAGTCGTCTTTCTAGCGACAGCGAACTAATTGCCCTGCGTGGTTGTGGGGTCAGTGTCTATCGCATGGTGCTAACTGCTGTGATGTTAAGTCTTGTGGTTACAGGAATGACATTTATATTTAACGAACAAATTGCACCAGCCGCAAATTATCAAGCGGCGATGACTCTGGAGAAAGCGCTCAAATCAGACAAGCCAGCTTTTAAACAGCAAAATATTTTCTATCCTGAATACCAGGATGTTACCCAGCCGGATGGTTCTAAGAATAGGATATTGACACGCTTGTTTTACGCCGACCAATTTGATGGTAAGCGGATGAAAGGTTTGACAATTATAGACCGCTCAACAAAAGGTCTGAATCAAATTTTGGTATCAGAATCCGCCCAGTGGAATCCTTCTCAAAATGTTTGGGATTTTTACAACGGCACGATCTATTTTGTCGCTGCCGATCGCTCTTATCGTAACATCGTCAGATTTGAACACCAACAACTGCAACTACCACGCACACCATTAAGTCTGGCAGAAAAAAGCCGGGACTATGGTGAGATGAATATTTCTGAAGCACTACAGCAATTAGAAGTGGAAAATCTCGGTGGCGATCGCCCAAAAATTCGTAAACTGGAAGTGCGGATTCAACAAAAAATCTCCTTACCTTTTGTATGTGTAGTTTTTGGCTTGGTAGGTGCAGTGATGGGAAGCATACCCCAGCGGACTGGGAGAGGCACCAGCTTTGGGATTAGTGTCATAGTTATATTTTCGTATTACTTAATTTTCTTTATTAGTGGTGCGATCGCGCAAGCAGGTGTTCTCTCTCCCTTTATGGGGGCTTGGTTGCCCAACTTTCTTTTTTTAGGAATAGGTCTATTTTTATTGATGCAAGTTGCCAAACGATGAATAGTGCTGAGTTCCGAGTACTGAGTGCTGAGTAAGGTAAATTGAGGAAATAGAGGAGCAGGGGGAAAATTCCTCTCTGCACCCTTCCCCCCGCCCCAATGCCCTTCAGGATCGCTGAGTGGGGATCTCATTTCTATACTCAGCACTCAAAACTGGGAAATCGGAACTGTTTTGCCCAATGCCCAATGCCCAATGCCCAATGCCCAATGCCCAATGCCCAATGCCCAATGCCCAATGCCCCTTTACCCTCTTGATCACAACACCTCAATTACGGTTGATAATTTCGACATTCCGGTGCATCTGGGTTTTCCTTACAGTATTCCTCAAAAGAGACTTTGGCTGATACCATACCCTCAGCTTTCTGATGAGCTGCTTCTGCCTGGAGTTCTTCTACCTCATCCCAGGCAGCTGCACAAACTTTAGAATAAGCGCCTTGTTCGGTGCAAATAGCACGAGCTTGCTCAATTGCTTTTTGAATTCTCTCTTCCAGTAGTAGCGCTTTTGGCGCTTCTACAAAGTCGCTTTTGGTCAAAATATCGGTAATCGAAATGATGCCCAACAGCTTGCCTTGAATCACAGGCGCTCGATGAATACCAGTGTTGGCAAATAACCGCGCTACATATTCCACACCCAAATCAGGATTTACCACAATGCAGGGCTTGCTCATAATTTCATAAACCCGCACTTGCTTTGGATCTTTACCGTAGGCTGTTACCTTATAAACAATATCCGTTTCTGTGACAATACCATAGGCATCATTGTCATAGCGACGATCCACAACCAGCGATCGCAATCCTTTTTCCTTCATTACCCCCACTGCTTCAGCAACAGTCGCCGAACCGCGAATGGTAACTACATCTTTGGTCATGATATCTTCAGCTTTCATCATTGCTGTAGTCTCCTGGTTAATTAGTCCGGTGCAGCACTGCGCCCTCAGAGGCGTATCGAAGCATTGCAACGCACAGCTTGCTAACTAGAAAGTAAAAAAGTTGAACTTTTGTCCAGCCATAACCATAAACTTAGAGCAACTGTCAACTCATGATGATATCCAATGTGACCAATGGCCAAAAACTCAGCATAAATTGCCATAACTTTCTAGAAAGTCTTGCCAAAGAACTCCAAGGGGTAAAAAGTAAATTTTTGACTACTATATATCTATTGGTAATGACTAATAACTGATGGAGAAGTTAGGATAAAATCACCATTCAAACTTCAGTTGAGATATTTACTGTTGAGGAAGGCAGAAGCATCAAACAGCAACGCCTTCAACTTTCGTCAATTTTTACCGATTTTTAGTAAATTTTAATCATTTATCTTATGCCACATCGTCATTATCCTCCCGCCTATTTACGCTATCTCAAAGCCAGATTATGGAATCTAGGGCGACCTGGTTTTTGGGGAACTGCAATTTTTTTATCTGTGGTAGGGCTAGTAACCTGGGAATACTCGAAAAACCCAGATATTTTCGTTTATAAGCAAAAAAAGCAAGTCGCTTCACAAAAGCCTGCTGATTCCGACCTTTCCGAAGAAAACAGAGCTATTGCAGCGGATATTGATAACTTGCCGGTTTTATTTAATGACTTTCAACAAGCAACTGTCCCATCAACAGCAGATACCTCTAAGGAAAAAAAGAGCCCAGGCTTACTAGAGGACGTAATTAACAAACAAAAGTCCGTTAATGATACCAAATTAAATCCTGGTTTAGGCATAGTTAATAACGAACCTAACCCAACGATGAAAAATCCCTTTGTCGTACAAGCAGAAAATTTATTGCGTACTGGTGGGACAGCTGATAATAGTAGCCAGTTTCTAGGCTTCAAATCTTTAACTGCGGAGTCTGAAAAAACAACTGGGGAACAAACATCTTCTAGCTTGGGAATTGGATTTACTGATCAAACCAACAAGAATCGAAATTCTGTTTCCATTAGCCCTCTACAAGCAGCGCTCAACCAATCGACCAACCAGAAATTGTCCAGTTTCAATGGTACTGCAACTCAGACAAATACTTTAGGCCGAGTCTCTGAGCCAGGAGCAACGCTAATTCCACCTATTAATAGTTTACCCAGTCAGAATTATCTACCAAATACTGGGTTAACTGCTGGGACAGGCTACAGTTCAACGGGTACGAACTTGCCACAAAATCCCTACAGCAATTTAAATAACGGTCAGATAGCGCCTACTGCTACAGGTTATACGTCAACGGGTACCAACTTACCGCAAAATCCCTATAGCAATTTAAATAACGGTCAAGTCGTGCCTAGTGTAGCACCAGTAACGCCCCCAGTGACCTCGATCGCACCAACTAATAATGCACCTTACTCTAGCCAGAGTCCAAGTGCTGTCACCCCCACGAACCCGACTGGATATGGTAATTATGGTTTGCAGCAGCCAAATTACTTACCACAATCTAATTATAGTTTGCAGCAGCCGACTTACCTACCACAATCTAATTATGGGTTGCAGCAACCGACGCAACCACCACAATCTAATTATGGGAATTATGTGTTGCAGCAACCAACACAGTCTAATTCCTTATATCTTCGCCAGATTCGAGACAAGTATAGAAGTCCAGGTCAAAGGTGATTTTATTTGCAGTGAAGAGACTCTCCACTAACGAGTGATGAGCGTTGGGGAATAATGCTGGAGTTTGACGATGTTACTCTGGAAAAGTTTGGTCAACTAATAGCATCTGCACTCTATGGGGTAGAGTGGATGAGGTAATTTGTCGGGCTGTTGTGGCGATCGCTAACTTCGGTCAGGCAAATTCTGATTAATTGGGGTTAAAAACTTGCAGGTCGCTACAAGTAACTTTGCAAGTAACTCAGAGTCAATCTTTTTGTTTCTGTCACCAGCTGTTGACGGAATTTTTTTTCTTGGCTAAGAGATGTCCACAAAAGAGTGCCGATGATTTTTACCAATACAAAAGCGATCGCTTCATAGACGATTGGTTCTAAATCTGGACAACGCTCCGATATAAACATCGCCAAATCTTGAATCAGTTGGGCATCAGCCGCCGCATCGATCGCTTCTAGTCCAGGCATTGAACTTTGCAAGGGCATAAAGATGGCGTGATAACCTGGATAATCGGCAAAGAATTGCTCAACCGTATCAATTACCTGCTCCATATATCTAGAGAGAGGTAAACTCTTGCTTTCAGGTGTATCCAACTCTACTAGTAAGTGATGGAGTTGCTGGTTGTAGCGAACTGCCAGTCCGTAAAGAATTGCTGCCTTATCAGGAAAGAATTGGTACAGCGATCCGATAGGTACTTTGGCATTAGCGGCGATCGCATTGGTACTAGTAGCGTTATAGCCCTCCGTAATAAATAGTTGTTCAGCTACATCCAAAATTTGATTTACACGCTCTTGGCTACGGGCTTGGCGGGGCTGGCGGCGCATTCCTCTGGGCTTTGATGAATCGGTGGTCATGAAGTTAAAAAAATCTGTGAAAAATTTGCTTGACTAAACATGAGTATTACTCGTATTATTAAAAATGTGAGCAATAGTCATATTTTAGTCTAACCACAGGAGGATATTGTTATGGACAAAGATTTACTGACATTATCCAGTTCTAAAGTTGGAAACGATATAACCCATCAGATGCAACAAATTACTGCATTACAGCCTTTTCTAGCAATGCTTGCCGGAGATTCAAGTCTAGATGTAGTGGGAGAGATGGTTGCTGCTTTGCTGGAAACACCTTCCTTTGACATTGCAGTAGAGTACCTAAAGCGTGATCCTGGTTCAGCAGCATTAATTGAAGAGCGATACATAGCTCCGCCTCATGATCTGGACACTCTGTTGCAATATCCACCGGATTCCTTGGGATACCTTTACAGTATGGCAATGAAGGCAAAGGGATTTCGAGCCGAAGACTTGTACGAAGAAATACCCATTTATTCCGATGCCAGTTATGTGGAGGCAAGACTGAGCCAAACCCATGATATCTGGCACATTGTTACCGGTTTTGGTATATTACCATCTGACGAGATCGGATTACAGGCATTTCACTTGCCACAGTTTCCCTACCCTCTAGCAGTATCTTTGCTTTCTAGTAGCATGATGTCTACCCTTCTATTCAATCCTGAAGAATTACCCACTTTGCTTGATGCTATTCAAACCGGATGGGAAATGGGCAAAAATGCCAAATCTCTCTTTGCTCAAAAGTGGGAGTCAGCTTGGGGAAAACCCTTACTGCAATGGCAAAAAGAGCTAAATCTTCTTTTGGATTGAAATGGTAAGTATTTAATGAGGCGTGGTCATCTGCACCTCTATTATCAAGAGAGGAATCTATATGCAGCACTTGTGTTCATATTTATACCGATTGCCCTATGCCATGCTAGAGAACTTTGAGCTTTGGGGAGTTTACGAGGCCGACTTCAGCGAGGCTGTAATTAGTTTGTTAGCATTTCAGCTACTTGAAGATGCGATCGCTCACTTGATTAATTTGAGCAAACAGAGACAACCTGTATGGATATCCTTCATCCAGTGTCTTGGTTTATAATCTAGGACAAATCTTAAGCTAAGGTGATTGTGGGCTATTTGGAATAATCGGAACTTCTGGAGTTTCGGGTTGTTGCTGTTGTCGTTGCAAATATTTACTCAATACATAAGCCATATCCCCACGGGTCACGGGTTTTAATGGAGAAATATTGCCTTGAGCATCTGTGTTAAGAAATCCCTCAGTCGCTACTGTGGCGATCGCTTTTCTAGCCCAAGCTGGGATAGACTTTTCATCTGGATATGCAGCAAGAATTTCATTAACAGCGTCATTGGGAAACTGAAATACACCATAAGCCTGGGCGAAAATAGCCAGAGCTTCAGCCTTTGTCACCTTTTGGTTAGGGAAGAATTCATTGCCCCGATAGCCTTTCATGATATCAGTTTTTAAGACTATCTGTATATCATTAAATGCCCAATGAGAACGAGGAACATCGGGAATAGCTAAATTTTCTTTGCTAACAGCTTGTCTTTTATTCAGCCCAAATGCTTTCACCATAATCGACGCTAATTCAGCGCGACTCAGTAACCTTTCTGGATAAAACTTGCCATCAGAAAAGTTTGTCATCCATTTAACAGCAGTTACTTGTTGAATAGAATCAGATGGTACTCCAGAAGTAGGTTCTGGCAGTTGAGCCTGAGCAGTTGTTGGCAAATTTTGTAGTAGTGCCATTAAAGATAGAGCAATTGAAAGCTGACGCATTATGATAACCACTTTTAGCTGCTAAATGAATTTTAAGAACTACATTACTCAGGTCAAAGCAAAATTCAGTGTTGCTAATAACCTATTATTCAGCTATTGACGAATTTAGACTGGGCAATGTTGCTCCTGATACGTAAAGTGTGGCTATAAATTTTAAAAATTAGGACTTTGTTCAAAATCCCAGCACTTCCCATCCTTCCAGATTCTACCAGTGTGTTCACATTCTGATTTATCGTAAATCCAAGGAATTGAAGTAGGGTAAAACGAGGTAGGTAGGGGAGTAAGTGAAGGCAATGCAAAAGAAAATATAGTGTAACCACAAGCCGATATAATAATTAGAAATCCGATGACGAACAATATATTGACAGGAGTCCAAAAAGGATATAAACCTCTTTCAGAGCGTAAACGCACTTTAGAGCGACGTTCTAAACCTCCTAGCAAGACCAAATAAAACCTTAATCCCGGAATTGGCAATGAAACTCTTATATCTAAAGAATGACGTTTCCAAGTACAAGCGGCAAAACCCTTCTTTATCGCTTCTAATTGCTCCACTGTGAAGGTACTTGTTACTTCCGGGCCAATCTCAGTGAAAAGTCGTTCAAAAGTAGGAGCAGTTTGTTGGGGCTGTTTCATTATTTTTGTATATTAATATACAGATTGTTACGTTCGTCATCTCCTTTGTTCCGGACATTACAACGTTTTATTTTTTGTAAGTCCCTAATCAAGGAAGTAGAAATCAGCAAAAACTTGTTTTTTGCCTTTTATCTTTTGGCGTTATCTGCCCACTACTATGGACTATAGTCAGTTTTTCAGGAGTTTTGGGAATGACAGCAGCAGATCCCGTAAAGTTGATGAAGCAAGAAGTTGGCAAAGCCGCCGCCGCCCTAGTTAAGTCCGGTTCCATTGTGGGGTTGGGTACGGGGTCAACTACAGCATATACGATTCAGTTTTTGGGCGATCGCCTCAAGTCTGGTGAACTCAAAGATATCATTGGTATACCCACATCGTTTCAGTCAGAGGTGCTAGCGAAGCAATACGGTGTTCCTCTCGCTACCTTGGACGCTATTGACCACATCGATATCGCCATTGATGGAGCCGATGAAGTCGATCCGCAGAAGAATTTGATTAAAGGCGGTGGTGCAGCACATACCCGCGAAAAAGTTGTAGATTACCTGGCAGAACAGTTCATTGTCGTGGTAGATAGTGGAAAGTTAGTAGACCGTTTAGGTTCTACTTTCGCTGTGCCTGTAGAAGTGATTCCAATGGCAATTACTCCTGTTACCAATGCCATCAAAAAACTCGGTGGCAAACCAGAACTCCGCATGGGTGTAAAAAAAGCTGGGCCAGTGATCACTGACCAAGGCAATTTTGTCTTAGATGTCAGATTTGACTCTATTGAAGATCCAGCCAGCCTAGAAAAGACATTGAATAACATTCCTGGCGTTTTGGAAAATGGTATCTTCGTTAACTGTGTTGATTTAGTTTTAATTGGTGAAGTCAAAGATGGTCAGCCATTAGTGCGCCAACTGTAAAAGTCATAGATTTTGGATTTTGCGGAAAGTCTGAACGTCTGGAACCTATGCTCAGACTTTCCAAGACAGATTTAGAGATTAAATGTAACACTAAAAAGTTTGCTCTGATTATAACCATGAATTGAAGCGATCGCTTTAAATTTATATTTAATTCTGCAACGCCAAACTTTTATTTTTATACCCAGAGGTATGAAGCGATCGCTCAAAAGAAAGATGAAATACCCCTAACGTCTATGCAAAACTTAAATAAGTTAAGAATTATGAACACTTTGCCGGGGAGAACTACAAATGGTATCTACTTTAGATGATACGAAACGCAATGCTATTGCTGTGAAATTGGCAAGTATTAAAGCGTTACAACAGTTGGTTATCGAAAATGAACAACTGCTTTTGAAAGAGGGACTGGATGCCGAAATTGTTGATCGCATTCGGGATTTCCTCAAAGATGATCAAAAAAACCTGGGCGTTCTAGAAACTGTAATTGGTCAGTATGGTATTCAGGCCGAACCCAAAAAAACTGTTAGAGAATTCATTGAAAAAGCTGGTGAATTGTTCAAAGGTTCTGAGTTGAGCCTGTATGAAAAAGTATCTCAGCATGAATTGCTGAAACATCAACTAGTAATGAGTGGCTTGATAGTTCACAAGGCTGCTCAAAAAGTTGGTGCTGACGTTTTACTAGCGATCACACCTTTGAATACCATTAACTTTGAGAACCGCGCTCACCAAGAGCAACTCAAAGGCATTCTAGAAATTCTCGGTGTCCGTGAACTCACTGGACAAGATGCAGATCAAGGAATTTGGGCGCGTGTTCAAGATGCTATGGCTGCGGTAAGTGGTGTAGTAGGTAGTGCTGTTACCCAAGCTAGCGACAAAAACGATCTAAATATCCAAGATGTCATTCGCCTCGATCACGGCAAGGTAAATACCCTGTTCACCGAACTGCTACAAAGCAACGATCCACAAAAGATCCAAGAATACTTTGGTCAAATTTACAAGGATTTAACAGCCCATTCTGAAGCTGAAGAAGAAATTGTATACCCAAAAGTACGTCCTTTCTACGGTGAAGCTAACACCCAAGAACTGTTTGATGAACAAGCTCATGCGAAGCAGGCGTTAGAAGAAATTAAGGCTATCAGCCCATCTTCACCCCAATTCAAAGAAAAAGTCAAACAATTGATGGATGCTATTGGCGACCATATTCGTCAAGAAGAAAGCACAATGTTTGCTGCTATTCGCAACAACTTGACCACTGAGCAAACTGAGCAACTGGCTACCGAATTCAAAGCTGCTAAGACCCGGATTCAAAAAAAATTAGGTGTTGTCAGCGAATCGAAAATCTAGTTACTAGATAAAGAAACGCGAAATTTTTTCCATACTTAAAACTTGCTAAGAGAGTAACTCCTAACATATAGTGTTGGGAGTTTTTATTTGCTAGGGTAATTGCACACCTGAGTAAAAATAGAGAATATCTTTTTTAAAAACTTTGCTGCCAATCTTTAAGGGTTTTAGACATTTCAAATGGTGTCTTATTTATGCCGCGCCGCACTAGAGTTTCACTCATCCTGAACTGGAATTTTAATAATAAATTCAGTTCCTTCTCCAGAAGCAGAGATGCATTGCAGTTCTCCCCCATGTTTTTCCACAACAATTTGATAGCTGATGGATAGTCCTAATCCGGTTCCTTTTCCAACAGGTTTAGTGGTGAAAAAAGGATCAAACAATAGCTTTTTTAACTTCTCTGGAATTCCCGAACCATTATCAGCAATGCCAATAATTACTTGCTTATCATCAGTGAATTCAGTACGAATACGAATTTGTCCTACCCTCCGGTAAGCTGTTGAAGTGTCTATGTCATTTGTCTTTTGCTCTTTAATCAATGATAAATGACTGTTGACTAATGACTCTTCTACGGCATCAATAGCATTCGTCAAAATGTTCATAAATACCTGATTGAGTAACCCAGCGTAGCACTCCACTAGGGGGAGATCGCCGTATTCTTTAATCAGGTTTATACTTTTACCCATTTGGTAATTATTAAGAGGATGTTTGAAAAGTCGGAAAGGGTGTAAAAAAGCTCTCTCAGTATAAGCTGTGAATAGATAATAGACAGCACCGAGAGAGTAACATGAGTAAAGCATACCCCAGCAACCTGACCCGCGCCCAATATGAATTTCTGAG
>NZ_JBGTFY010000046.1:0-3250 GCF_041747015.1 Nostoc sp.
TCGAAATCAGCAAAGGGTTGGGTTAATTTGCCAGTGTCGCTAAGTCGGAGGCGGACTACTTTTTGTTGTCCTGCACCGATATTTAATGAGTAGTGACAGGCAGCTTTAGTCCCTACTTGCTGCGGATTGATAGCCTCTTTATTGCCATCAACAATGTAATCGTTGATGCCGTCTTTAACATAAGCAGAATTATTGCTGACTCCAAATAATTTTTGCTGGTTAGTCTCGTTTTCTGTAAATAGCAACTTGCAGGAGTCTTGAAAATACAACCATCTGTTGCCTAAAGTTGGATGAGAAGCTTCTATAGCACAGGCTGAAACGTTGTCCGCTTGCCTTACCTGCAAAGAAGGCTTTTCCTGACCTTCCTGCCAAGACCAAGTATTGCGAAACCACAGCGTAGGTAAAAGCTGAAGGGTTCTTTCTTCAGAACTGCGATTATTAATTGTAATTTGAATATAAATATCTTCCGGGGAGTTTTTGGCATACTCTACAAATACGTCAAAGTAGCGATCGCCTTCAAAAACCCCTGTATCGATCAATTCATACTCTGGATCATCGTAGCCTCGGCGCTGATTTTCTGCGACTAAATCAGAGTAAGGAAAGGCAGCTTGGGGATATTTGTAGAGATACTTCATGTAGGCATGACTAGGGGTATTGTCTAGATAGAAGTAGCATTCTTTAACATCTTCTGCGTGATTGCCTTCAGGGCCGCTTAAACCAAATAGCCGTTCTTTGAGAATCGGATCTTCGCCATTCCATAACGCGATCGCAAAACATAGTCTTTGGTGATTGTCAGAAATGCCAGCAATCCCATCCTCCCCCCAGCGATAGGCGCGGCTGCGGGCGTGGTCGTGAGGAAAGTAGTCCCAGGCTGTACCGTAAGGACTATAATCTTCGCGGACTGTCCCCCATTGTCGTTCGCTCAAATAAGGGCCCCATCTACGCCAGTAGGCTTTGCGATCGCGATCGTCTGCTAATCTTTGGTTCTCTATGGTCATGGTGGTTTAAATGTAAACAGCAAAATTAATTATGAGTAGAGACGTTGCAATTGCTAGTCTCTTGCCTTGGTTTTGAAATCACGCATTCATCGTTTTCGCGCCCTAAACTGGGCAACGTCTATCTTTATTGCAGGATTTGGGTCGTGCCAATTCCAATATTACTAAGCAGCCAACCTGGTAAACACACCAGAAAAGCTTTTAGTAATTTGATGTTCAGCTTGTGACGCAGGGCAGTTATTATGGCAAACAAACTCCACGCATTGAGCAATAATTCGATTGGTCGTCCCAATAAGGGAATGAGTGTAAACAATGCAAATAGTTGAGGCGCGTAAGAAAATCCAATTAAATTCAGTAGCCCTCGATGGGAAGGTAAATCGGAAGTTGTCCATTGCAGCAGCTTGCCAATAGTAAATGCCCAGAAATAATAGCTGCCCACAATCAGCGCCATGCCAATCACAAAGCTGATCGCTAAGGTGATAGGAGCCTCACGATTCATAGCTAAGATGATAACGCTGCCAATGCTATACGAGAGGGCTGCTAGTAAAACGATCAGGCGACTAAACTGACGGTGAGCAGCATTGTCTGGAATGTTGCTGTAGAAATCTTCATTCAGGGTGAGGGCTTTCCAGAATTTAGTTCGTATACTTCTCACCATAAAAGTCTTCTCATCAGGCAAAGTGCGATCGCTAAGAACGGGTCTATGGCTATTAAACAGTTCTTTTCTCGATTAAGTAGTAGTAGCTTGAGTTTAGTTGGTTTAGCAACATTGCTTCTACTAAGTTGGGGAACCCTAGCTCCAGTTGGTACGCTCACTTGGTGGCTAAATCTAGAAACTGAAGAGCTTAATTTGGACAAAGATAAACCTCCTAATGGTCTGTTACCTGACGATCGCTCAAGTGCCGATAATTCCGAGCAACAATGCTATATTGTCTTTTTACCAGGCGTTGGCAATACGGGCGGCGGTAATTTACCCGCCGGAGAAACTGAATTTTTGCAGCGATTGACTACAACCCATCCAGATTGTGTCGCCGTTGACGACGTGTTTCCTTATTCGATTGGGCAGCAAACGCTGGTGGAAGACAACCCATTGGCAGGGGTTTGGCGAGCAGCCGAACAGGATGAAGGTGTTGTTGGACAAGTGTTCATCAATATTCGCAACTTTTGGCAAATGGCGCTATCTGCCGATGATCGCTATGGTCCAACCTACAACTGGGCTATTGCAGTAGAGACGATCGAGCGGATGCAAGCCAAACTACCGATTCGCGATCGCGATCGCCCCCTGAAGCTGATTTTGATTGGCACCAGTGGTGGGGCGCAAGTAGCTGTTGGTACTACACCCTATCTGAATCGCTGGCTGAATGCAGAAATTACACCGATTTTGATTGGTGGTTTTTTTGAGGGAACCGAAGGATTTGCAGCAGCCGAGCAGATTTATCACCTCCGGGGCGATCGCGACTGGATTGAGGGCGTTGCTGCTGTTGTCTTTCCCGCACGTTGGCGCTGGACGGTGGGTTCGCCTTTTAACCAAGCTCGACGAGAAGGCAAATTTGTCGATCAAATTAGTGGGCCTCATGAGCATCAGGGGGACGAAGGATACTTTGGTGAAACGCAAGTACAAGGGCAACAGAGTTACTTAGATTTGACTCTACAGGAAGTGAAGCAGCTACCTGTGTGGCAATCAACAACTGTAAATAAGACCTCAATTAGGCTGACCATGCAGAGCGAAAATCGGCATAAAGCGTTAGCCCACCATCAATAAACAGCGTTTGTCCAGTAATATAGGCGGCTTCATCAGAGGCAAGGAAGGCAACGGCTGCCGCCATTTCTTCTGATGTGCCTGCACGCCCCATCGGGATGTGACTTTCTACAATCGCCTTTTGTTCTAGATCGTCTGTCCAGCTTTCGTTAATCGGTGTAATTGTCGCTCCTGGAGCAATGCCATTGACGCGAATGCTCCGGTTTGCATATTCCAACGCTAGGGTTTTAGTTAGATTTCCCATACCGCCTTTGCTGATGGAATAACTGACATACATAGGGCGAGGGATGATTTCATGGACGCTAGAAATATTGATGATTGTGCCAGAACGCCCCTGCGCTAACAACTGTTTAATGGTTTCTCGCGCACACAGATAAGCACCGCGCAAATTGACAGCAATAACGCGATCAAATTCATCAGTTGACACTTCATGAGAAGCGCTTTCTGTCTGAATTCCGGCATTATTGATCAAAATATCAATACTGCCAAATTGCTC
>NZ_JBGTFY010000047.1:0-3800 GCF_041747015.1 Nostoc sp.
ATCATGCATTGATTCTCTTCGACAAAACTGGGTTGACTTATACGACAGCCTCAAAGAGAAAAAGTAAGTCTCTCAATTTTAGTTCTCGGAAACTATACGCGAACACTTTTCTCTTTGTTTTACTCTTTATTTTCCTTAACCGAGCAGTATTGAGCGTTTACGGACTATCAGTCTACGGACAATGTGTCACATGACTACCAATTGGCTATAAAATTTGGAAAAAATGTATTAACTAAAGTGTCTCTGTCCTTTATTTTTCATAAATAGCGATTGCATTAATCTTTGTCACCGAACTTTCAAACTCGATTTACGTTTCTGCTAAACCCACCTTTTTTCCAATTAACCCCAGAAATCCTGTTCCAAAGTGCTGAATCTCCAAAAAACTAGCTTGCTCTGGTGAGGTTTTGTAAATCTGAAATGTCTTCATAATTCCCAAAGTAGCAGCACTTTCTAGAGAACCAACAAAGCTAATATCCCGGTCGAGAAAATGAGTTTGATTAACCCAATGAGCCATCTGATTTGCATTCAAAAAGTAGCAGCCTGCGTGAGGATTGAGGGCGCGACAAAAAGTAATTGGTGTATTCAAGATTGTACCTTTGAGTTCCTGTTGCTCTTGCACATTTTGAAAGGGAGCAGTTACTCGTAAAGCCAAATCCCCATCAATGTAAGCTTTGTGAACCAAACCGTGGGGAGAAGCTTCATAACGATTTGGCTGGAGCAAGTTTAAGTCACCAGCTTGTTGGGTAAACCAGTTTAATTTTATAAAAAACCAAGGGTCATAGATAATTAGGTCATCTTCAAGAAAGCAGTAGTAATCATACTGACCTAGACAACTTTGCAGAACAGCTTGACACTCAAACCCCAAAAGCAGAGGTTCGACATCAGTAGAATGATGCTTATATAAATGGGATGGTAAGGGAAGCTGATTCAGAAGATGATTATCTTTGCTTGTACAAATAATAATATCTAGTTCGTGAGACTGCGGCTGATTAGCAGGCAAAGCTAATCGTTGAGCAATGTTGATGATAGTTTGAGATTTGCCAAATAATTGCTGTAAGGCAGTTAGGCTTTTAGTTAACGCCTCCAAGCGGGGTTGTGGATCTTTGCGCTGCGAAGCATGACGACCATCACTGCTAGGTTTGAAAAAATGGGCAATGGTAAAAATAATTCGCATTGAGGCTATAGATTTATTCTTTGTAAATATCCTTGTTTTTTTATTTTTTGCAAATCCAAAAAGTTCAGTAGTTCCCAATTAAACTTGGGTAAACTAAACCCCAACTATTCAGCTAATTTCTGCCAAATCCTTTAGAAGGTGAGGGCTTTTTCAAACTCTCAGAACTTTTACCAGTCAACATCCATTGCAAGTGCTGTGGTAACAGTTTCGCTAAATCATAACGCTTGATAATTGTTTCTCGCGCATTCGCACGAATTGCGTTCATTTCTTGAGGATTATTCAGCGCCTCTTCAACCCTATTAGCAATATTCTGGGTAGAAAAGAAATCTACCAGCAGTCCATTTACCCCATCCTGTACAACTTCCAATACTGGCGGAGTTTTAGAAGCTACTAGTAAACATCCTGCTGCCATTACTTCTAACATTGACCAGGATAAAACAAAAGGACGGGTTAAATAAATATGAGCAGAAGAAGCTTGCAAAACTTGAAGGTACTCATTATAAGGAAGCCTATCTGTAAAATGCAGTCTCGATAAATCCAAAGATAATTTTTCTAGCATTAATTGTTTATAAGTCTGACCATCGGGGAGATTCTTCCCATAAGCAACCCGATCTTCTCCCACAACTACTACATGGCAATTAGGTCTTCGTTGCTGAAGCAAGGCTACCGTTTCCATAAACTGCGGAAAACCTCTATAAGGTTCCATTCCCCGTCCCACATAAGTTACCAATTCTTCCACATGAGAAAGGTCAAGATTTATTCTTGGTAAAATTAACTTTGCGCCTGGTTTGGGAGCAAAATATTTGGTGTCGATACCATCATGAATTACAGTGATTTTGCTATGATATTCTTTAGGAAACTGTTGACGTTGCCAATTGGTTGGAGAAAGACCGCGATCGCAACTATATAAATCAGTCAAAATCGGCGTATTTTTCATGCGGATGCGGCATTCATCATCAGCATTCAATGGTTCATTAGGATCAAAATCTGCATCCGAACCGTGAGCATGATAAAACCACTCGAAATAACACAATAATTCGGCTTTGGGGAAAACATCTTTCATAAATAAAGTTGGCCCCCAACCAGAATGACCATAAACTATATCTGGAACAAAACCCTCAGCTTTTAATTTTTCTGCCACGCGATAGACAGCCTGAGCGGTGAGAACAGCATTTTCCAGGCTGCGAACATAATGGTGGGTTTGGGGAGCAGCTTCACGAGAAGGAGTGTAAATAGCTTTATAAACGCCAGGTATTTCCCCTTCACGGCGATTTGTCCCAAAGACGACTTTGTAATTAGCATCTTTACCTAAAATTGTCGCTAGGTTGCGAAATTGCGAGGGAAAATTGGGATGTAAAAATAAAATCTGCATCGGAATAATCTTGATTAACTTATTGCCAGATAAAATAAATTAAGACAAACTGCCTAAAATTATAAGATTATTTATCACGATTTTTTGCAAGTAAATTTAGGTAAATGGTTGCCCAAAAATGCAAAAATAATCGCAAATTCGTGTTATGGCAATGAAATTTATTGGTATTGATTTAGGCTGGCGATCGCAAGCAAGTGGACTATGCTGTTTAGAATGGATAGATGGACAACTGCAACTACTTGATTTAGATCGCAAAGAAGCCATTGCAGACATCATCACCTGGATCGATCAGAGCGTCAAGCCAGACGAACCAGCCATCATCGCTGTAGATGCACCCACCCTCATACCCAACGCTAGCGGGAGTCGCCTCGCCGATAAACTCAGCCACAAGTACTTTGGCAAATATCATGCAGGATGCTACCCAGCTAACAAAAACCTACCTTTCAGCGATCGCACCGTCAACTTTGGCTTAGAATTAGAATCACGCGGTTTTGCACACGCACCCACTATCGAACCGCAAAAACTCGGCAGATATCAAATAGAAGTCTTTCCCCACCCAGCAATCGTTAACTTATTCAACTTAGAACGCATCCTCAAATACAAAAAAGGACGCATCAATGAGCGCCGCTTAGAATTAATCAAACTCCAAAATTACATTATTGATATCCTCCCCATTTGCGAACTCCCTCTGCGCCTCTGTGGTAGCCTACGGCAAGCCGCTAGTGCGTCTACGTTTCCTCTTGAAATCCCCACCACAGGCGCAGCCCTCAAAGCAGCCGAAGACAAACTAGATAGCCTCATTTGTGCGTATGTAGCAGCCCACTGGTGGTATTGGGGAGAAAAACGTAACTTAGTGCTAGGCGATCGCACCACCGGCTACATCGTCATCCCTGAGAAAAGGGGAGCGAGCAAATAGAGTGAAGAAGTTTTTCCCCCTTGCGCCCTGCTCCCCTGCTTCTTCCTATTCCGCCCAAGCAATCAATCTCGGCTCATAGGGACTAGACAAGTGTTGGTGTTGTGGTAAAACACGCAAAGACAAGCCCTGCAAACCAGAGGCTGTATAAGTGATATTCGCCGTGTAAACACTCAACCTTTGTGCATCTTGTCCTTGGTAATCCATGACTACCGGCACAGCATTGGCAATGTCACCATTGGCATCAATCGTACCTTGGTATAACTCCACCCGCACATCATCGTTAGTCAAAGTTGCTAAGTCAACCTTGGCCTTAACAGCGACGGTTTGGTTAACTTCAA
>NZ_JBGTFY010000048.1:0-5392 GCF_041747015.1 Nostoc sp.
TAGCAGACAAGGGATATCAAGGAATTAAAAAGCATCATCATTTTAGTCAAATACCTAAAAAGAAGCCAAGAAAAGGTAAGCTTTCTGTAGCGGAGAGAAAAGAGAATAGAGAATTAGCAAAAGAGAGAATAATTATTGAGACTGTTTTTGCCCATTTAAAACGATTTAGGATTTTACAAGGGCGATATAGAAATAGAAGAAAACGATTTGGGTTAAGGTTTAATTTAATAGCTGCTATTTATAATTATGAGCTTAACTTAAACGCAAATTAATCTTAAGTATTATTTTTGCAAGAGGTCTAATGCCTACAATCGTCTCCATTTGCCCAAGTGCTGGGGTAGTGGGAAAAGAGCCGCAGCCGACGGCAGCAAGTTTGAGATTTATGAAAATAACCTCTTGTCGGAGTATCACATCCGTTATGGCGGTTACGGTGGTATTGCTTATCACCATGTTTCGGACAAATACATTGCTTTATTTACACATTTCATTACCTGTGGTGTTTGGGAAGCGGTATATATTTTGGATGGGTTACTAAAGAACACTTCAGACATTCAGCCGGATATTTTACACGCAGATACTCAAGGACAGTCTGCACCTGTGTTTGCGCTATCGTACCTATTGGGAATTAAATTAATGCCACGCATTCGTAACTGGCAGGACTTAACTTTCTTTCGTCCTACCAAGGAAGCGGTATACAAATACATCGATCCCTTATTTAAAGATGTGGTGGATTGGAAGCTGATTGGAACCCACTGGCAAGACTTAATGAGAGTAGTGTTGTCAATTAAGACGGGTAAACTCATGCCTTCGACCATACTTCGTAAGTTAGGAAGCTATAGCCGTAAGAACCGCCTTTATCAAGCTTTTCGAGAACTGGGGCAGGTAGTACGGACGATTTTTCTCCTAGAATATATCTCAGACCGAGGACTGCGGCAGCAGGTCACTGCCTGCACTAATATTGTCGAGGGTTATCACCGTTTCTTAGATTGGTTGTTCATCGGCAAAGACGGAATTGTTACGGAAAATGACCCAATCGAACAGGAAAAGCAAGTTAAATATCTTGATTTGGTAGCAAGTGCAGTCATTCTCCAAAATGCTTTTGATATGTCAAAGGCAATTCAGGCTTTGAGTTTAGAAGGATACTCAATTAACCAAAAAGAAATTGCCACTTTAAGCCCTTACATTACTAGGCACATCAAACGATACGGAGATTATGTAGTGGATTTGCATAACATTCCACAGCCCTTAGAAGGAGCAATTCTTCTCCCTATTGAAATATCTGAAAGCTATATATAGCAATACTTTTCAACGAAGTGGCACCTTTTTACACGGATCTCGGCTCAATCCCTATTACTGGGCTGATTACTGGGCTGATTACTGGACCGGCTTTTGTGCTGATGTTTGTGCCGTCGGTTGTGCTGATTGATAGTCTGATTGGTTCAGAAGTTGATATCAAGAAAAGACCCAATCAGGGTATCTGGAAGTCAACAACTAATGCTCTTTTTATTGCCTTAGTCTTTGGGCTAATGTTTGGACTGTTTGGTGGACTGACTTTTGGGCTGATTTTTGGGCTATCTAGTGGTGCTGGAAAAGCTGCTACTCAACATATTGCTTTACGTCTCACCCTTTACCGAATTGGCATAATTCCATGGAATTATGCCCGCTTCCTCAACTACTGTACTGAACGTTGCTTCCTGCAGCGAGTCGGAGGGCGCTATCGATTTATTCATAAGCAGTTGCAAGACCACTTTGCTGAAATGCTAATTAACACAACGGTAAACGAATAATAGAACCTATTTTTAGGTAACACAACCTGTTAGCGGCAAGAACAAAATAGAAAATTGGCAGCTACACGAAAGGAGACTTTCGTAGAATCTATTAGGGACGGACAAGATTAAACAATGAAAGTAGCAGGAAACGGGCAAGGGAAAATATTAACCCTAGAGGAATTGAAGTTATTGTTTGCTGAAGGATTTGTTAGGGAGCGTGATCGCGCTTTGTTTGGCATCTGCTTATTTACTGGCTGTCGCGTGTCCGAAGCTCTAGCTCTCCAGACTACAGATATTAAAGGTGGAACTTTGACTTTTAGGAAGTCTACCACGAAGGGCAAACTCAAAACTCGCGTTGTAGATATCCAGCCGGGGCTTGCTCAATTGTTAGCCGAGTACCAACCTCTAAAAGCTGGAGCGTTGTTTCCAGGGATGCGGGGGCGAAGTTTAACCCTAACTCGATTCATGGCGGACAAGATTCTCCGCGATGCCACTGTTCGAGTTAAGTTAGAAGGAGTCAGCACCCACTCGTTTAGACGCACCGCTCTAACTATGATGTCTAGCGCTGGTATCCCTTTGCGCGTGATTCAGGAAATTAGTGGACATAACGATTTAGGGACTTTGCAGCGTTATCTGGAGGTATCGCCAGAACAAAAGCGTCGCGCTGTGGCTACGATTGGGTTTTAATTATTTCTACTTTCTACCTACTGCGCTTTACTGGAGCAATAGAAATGACCCAAACCTCAACAGTCAACTTAACTATAGAAAGTTACCTTACTTATGATGACGGGACAGATAACCGTTACGAACTTGTTAATGGGGCTGTTGTAATGGTTCCACTGCCCACAGCAGACCATGCCGATAAAATCGATTTGCTCTTAGAGATATTTAGAGCCGAAATCCGTAGAAGTAATCTACCGATGAAAGCCTCGGATAAAGTTGGAGTTTACATTGGTAAATCGTCGTTAACAGGTAAGGACTACTCACGTAATCCCGATGTGTGCGTAACTTCGTTAGAAGCTTGGTCATCCCTTAAAGCCAATAAAACAACGGCGGCAGTCTTACTGACCCCACCTATTTTAGTGGTGGAAGTAGTATCAACTAACCGAGAAGATGACTATGTGGACAAGGTGGAGGAGTACCAGGGTCTAGGCATTCCTGAGTATTGGATTGTAGATGGGCGCGATAAATTAGTTTCAGTCCTGCTGTTAGATGATGGACGTTATCACAGGACTGAATTTAGAGGCGGTGAACGGATTATCTCACGGGCTTTCCCATTGTTAGTTTTGACAGCAGAGCAGGTGTTATCAGCATAAAGGAAGTTACTCTGACCGTTTGCCTTCGGTAGTACAGGTTTTGTTGAACTTAAGTTCAATTTCTCTCAAGACGTACTTGAGCGGGGATTGATTGACCCTATGGAACAACTTTATCTCCAGTAATTATTAGGACTGAGCCACAAATTCAATCTCATTTAAAACAAAGCGTCGTGGATCTTGCCAGCCATCAGGAAATGCAATTATCGTTTGCTCGTCGTCAAACCAAAGTTCTACACTCCGAAACTTGAGCAGCCGAGGAATATCCTCAATTCCTGTGTACCAAAGCGTCGGATAGTGGCGGCGATTTTTGGTCAGGCGGCTCAATTTCTCTTGGTCGCTTAACCCTTCTTCCAGTCGCAGCGTTTTGGGCTGCGGTGGTTGATTAACAACCTCACTGACGACTGGCTGACAACCTTGACTGACAACCTGAGAGGTTAGTCCTGCAAACGATTCAGGTTTATTGATGGTTGGAGCTTCAAAACTTTCGGCTGGCTCATCAACTTTTATCACTGGGGATGGTAATTGATCCTCTGTTTTCAAAGTTTCTAAATTTAAAAGGTTGTCAGAGTTGTCAGATTCCTTCTCAGCACTAATTTTCAGGTTGTCAGATAGGTTGTCAGATCGGTTGTCACATAGGTTGTCAGAACTGAGCGCATCATCTAAAGTAAGTGCGGTATCCGCATCAGTTCGCAGTCGCAAAGAGCGGATTAGCCGTCGTCCCTGGTTATCGCGGTCATAGTTAACATCACCCCAGCCAAGAGTCTGCTGGCATAACTCAATCAAGTCAGAACTAAAATTATTCTTGCCCTTAGCTTGGAGTCCACTAACTCGGCAATAGTGGGAGTAAGAACCAAACAGAGTTGAGACAATCGGGTTGTAAGACTGCTCTGCCCATTGGGAGCGATCGCACCCGATTTGAGTTTTGGTGTTTGGTTCATGAATAACCCACTCATTGACCCAAGCCGCAATTGAATCAGTGCGGATTTTGGCTTGCCACAGGGTAGGGCTAATTCCATCAGAATCAATGCGGCGTAGGACGCGAGTAATTTCTTCATTGGCAATGGAGAGCAGGTAATTAGTAAAGGCTGAAAGTTCCGGTTCAAATTCTGCTTCTAAGTCTCGAACTTGGCCGACTGCGGGTTTATGGTCAAAGGCCAGCATGAGAATCCGCCGAGTCAGCCAACTACCGCCATCGGCATGAAAGATGGGAGCGTTCGACGTGACAACTGCCATACCTGGAAATCTGAAATTCAAACCATCTTTGTATAACCGCCTGCCGCTCAATGAGTCTTGACCAGTTAATCGTTTGAAATTGGATAAACTACCCATGACCTTATCTTGGTCGGGGAGGATGACGAGCCGCTTTCCAATCAGTCGTGCTACTTCATGCTTATCTTCAAGGTCTTTGAGACTACCATTCCAACAGTTATCCGAGCCAATGAGCGATTCCAGTAGACGGGTAAAAGTTGATTTTCCTGTACCACCGGCCCCAATCAAGTGCAGAAACTTGTGTAAGTCAGACCGACCGCGCAATACGGCGGCGGCAAAGCAGAGCAGTATTTCTTTGTGGGCTGGGTTTTCTGTTGCCTCATCCAACCATTTATTGATTGTTCCCCAGCCAGTAGCAGCAGAAATATAGGGACGTGGTAAACACCAAGTTAGGCGATGCCCTGGGGCGTGTTTGTGAAACTGCCCCGTTGCTAGTTCCAATACGCCATCGGTAAAAGGCAAAATCTCATTAACCGAGCGTTCGTCCCAGACACGCTCAAGCAGCCGCCGCCGCATCTTAGCAACAACGTTTGTGACATAAGAAGCACTACCATATCCGATGATGTTCTTAG
The DNA here is from genome assembly GCF_041747015.1 of Nostoc sp. Lineage (GTDB taxonomy): Bacteria > Cyanobacteriota > Cyanobacteriia > Cyanobacteriales > Nostocaceae > Nostoc. The sequence continues at coordinate 4,927 of NZ_JBGTFY010000048.1, forward strand.
ACTCCAAAATTGCGTCTATGACTGATTCTAGGTAGAGATCGCTAATAGGAGTCCAAACACCTTCACGTTCCAAGCTATATTGCATCCAGGTTTTATACTCGTCATTCCACAACAAGCGATCGCGGTAATCTTCAACGATTTCGCGCCCAATTATATCCGACGGTGGTAGCTTGCCAGTCCCCTGTGTTTCTAGCGGTTTCATCTGCTTTTCCCAAGCAGCGAGATCGATAACCTTGCCCATTACCTGACGCTTAAAGCGATCTGCGCCGTGATTTTGAATATAGTCATCCATGCCTTTACCTTCTGCGACCGTCCAAAGTCCTGTGGCACTCATCACAGGTACTTTGAATAGTTTAAGCTGGTGAGCTAACTTGCGCTGTGCCTCAATTACATTTTTGTTATCGGCACAATCGGCATCAAAGGCAATAATAAAACCAAACCCCGCACGGGCGTAGCGTTCTAGAGT
>NZ_JBGTFY010000049.1:0-8346 GCF_041747015.1 Nostoc sp.
ATAGACCGCACAGGAATTGGGCGCATAGTCACCCTCAGCGGTCGCTACTACGCGATGGATCGCGATCACCGCTGGGATCGAGTCAAACGCGCCTACAATGTCATGACCCAAGATGGGGCGGGTGACGATCGCAAAGCTGTGGAAATCTTGCAAGCATCTTACGCCGAAGGGGTAAAAGATGAATTTGTCAACCCAATCAGAATTGCCCCCGGCGCAATAGAACCAGGGGATGGGGTGATATTTTTTAACTTCCGCCCCGATCGCGCCAGACAACTAACTCAAGCTTTGGTTAGTCCTAAATTTGACGGTTTTGAAAGACAGCAAATTACACCGCTGTCCTTTGTCACATTTACGCAGTATGATTCAGACTTACCCGTATCTGTAGCCTTTGAGCCTCATAATCTCAGTAATATTCTGGGAGAAGTAATCGCTAATCATAGTCTGAAGCAGTTCCGCACTGCTGAAACCGAAAAATACGCCCACGTCACCTATTTCTTTAATGGGGGTCTGGAGGAACCTTTTGCCGGAGAAGACCGAGAACTGGTAAGTAGCCCGATGGTAGCAACTTACGATCACGCCCCGGCGATGTCAGCAGTAGCAGTTACAGATGTAGCGATCGCTGCGATTCAAAAGGGTATATATTCTTTAGTTGTGATTAATTATGCCAACCCAGACATGGTAGGGCATACTGGTCAAATTGAAGCTACCATTACAGCAGTTGAAACAGTTGATCGCTGTTTGGGACGTTTATTAGAGAGCGTTATCAAGGCCGGTGGTACAACAATTATTACTGCCGATCACGGCAACGCTGAGTATATGCTAGATGAGGGGGGTAATCCCTGGACAGCTCACACCACTAACCCAGTTCCCTTGATCTTGGTGGAAGGAGAGAAAGTCAAAATCCCTGGATATGGTACAAATGTCGAACTGCGAAGCGATGGCAAGCTCTCCGACATCGCCCCCACTATTCTAGAGATTTTACAGCTACCTCAGCCACCAGAAATGACCGGGCGATCGCTGCTGAAAACAGCAGAATATGACCTGCAACGCACTCGTACTCCCGTACAAATAGGGCTGTAAAAGATTGCTGAGTCCTGAGTTAGGAGTTTTTAGTGAACTCCTAACTCCTGTTAGCGATAGCGGGGCGTTTAGCCCATTCTGAATTCTGACTCCTGAATTCTATTTTTGAAACTTTTTATAAATGAGATTCCTACCATGACAGTTACTAATATCGTGCAAGGCATTTGGACATTTTCCGCCACTGGTTTGATTATCTTGGTTTTACTCCATAGCCCTAAAGGTGATGGCATTGGAGCCATTGGCGGACAAGCCCAGCTATTTAGCAGCACCAAAAGTGCAGAAAACACCTTAAACCGAATTACTTGGGCATTGACAGTAATTTTTCTCGGTTTAACAGTAGTTTTGAGTGCTGGTTGGCTGCCTAAATAAGGATAGTAAATGGGAAGAAGAACCGAACACCCGATACTTAACAGCCTAATAAATTTGATTTCACGACGGTTAATTACAGCTCTTGCCTTATTTATTGGCACAGGGCTGTTAATCTTTTTTACTAATCTTCATTCGAGTGATGGGTTTACAAAAACCTCAAAATATGTATATTCAGACTTAATAATTTCTCCTGCTAACTCCCCAAAACCCCATCCCTTACCGCCCACACTGGCACAGTGGCAAGATAGTACCAACAGTGGTGACTACTTTTCCCAAGTCAGAACAACCCAAGTTGGTTATTTAGTCTGGTCACAATTTCCCGTTCGAGTTTACGTAGAACCACCAAGAGCCGTCAGCGAAAAACAAGCTCAAGCATGGGTTAACGGTGTCTTGCAGGGTGTACAGGAGTGGAATACTTATTTACCTTTAACAATAGTCGAAAAGCCAGAAATTGCTGATATTGCGATCGCACGAAAAGCGCCACCTCTACAAATTGCTCCTGGTAGTAATATACCCCGTGCGCGATCGGCACAAACTACTTACGAGTTATACACCAGCAACAAAGTTTTATCCCACCACTTCACCATCTTGTTAAGTCCCAGTCAAACAGGTGAGTATCTCATTGCAGCAGCCCGTCACGAATTCGGTCATGCGTTGGGAATTTGGGGTCATAGTCCGCTACAAACTGATGCTTTATACTTTTCTCAAGTTCACAACCCGCCGCCTATTTCTGCGAGAGATGTAAATACTCTAAAGCGGGTTTATGAACAGCCAACTACTTTGGGATGGACTTTAGTTGATAATTCAAAGATAAATTGATCAAATTGTAGCGACTTAATTTTATGGTGTTGTTAAGTTAAAATATGAATTATGTCTCGCCCAAAGAATCAAAATTTAAGATTACGGCAACCAATTTTTATCCAAAATTTGCTCTAAGGTATAAGGACATAATTCAGGTAAATTGGTTAGCTTTGTTTTAGCCTTAACATAATCTGAGGCATTGCTATAAATTATGTTGAAATTATCCTCCAAATGATTACGTAAATGGGCACTTAAATCTTCATTTAGTTGATTCCGAAAACTAATAATTTCTGCTGTCCAATGATTAGCATTTCTTGGCTTTTCTAAATCCCAATATTGATAAAGTAATAAATGTCTAATAATCTGTTCCAATAAACTTCTGACTCGCCTTTTTTCATTTTTAGCCAAATCTTCCAATTCTTCTATTAAGTTTTCATAGTCAACGTCTGCCAATTGTCGATTTTTGAGACATTTAATAGTCTCCTCTAACCATTGCAGGTAATTGAATTCATATAATGTTTTTATGTCGATAATTGCAGTCATTTGTTGATTTTATAGCTTTAATTTACTGTTATTTATTATTTCATCCTAACTAATTTATTAATTTTTGCCGATAATTGCCCAGAAAAAAAAGATACACAGTACCCAGAAGTTAAGCCCGATCGCATTGATTGCCATCTGAATAATTTACAGTACGATATCTCTGATGGGCTACGCCTACGCACTTCTTCCCTTTCTCTACGCTCTGCGAATTAGGGGTAGAGGTCGCTGTGCTAAAACTCCTTTATAAAGTTCTTCTAGCAGCGTAATATTTTTGCTCAGGGTATAGCGATCTAATACACGCTGTCTGGCTTTTTGCCCCAGCAGGGTTGTTAACTCTGGATGATCTTGCAAAACTGGTAAGAGCGTTTTCAATTGCGATCGCGCTGTTTTAGTATTAATAACTACACCTGCGCCCTTTTCCAATACTTCTCCATCTGCACCCACATCTGTTGCTAAACAAGCTAGGCCACATGACATTCCTTCTAACAAAGATAAGGATAAACCCTCTACCAATGAAGGCAAAACAAATACATCTGCGCCCCGTAAAATTTCGATGCGTCGCTCTTCATCAGCAACAAATCCCAACCAGATAATGCCATATTCCCAACCATAAGATTGCTCTAAAGAAGGCTTCAAAGGGCCGTCGCCAACAATTAGCAACTTACTCCCAGGCTCCATTGCCGACTGCTTCCAAGCGCGGAGGAGGGCTTCAACATTTTTCTCTGGGGCTATTCGACCTTGATAGACAAACAAGCGTTCGGCTCTAAACTCTGCTTTAATCTTAGAAGCTCCTGGAGAGTACTTAATGGTATCAACACCGTTGGGAATTACAGCGATATTTTCTTCCCGCACACCCATGCGTGCCAATAATTCCCGCTGAATTTGGGAAAAGACAATCACGCGATCGTAGTTAACCAAAAAAGGTGCGTAAAGTTGATAAGCTAAAAGTTGTGTTCCCGATATCAGCTTTGCCCCCTTGCCAGCAAATGGTGTGTGAAAAGTGGCAATTAGAGGCAACCTCAAATCTTCACAGATTTCCGGTAAAATAAAGTCCAGAGGAGAGAGGGTCAAAGAAGCATGGACTATATCTGGTTTGATTTCCCGCAGCGACTCGGTTAAAAGTTTGGTTGCTTTAAAAGTGGGAATTGTGTAAACCTGGGACTTATAAATGAAAGGAAGGGAAACCTCTCGAAGATTTGGCCAGTTATCAGGTTCCGATTCTTCTTGGGCAAAGTGAAGAAAGCTAACTTGATGTCCCCTGTCTAGCAAGGCATTTGTAATTTCTCGACCGTAAGTGACATTGCCGCAAAAGGGTGATTTTTTTCCAATCCAGGCTATACGCATTCTTTATTTAGCTGTAAGAAAATCGAATTTAATCTATTACTTGTGTGTCCTTGGTGATTTTTATTTTATCTAGCTATACTTGCTGGTTTTTTAGTTATTACAGATTTACACCACAATCTAGTTTAAAAAGCCTATTTTAAGCTAATTAAACCAGTGGATTTATGGCTTTATTTATTTATAAGTTGTTAATTTTTGATGTTTAAACAACTTATTTTGACTAATGTCAGATTGATATCCCGCAAGTATGTGATAAATTTTCACTGACGACAGTTTACCATGAACACAAAAGCTTTAAGGAAATTAATAATTACTTCAAGGTAATAAACAATAAGTCTTGTCAGATGATAACTACTTATAAGAGTTATACCAGGTTAATATACCTCCTGAAAAGACGATCGCTGCTAATCCCAAAAAAACTACCTGTAATCCCAGAAAGGTTTCTGCTACACCTGCTAATGCCAAAGGTAAGGAAAGGGCAATATTAATTACATTGTTCTGTAAGCCAAAAACTTTACCCCGCATTTCTGGAGGTGTTTCTGTTTGAATCGCTGTTTGCATGGGAATACCGACTAGCGCTCCAAAGATACCTAACAGCGCTACCAGTAACAAGATTAGCCATAGCTGGGTTTTAAATACTGATAGACCAATCAAGGACGCTGCCATGCCCATAGAACCGTACAGACTTAGTTGGGTATAGGAGAAGCGTTGACCAAATTGACCGAGAATTGTTGCTCCCGCCGCGATGCCAACACCGCCTGCTGCTAGTAAAAAGCCGAACTGGGAGGCTTTTAAATTGGGAATTATTTCTGCCATGCGAACGGCTAAAACAGTTAGTGCTGCAAAGACAGAAAACAAGATAATCAGTTGAAGCAAGGCATTACGGACGCGATGATTTGCTTTGAGGTAGCCAAAACTGTCCCGCAAGTCAGAAATTACGTGAGGGAATTCTGTATTGGGGTCGTGGGGTTTTTCGTTAGTCGCCAGCATAAACAAAATTAGTCCAGCGATCGCATAACTGCCGCCTACTAAAAGTTCCTTACCTAAACCACCACTACCACCAATTTGCAACCAAAGTTCATCTGCGATCGCTAACAACGGTTCCCCGACTGCAAACCCAACAATCACCGATGCCATCATTGTTGTCGTGTAAAGCGAATTTGCCGAGAGCAAATGCTGTTCTTCTACGACCAAAGGAATTGCCGTCTGTTCTGCCGGCGCAAAAAACTGCGTCAGTGTGGAAACTAAAAAAGTTACACCCAGGATGATTATAAAACCGACTGGCAGCGCTCCTATGGGTTGCCAATCATGAGTCAACCACAGCAGAAAGGGAATTGACAAAACCAGGATACCACGCCAAACATTCGTTGCCACCAGCACAGCCTTTTTTGACCAGCGATCGACAAATACACCAGCAACCGAACCAAATAATACGGCTGGAATAGTAAAAGCCATCATCAAGGCTGATACCCAACCACTAATACTCTGATCACCTGCTTTAAACTGAGTATTAATCAAAGCAATCATCAGTACCAAATAAACTTTATCTGCTAGTTGGCAGAAAACTTGACCGCCCCAAAGAGCCAGAAAATTAGGATTTTTTAATACAGGCAAAAACCCCTGCTGTTTTACATTTCCTAAAACAGCACCTCCACCTAAACCAGACCCATCTAATTTTGGTGGTTCTTTTTCTGGGATAGTGGCTACTGGCAAATTCTCGCCATTGCGAACGCCGTTACTATCTACCTCAGCAGTGGTTAATTGGTCTTCAGATTGTGTTTCTGATTGACTTGAAACATCAGTTTGTGGTATCTCTCCTGTCAAACTTTGGTCGTTTTTAGAAACGTCTTTCGGGGACATTTCTTGGCCATTCATTTGACTAGGTATAGACTTGGAAACTACACTCAGATGATTACTGACTGTATGCTCTGATGCACTATTCTCTTTTTTGATGAGGCTTGGCGACAAAGGCAGGATTTTTCTATCCAAATCAGACGATTGCATCATGGTTAGCAGCAAAATAAGAGTCGATCAAGGTAGCAGAGCGAATAGGGCGACCTAATTGATACTGAGCATACTGGCGCAAAATTTGCTCAACAGATAACCAGTCATAATCTCTAGCACCATCAATTTGCATTATCTCTGGTTGTGACAGATGTTGGAGCAAAGCCAATTCTACAGCACCCAGACGACTAGAAATCACAGGTATTTCTTGCCGATGCACAACAATTGTTTGGGAGCCAGGTTTTGGAGGTGATGGAATAATGGGGTGATTGGGTGATGCAGAAAAAGATGAGTTTCTTTGTATCCCCCTCTCTCTTTCTCCCTCTGTTCGTAAACTTTCCCAAGCTTCTAAGCAAACCGTTCCACCCGCAGGGATGCTAAATCCTACCTGCCAGTTGGGTGTAAAGTTTGGCTTGAGGGTGCGTCCAGATAGGCAGCAGACTTGCACTTGCGGCGTAAGTCCTGCTAAGGCTAGAAGATGAAATACCCCATGAGCTAGATGAGCCAAAACACCAGAGGGATCTGCACTAGATAACGCCTCCAACCGATGGAGATGTTCATTAAACAACTCATAAAGTTCTTCTTGGGGTTGTTCGCTCAAAGCTTGACACAGTACTATTTCTGCTAAATACTGGCCAGCAGCCAGTTTTCCCAAATTTTTAGTTAATCCAGGATAAGTTTTTAACGTCTGTGCTTGAGTAATTTTATCAAGCGATCGCCCTTTCGCAATCAATAGTTCATTCACAACAAACATACCACTCCTACCGCCCAGGCTGGAGTTATGCTTACGTGCCCCTGGAGCCACTGCTCGAATCAGACCGAATTCTCGTGTCAAAATCGTCACTATTTTATCTGATTCTCCTAACACCTGGGTTTTGAGATTAATTCCCGTTGCTTTGTAGGTTCTACTCATTAGTCATTAGTCATTAGTCATTAGTCATTAGTCATTAGTCATTAGTCATTAGTCATTAGCTTAGGACAAATGACAAAGGACAAATAACTATTCACCCTTTCCCAGATTATCGCGCTGGCGGAGCAAATCGATACCGCGAGATGTACCTAATCTCGTAGCACCCGCTACAATTAAGTCTAGGGCTTGATTGATAGTACGGATACCACCCGATGCTTTAATTCCCACTCTTTCTTTTACTAATTCCTGCAAAAGCCGCACATCTGCGACTGTGACACCACCATTCAAACCTGTACTAGTTTTTAAGAATGCTGCTCCCGCCTCCATAGCTATTTCAGCAGCTATTTTTTTCTCTGCATCTGTCAACAAGTTGGTTTCCAAAATTACCTTGACAGTTTGCCCAGTTTCTTCACAAATTTCGGCAATCTCTCGGTGGACTTCTTCAATTTTACCAGCTTTCAACCAGCCCAAGTTCATTACCACATCCAACTCAGTGGCCCCACTATCCGCCGCTTCTTGAGCCTCATACAGCTTGACTGCTGAAGTCGTCGCACCAGCAGGAAAGCCAATCACTGTACAGACTTTCGGGTTTTTACCGTGGAGGAGTTCGACTGCTTGTTTGACATAGGCGGGATACAAACAAACTGCCGCAAAATTGAATCTGTATGCTTCTTCACACCACTGCTCAACCTGCTCTGGAGTAGCCGTTGACGTTAACAGGGCGTGATCGATAAATGGCGCAATATCAATGTCTGGATAGTCTGCTGCCATCGGGTTTTCTACCAGTGGTTGATTATTAAACTTTATAAAAAATTAAAACATTTCTTATATATGTATTAAACCATATTTATTACGAGTTTATCCTGAAAACAAACTGCTGAATTCTTTTGGATGTCGGCTTTGTAGATGTCGCGGAATTACTATAAGTGTTTAAGTTGACATTAGCCAGTAGTAAAGTTAGGAATATCAACAGCATTTGTCACAGAAGTTTCTAAGAAGTTCATAATAGTTTTACCTAACGTCTTCGATGCCAAATATGGTACGCCATTCCCAATAGTTTTAAACATATTCGTGAGCGACATATTCTCTGGAAGTACAAAATTTGCAGGCAAAGATTGGATAGCTAAAGCTTCCGCTACAGATATTCGCCGGATTTTATAGGGATGCAAATGTACTTCATTATTTCCATAGCAAGCTGTCGGAGAGTAACGCCATCTGTGCAGACGCTTAAAAGACTTTTTAGAATCATCTCCTTCATCAATAGCAGCAAATCTTGTGATCCCTGCCCTTGGTTGAAA
>NZ_JBGTFY010000050.1:0-29101 GCF_041747015.1 Nostoc sp.
TTGACAGGTTTAACTACGTTGTTTAAAAAGGCAGAAACAATACATGCTACACCGCAAGATTTATCAACTGTGTTGCGATGGGCGCGAGGTATGTGTTTTCTTGCGGGACCAGCAACGCTGGATTGAACGCGCCCGCATCATCGATATAGAGGGGGATTTAGTGACCCTACGCTATGAAACAGAAGAAGAGGACGAAGTTTGTTCTTGGGAAGAAATGGTTCGCCTCGAGAGCATTGGTGCTGTAACGCAAAAATTGGCTTCAGTACCACGCGGTAACGTGGAACCTCTGATGACTGAAGACTGTCCTGAAGCGGAGCGCATCCGCAATCATTACACTGATTCAAATCCCGAATAATCAGTGCTGAGTACTGAGTAATAAATCCTAACTCAGGACTCAGGACTCAGGGCTAGACAAACCTTCAAAGGCAGGACAGTAACCTTCTAAAGTTACTTTAAAGTTATACAATGGGGAAACTCGGTTCCAACACCTCTGCCCCCTTTGGTGTCGGCAAGTACCACAACAGTCTACATCGATCCATGTATAGCGATCGCTATTTTGGTTGAGCAGTTCTCGTTGAGACAATCCCCGTAATACCAGTTCTTCCCCTTGCCAACGAGCTTCGACTAAACCAGTATCGGCAAACTGCCGCCAACGCGGATCAGCAGTAATCACATCCGGTAAGGTGATGGTGATTACTGTTCCCAACTCTGTAAGTTCGCCTTCGTAGTTAGTCTCTGGTGCTGCCGGTTGTAAAAATGTATCGCCGATGGGCAGTTCTACTAAAGTGTCAGCCGAGGGGGAATGCACATGGTAACGGTTTTGCAACTCCTCTAAGCTAGTCAAGTCTGCCAAGTAGGCAGGAGAACCGTGAACAAAAATCACGTGTTGGGGTCGCAAATTATGAATTAGTTGTGTAGTACCAGGGCCATCACTATGTTGAGCTAGGAGATATATTTCGACAGTGGTGGGTGCTAAATATTCTTTTTTAACTTTTGGATCAATTTTTTCTGGTAGTAGGATTAGCCAAGGGCCAGTATCTAATTGGCAGTATTCACCTAAATCATCTGTAGAGTCCGTGAGGACTATACAAGGGGACTTGCCCAAACTGGCACGATGTTCTGGCTGTAAACGACGCACACGGGGACGTACTCGTTCATCCCAAAACAAGGGTTGATGGCGGGCGAAATTCTGCACGGATGGCGGGAGGTGAGGTAACAGTTCTAGGTACGCATCGCACCCAGTGGCAACAGCACCATCTACCCAAATATCTAAATCTCGTCCGGTGAAGTGGTGATGTGACCGTAAGAGCATTAATAGTTCTTGACCCAATCCTAAAGCCGAGGTGGGAAAAATTACAGAGCAATGGTCAGCGATCGCTCGATTAATTCGCTCTGCTAGTTGATTTTCTTGGGTGCGGCGATGGGGATGACGGGATGTGCCATAACTGCCTTCAATGATCAGCACATCCAAATTTAATCCCCGCAATTCCTCTAAACGCAAACCTTCTACTAGCCGAGAGTTTGACAGGAAAAAGTCCCCTGTATACAGTAGCTTGTAAGTACGTTGCTGGGTGGTGTAGGTAAGGAGAATTGCCACTGCCCCTGGTAGATGCCCTGCGGGAAATAATTCTGCTACCAGACCCTCTTGGAATTCCACAGGCGATCGCAATGGTAATGCATGACAAAATTGGGAAATCTCCTGAGGGTCTTGGTCTAGCCAATTTAAGGGCAGTAACTTGCTAGTTACCTCACTACCATAAATAGGTAACTTTGGAAAAGCTTTATGCAGTGCCAGTAAGCCTCTGCTGTGATCTGGGTGAGCATGACTAATTAAAACTAAATCTGCTGGGAAAGGCGAATTAGCTCCACGTCCCGACTTAGTAAGACCCTTAGCTAGCGATGAAATATCCTGCATCCCACAGTCCAACAGGATGCGGTGTGGCCCCATCTTCACCAGTAAACACACGCCCTCATCGTCATGCTGGACACTATAGGGCAAACATTCTAATTCAGTACCCGTTTCCGCAGCATCTACCTTAGAAGATGCCGACAGATTATCTCTCATGCTCTCCTCTCCTCCCCTCAAATCTCATCATCATGGACATATCTCAAAAGCCAAAAGTTACACAAATTTTGGTTTTGTGGCTTAGGGGTAAGTTTTATTGTGCGCCCCTACACCCTGAGAATACAGATTTTTGATTGGGGAGGACGCTTGCACCGAACCCGCACTGGTTCGGAAAGGTAGGCTAACGAGAAGCCATCAAACTAGGAGCTAAAGGATGCCTCTTGTTATTTTCCCTTTGCAAGTTCTGAGCTATCTTAGCCAACTCACCTTATGGAAAGTAGCCCAAGTGTCTACAGATTTATCTCAATGTGCAGAGCCATTGCCGTGATAGTCATCTGAGTCATAGAATCCATTTTTCGTGCCAAAAAATAGGCACGAAAGCGTAAATATAACTGTTAATCCAGCTAGAATCAGCTTTACATCCATTTGTTTGCTGCCCTTGGTAAAAGACTTTCTTATATTAATTTAGTGCTTCTGCAATCTAACGCAATCACTAGAAAATCTTTACTATGCTTATGTAGATTGGGCAATAAGTAAATTTATCGCAATCAGTCAGATTGTAGAACTTTTCGGTCAAGCTGTCCATCGTTCCAGATGTAAAAAGCCTCATCTAGAATAGACATCAGGGTAAATTAGTGATGCTTTACCTGAAACCCTTGTACAGACGTTAAATATTAGAGGGAAAAGGTTAAAAGAGAAGATTTGATAACCCTTAACCCGCTCTAAACCTATTGAATAAGGTATTGCTGCTAATGTTATAAAAATTTCAACATCAGTAATATATGTTAATCATTGGCACTCGCTTTGATGATGTCCTAATCGGCACTTCCTTGGATGATATTGTACTTGGTCTTGCGGGAAGCGATCGCATTATCGGTAGCATCGGCAATGACACACTTGTAGGAGGATCTGAAACCGATACAGCTGACTACAGCGAACTGGGTCAGGCTGTGACTCTAGAAGCTGCTGGTATTGTCAACAAAGGCAAAGCTGGTAAGGATCAGATATTAGAGATAGAGACGATCATTGGGGCGAAAGGACTAGCCAATGCTATTGATGGTTCTATAGGCACAGGTACAACATCATTGGATGTCAACCTGTTAGCCAACAGTCTGATTGTCAATGGTGTTCCCGGATTGGGAGCTTTGACTTTTAAAGTTCAGAACTTTGTCAACGTTACTGGCACTTCCCAAAACGATACTATTATTGGCGACTCAGCCAATAACTTGCTCGAAGGTGGAAACGGCAATGATCAAATCTTGGGAGGCAATGGAAATGATATTGTCCGCGGTGGTGATGGTGATGATGTGATTGGTGGAGGCAGCAAAAGTGCAATTTTCGGCTCTCGTCGTGGAGATGGGAACGATATTGTAGAGGGCGGTAGCGGCGATGACATCTTAATCGGAGGAACTGGTAATGACCTCATAGATGGAAGTACTGGAGTTGATACGGCTGACTATAGCGGATTAGGTAATGCTATTAGTCTCGAAGCTGTTGGTATCGTGAACAAGAGTTTCTCTGGGAAAGATCAGATCCTAAACATTGAAACCATTATTGGGGCGACAGGACAAGCCAATGCTATTGATGGTTCTACGGGCACAAGTACAACAACATCATTCAATGTGAATCTGTCAACCAATAGCCTGATTGTTAATGGTGTTCCAGGATTGGGTGCTTTAACTTTTAAAGTTCAGAACTTTGTCAACGTTACTGGCACTTCACAAAACGACACCATTATCGGCGACTCAGCCAATAACTTGCTCAAAGGTGGAAAGGGTAATGACCAACTCTCAGGTCTTAATGGTAAAGACACTTTAGTTGGTGTTGATACTGCAAGTGTTCAACCAGGGATAAAGGAGATAGATATCCTAACCGGTGGTGCTGACCCAGATACATTTGTGATTGGAGATGAAAAAAATCCTTACTATGTAGGAGGTGGAGGATTTTTTGGTCTTAATGACTTCGCTTTTATTGGAGATTTTCAGACAGGACAAGATACAATCCAACTGAAAAAACTTGAAAACTATATTTTTGGTAGCAACTACATTGCTGTCGGCTCTCCGTTTGGGGTAATCACGAACGATACATTGAGCAGTCAAGATATAAATGACCCTCAGTTAGACTCAGCTGTTAACGAGATCATCAAAAACAATGGTGCGATCGATTCCTTGAGTTTTGGTGTTTCGTTAGATACAACAGAAAAGACTATCGACTCTTCTTTGATATTACCTCGTTTTGATGCGATCGCAATCCTCGCCAATAACTATAGCCTGAGTGATATTCAATTTGTCTAAGAGGATGAATGAACAAGTCTTCTTCTTGGTAGCAAATACTTTGAGATCCCCCTAAATCCCCCTTAAAGAAGGGGGATTTTGAGAGAGGTTTCCCCCCTTTTTTAAGGGGAGCCAGTGCGTTGGGCGGCTTTGCCGACTTGTACCCCTTCGGGGAAGCAAGCTACGCGCAGCGTCTCCGGCAAGGAGAAGCATCTGGCGTGGGTTAGGGGGGATCTAGAAGTGCCTAAAATCACAGCCAACCACTTGTTCATTCATCCTCTTACCTTAAAAACTTGATCAAACTGATAGTATCAGTAAAAACACTGAAACAACGGTAATTTTTCCCAGTTCATTATCAATAAAATTGGTTTATTGATAATAAAAATTAAATCTCACAAAATCACGTTAAAAAAATTTTGAACAGAGGTAATTTGTCAGATATTGTAATCAAAAATTATACAAGCTTCATAAGGAATTGTCTTTAATATTAAATGTTGTACTAGTGCAATAATTCCTCAACTTGATGTTGGCTCCACAAAGTTCTATATAAACCCTGTTGTTGCAACAGTTGTAAGTGATTGCCTGTCTCGACAATTCTTCCTTTTTCCATCACAAAAATTCGGTCAGCAGCCGCCGCCGCCGATAATTGATGGGTAATGAAAATTACTGTTTTGCGTACATTACCACTGGAGAGATTTTTAAGGATTTGTGTAGCTGTTTGATTATCTACACTGGAGAGGGCATCATCCAAAATTAACACTGGAGCATTGACCAGCATCGCCCTAGCCAAGGCAGTACGTTGCCGCTGACCACCAGAAAGAGTGATACCGCGTTCACCCACAAGAGTTTCGTATTGCTGGGGAAAATTGCGAATTTCTGACTCGATTTGAGCGAGTTTAGCGACAGATTCTACTTGCTCTTGTTCGCTAACTGGATCACCATAGCGAATATTATTTTTGATTGTAGTGCCAAATAGAAAGCTATCTTGAGGAACATAAGCGATCGCACCTCGTAAATCTGCTAAGGCCAGCTTGGTAATATCCAGCCCATCTAAAAACAATTGTCCTGGTTCAATATCCAACAAGCGCGGCAAAGCATTCGCCAAAGTAGATTTACCAGAACCAATTGCCCCAACAATTGCCACAGTTTCTCCAGGAGCAATAATAAAGTTAATATTTGCTAAAGCTGAAGTAGTGGCACCAGGGTAAGTGTAGGTGAGATTTTTGGCTATCAATTCTCCTTTAATTTCTGCCACTGGTAAATGCATGGCATCGGCTGTGTCTTGAATTTTTGGTGTGACAGAGAGAATAGATTCAAGGCGGTCAATGCTAACTTCACCTCGTTGGTAGGCGGTAATTGTGAATCCTAAAATGGCAGTGGGGAAAACTAGACGCTCTACATAAATTAACAATACTAAAAAGTCGCCAACTTTAAGAGTACCAGAAGACATCCGCACCGTACCGAGCCAGAAGATTACCAGTAAACTGACATTAGCTAGTCCACCAATGAGCGCAAACAGTGCATTTCGGATTTTTGCCAGTTCCAGGTTAGCAGTCAATAGCTGCTGATTTTTTTTAGCGAAAGCTCGACGCTCGTTTGCTTCTTGGGCATAGATTTTAATTAAGGCAATGCCACTGATATCCTCTTGGATGAGTTCGCTAATGTCAGAGAGTTGCTCTTGGACTGCTGTTTGTTGTTTGCGTAAGCGATCGCTAAATAAACTCACCAACAAAAGCATAAAAGGGTACACTGCCAGGGAGGCTAGTGTCAGATCCACACTAATCGCTAGCATTACTGGCAGTGTCAGCGCGTAGGCAAACACCGTATTTGCCAAACTCAAAACCGCAAAACCCAATAACCGCTTGATATTGTCCACATCACTGGTAGCCCGATTAATCAAATCGCCAGCAGTATTACTGGCAAAATAAGCCGGCTCCAGCTTGAGTAAGTGTTCAAAAATCCGTTGTTTCAGGTCAAATTCCACCTGACGCCCCACCCCAAATAGCCAAATGCGTGATGCCATCCGCATTAGCCACATTGCTGAACTGAGCAAGATAATGATTACTACATAATGTAGTATTTGATCCCAGGTGAAGGTTGTCGAGAGTTTCTCAATACCAGCACGAATCAACCAAGGGATATAAACGCCCAGAGCATTGACAGAGAACAAAGCGAGAATGCCTAAAGAAGCCTCCCGCCAATGGGGTCGTAGGTAAGCAATGAGTTTAGCAATTCGTCGAGATTTTGCCATTAAAGCAATTTTGCTACTTTATCATCCTAGATTAACTGCTAGTTCAAGAAGGCAGCTATGTATATGGAATATAACTTGTAAATTCAGCTTGTAAAGAAAGGGAATGGGGAAGGCTCCGGCGTGACAGTTCGACAAGCTCACTTCGGCTTCGTTCGCTCAGTGCAAAGACGTTCAGACGAACGCTAAAAAGCTATGCAGGTATGGTGGGCGAGCTAATTCAACCCTTTACCCCTTACCCCTCTTACTAGCGCTGAACACGCAAAAACCTGTAAAGTTCACCGAGATAACTTTCCCAAGTTCTCGTTGTTAATAGCAGCGTTTCCGCATTAGGTACAAAGTCTTCAAGTCGTAAACCGCGTATGCGAATATCTTGAGGATTTCCTTGTAATAGGTAGGGAGGTACTCTCAAATTATAAGAAAGAATGCGATCGCTCTTCACATCTGAGATGTTCGCTGTCAGTGTCCCAGATGTTGGTGCAGCAGTTGCTACATAGGTTTCACCTACCATTGCTAGAGGTGCTCTATAAAGGAAATAAGCGACTGCTGGTGTACTTGCCAACAGCAAAATCGTTAGTGCCCAACCCACCAAGTATCCTCCTGGTTTGTCTATCCCACCTCCTTTGATTCTCTGAGCTGCAAAAATCATCATTAAAACAGAGGCTCCTAGAGGTTTGAGTGGAAAAGACATCATTCTCCACAACGACGCTACACCTGGTTCACTGGGGTTAAGAAATGATAGGGCTACGATTATCAACATGACCACTAAGATTAATCGCCCGACAAAACTTCCAGAGGGATAAAATCGTTGGAACAGAGAATATACAATAGTCCCAATTAGCAGCCACAGCAGTACCCGACTTAGCAATAGAAACATAGATTAACTCTCAAATTTTCTGGTGCATTGAGCCAGTGTGGTAGACGGGTTGCCCTGCATAAAACAACTGGCTATCTTGTTAGTGGTAGCAACGTAGGAGCGTCACCCCTTAGGGCTAGTCTAGAGGTTTCGGGAAAGGGATTTATTTTATGGTCAAATTGTAATTGCACCGTTTGACTTTAAATACCTCACACCTCACATCGAAAGACTACCGTCGTAGTGATTTTAGTGCAATTTTTTAACCCTGCGTCCATTATTTATAATTTTTCAGATGAGTAATGTGGCACCAGTAAACTAAATTAATTGAGTAGTTGTCAAGTTAAAAGGAAAAACTATGTCGCCTGGAAAATCTACCATCTTAGTAACGGGGGGAGCTGGATATATTGGTTCTCATACGGTGCTTGCTCTCAAGCAAGCGGGTTATAACGTTGTTATACTTGATAATCTGGTTTATGGGCATCGTGACCTAGTAGAAAGGGTTTTACAGGTAGAACTTATAGTAGGGGATACAGGCGATCGCAACTTACTCGATCAGCTATTTAAAACCCGCGATATTGCTGCTGTGATGCACTTTTCTGCCTATGCCTACGTGGGAGAATCGGTGACTGACCCGGCCAAATATTACCGCAATAACGTCCTTGGTACTTTAACTCTATTAGAAGCGATGCTGACGGCATCTGTGAATAAATTTGTCTTTTCTTCTACTTGTGCCACCTACGGAGTGCCGGAATTTGTACCCATTCCAGAAACTCATCCCCAAAATCCGATTAATCCCTATGGCGCTACAAAGCTGATGGTAGAGCGGATTCTCTCTGATTTTGATGTTGCTTACGGTTTTAAATCAGTCTGTTTCCGCTATTTTAATGCTGCTGGTGCTAATCCTAGTGGCTTACTGGGTGAGGATCACAACCCAGAAACTCATTTGATTCCCTTAGTGCTGATGACAGCTTTAGGCAAACGAGAATTTATCTCAATTTTCGGCACTGATTACCCTACACCCGATGGTACTGGTATTCGTGATTATATTCACGTTAACGACTTAGCAGATGCCCATATTTTGGGATTGGAATATTTGTTAAAAGGTAGTGATAGCGAAGTTTTTAACTTAGGCAATGGCAGCGGCTTTTCTGTTAGAGAAGTAATTGCAGCTGCCGAAGAGGTGACAGGAATTTCGATACCAGTAGAGGAACGCGATCGCCGTCCTGGCGATCCCCCAATTCTCATTGGCACCAGCGAGAAAGCCAGAACAATCTTAGGCTGGCAACCTCAGTATCCATCCATTAAAGATATTGTCGCTCATGCGTGGCAATGGCATCAACAGCGACACTGATAAAAGTTGCAGTTGACTTATTTACACCGTACCCAGCCAACTGCTGATCTTGAAAAAAGCTGAAATGATTGATAGATAATCATTTCAGCTTTTAGGTTTTCCAAATTCATAATTATTAAATTTGCTTTAATATCTGCGGATTATGGTTTAAAAAATGGAGACACTAACGCACAGTTATGCACCCCTATGAGTTGAGAGTAATCTTTCACCTACAAATGGGGAAATTTCCGTACTTGATACTTTGCTGAATCCACTATTGAATAAGATTCTCTCAATGCTTGGATAAATTTGTCTTCAATAGTCTGCAAATCTGCTCCAGCGTTGGCTTTCCACTGCTCCAGCGTTGCCCAACGAATGATCAAGATAACTTCTGTATAGTCTATTAGGGCTGATCCAAACCTCTTTGCCGATAAATCCAGGAGATTCAACCAGCGCTGTTGTCCAAATTTGTGCGTCCTTCTGGATAAAATCTTCACCTAAATCCGGGGCAACCTTAAATTTGAAGAGTTCTATAACCAGACCCTTTGAACCCTGTGTTTCTTAATTTGCCAAAATAGAGATGTAGGCTAGAATAACTACGCTTTTAGTATAGTTTGATTGCGTACACTCAGTCACAAGGTTAGCTCGTTTGAAATAAGTAAGAGGAAGGAAGTATGGACAGCAACAACTGGTTGCAACAGCTAATGATGGTAGGTCTTGGCACAACGTCCTTGGTAGGAGAAAAACTGCGGCAAGTCAGCGATGATTTAGTTAAAGACGGTAAACTCAATCCTGAGCAAGCCAAGGCGGTTATAGATGATATTGCCCAGCAGCTAAAGTCGGAGCAGGGAAATTTGGATGCCCAAATGCAACGGCAAATGCGAAATATGATGCAGGATTTGGGGGTAGCTCGCCAGTCGGAGGTAGACGAACTGCGGGGTAGAATTGACCGTTTAGAACGTCAACTGCGCGATTTGGAAAATAAGCTTTGGCGTTAGAATGTCCTTTCTGATTTAAACTAATTATGTTCTGTTAGTAATCTTTTTGCCAGACTACCAAAAGTAGGGAGAACTGATTTTGAAAGCAATTTTTCTCAGCGTGGTGTTCATGCTAGTATGTGTTGCGCTGTTGGTTGTGGGGCAAGTAGGCGGTAAACAGACTACTGCCATTGCTTCCCAATTAACCCAAACGTCTCCAGCGCCTACAACTGTAACTGAAAATAATACTCTAATTGCGAGCGATACTATGTCTGATGCTAATGTTGTAACTACCCCCTCTGGATTGAAGTACGTCGAGGTAAAAGAAGGAACTGGGGCGACTCCTAAAAGTGGACAAACAGTTGAGGTTCACTACACCGGCACTTTAGAAGATGGTACTAAGTTTGATAGTTCCCGCGATCGCGGCCAACCCTTCGACTTTAAAATCGGACTTGGGCAGGTAATCAAAGGTTGGGACGAAGGACTTAGCACGATGAAAGTAGGCGGTCAGCGTCAGTTAATCATCCCCCCAGAGTTAGGCTATGGCGCTCGTGGTGCCGGTGGCGTGATTCCACCTAACGCCATTCTGCATTTTGACGTGGAATTGCTAGGAGTTAAGTAGGAATTAGGGATTGGAAACTGGGGATTAAATTCTTCCCAATCCCCAATTCCTGATCTTTAATTTATAACCTTGTAATGCTCTATCAAAAAATTACTATTTCAATAATTATTTTATCTAGCTAAATTTTGAGATTTTGAAACTTTGTAAACTGTGGATTGAACAAAAGTTTCACAGTACCTGTCGGTCCGTTGCGGTGTTTAGATATAATAACTTCTGCAATCCCGCGATCGGGAGTATCGGGCGAGTAATATTCATCGCGGTACAACATGATTACTAAATCCGCGTCTTGTTCAATGGAATTGTGAACAATAATATTATTGGCAACAAAGTTATTCAAACCAGGAACAGTGAGGTCAAAGACTTCTTCCTCGCCACTATATTCAGTTGAAAGTATCTCGTCCCAATAAACATCACTTTTGGCAAGAGTAACCAGTTTAGATGATTGAACAACGTTACCGACTTTTAAAGCCCTTTCTCGACTTAAATTTACCTTGTAAAGAGTAGAGCCACAATACGAAACTCCAATAGAGGAATGTAATAGCCGTGTGGTCAAGCCAACAGATTGCATTGCAGGTACAACTTGTGTTTTCCAAACATCTTTGGGAATTATATCTCTGTTAGTGTTATAAATGCAGCTTTCAAGGTGTTCAGCAATTTGTTGCAATGAACCTAGCTTATATTCTCCTACTGCTCGAACGTTTTGAATAAATAACTCATCTTGAGGTACAAATTTTTCATAAGACCTTAAACCAAAAACATCGAGAGAGTCTAGCCATTTAGCTATTGGATTTCTCACACTATGAGTTAGACGTTGTGCTGCGGACAAGTAAACTTGATACCAGCGACGTTCAGGTGAAATTCTAGGAACAATTGAATCTCCAAAAACTTCTGTTGCCAAGAAAGCAACATTCTGAGCTAAATCTATCTCTCTGGTAGTGTACTGTATGGCATGACGCGGCAATGTACACCCATCACCAATTAAATGCCCCAATAATGCAACTTCGGCATAAGTCATGGTTTGTTTACCAAGACTGGGGAGATGTCTTGGTAAACATAGATGTTCTTTAGGAGTTAATTCATCAAGTCTTTTCCAGCCATTAATTGTTAAAAACTTGTGATTACCTGTGGCACGGATTTTTCGACCCAATCGAGTTGTTAAAGTAAACAGAGGCTTCGTACCTGTGGAAAAAGCATTGCTAACAATTGCCTTTTCTAGCTGCATTGTAGCTTCATTCAACGCCCAAACTGCAAAACCAGATTTACCTACTAATTCCATAATTGGTACTTGCAGCCCGGTATCTGCTAATGTCACCAGACTATCGCCTGCTAAACCACCCGACTCTCTCAAATCTGACAACATCGGACGCTTGTTAGTACGTGATTCCACCCCTCGACTTAACTGAGATAGGGCAATAACTGGTACAGATAATTCACGCGCTAAACCTTTAAGTTGACGTGTAATTTTTGATAATTCTTGTACGCGATTATCACCTGCTCCTTCCATTAATTGCAAGTAATCTATGACAATCAAACCCAATGTTCCCTGTTCTGCTTGCAGTCGTCTTGCCTGACTCCGCATTTGTGTAACTGTAATATTCGGCGTATCTTCAATATAAATTGGCATCTCAGAGAGGACACCAATAGCACGGCTTAAAGGTTCCCACTGGGTTTGAATGAGGCGTCCAGTCCGCAGATAACCACTTTCAATTTGTGCTTCACTAGCTAATAGACGTTGCGTCAGTTGCTCTTTGGACATTTCCAAGCTGAAAATAGCAACTGGTAATTTATAAGAAGCCGCGATATTATGAGCTAAGTTTAAGCAAAAGGCCGTATTGTGAACACAAATATCATTGGCAACAAAATTATGTGTTTCTGGAATTGTTAAGTCATAAACTTGCTTGTTTCCCATCGACTCAATCGCAACTATTTCATCCCAATAAACATCACTAGTTGCTAACTGTTGAAGTGGTAAATTTTCTATTGCTGTGGCTAGTATCCAAAGTCTTTCCCGCTTTAAGGCACGTTTACCAACATGCAGATTTGTATAGCCTTGAATAAGAGCCCGTCTAGCTAAACTACTCCAAGTTTCATTACCTTTTGCTGCTGCTATTTGTTCCCAAATCTCTACAGGGATCAAGTCAAGATTAGTTTGATATCTCTTTTGAGATATTGCATCTGCAACTTTTGCTATTGCTTCTTCTTTACTAAAGATACCTATTTCTGCAATAAAAGTTTTGATAGATAAGGCATCAGTAATATCTAATTGCCACGCTGGTCTGCGAGTGTTATTATACTTGACAAACCGCTTTCTCAGAGAGGCAATGATGCCAAATCTTAATAAAAGATGTTGGATTTGTCTTGCTAGTTTCTCACTGACTGTCGCATAACCTAACTGGGCTTGACCGCTAGTAAGCACCGTAGCCCATCCATCTGTAGCAAAGAGACGATTAAGGAATAAAGCTATTTGCGATCGCTCTAATTGAAAAATAATTGGTGGGATAGTCTTATCATGAGCATTTTTGCCCCACAAACCTAGTTCTTCTAACCAAAGTGTCAGCGAATTCTTCCGAGATTTGCTCATGCAAGCAAGTCGATGAGAGACAAACTTTTCTGACTCTAATTGTAAATTTTCGCATAATAGCTCAAAGGTTTCTAAATTTGGTACACACACTCCTTGCTTCCAAGCGCAAAGTAAAGTAGGGCTGACTCCAACTAATTGACTTATTTCTTTTCCTGTCAATGACTGCGATTGAATCGCTAGTTTAAAACTTTCAGCAAAAACCTGTCTTTGAATAGTAATAAATTCTAAATCTCCTCGAACACAAAGTGATGGTGTACGTTTTCCTTGAGAAGTTTCCCAACGCACTTTTAAACCACCAAAATCCGCAACTGCTTGCGAAAAATCGGCTTGTAGTAATGGATTCCCATTTGTAAATCGTGGATTGCAGTTAGTTAATCCACCATCGCCAATTAAATAAGCTAATAACTTGACTTCGCACTCACGGATAGTTTTTGTACCAAATACATCGATTTTTCGCGGGACAGCGATTTTATCACCAACTTTCAGATTTTCTAGCCTTTGCCAGCCTTTAATAGTTAAATACGGATGGGTGATTGTAGTTTCAATAGTTCGACCTAACCGAGTTGTTACCCGAAAAACTGGTTTAATGCCATCATCCACAAAAGCAGATGGTTGGGTAAAGCTAAATTTCCAATCGTTGTTCAACGTCAATAACGAGCTACAACGTTGGTTATATAATTGTTCAATTGTGGTGATTTGTCCATCTCCAAGGACAATTTCAGAATCAAAACTTAGGCATTTCCCCATTGATGGCCGACCAGCGACAATAATCAAATCAGAACGCTGAAAGCCGCTGGTCATAGCATCTAAATCGTAAAATCCGCAGGGAATACCAGGTAAGGCGATGCCTTGATTTCGATCTTCAATATCCTGGAAATTATTAATCAGAGTATCAGAAATGTGAACTAGACCCGACTGGGGACGCTCTTGAGTAACGGCAAAGACTTTCTGTTCTGCCTGATCTAAGACCTGTGGTAACTCGGTTTCTGTCTCGTAACCTAAATGCACAATTTCATTACCAGCTTTTATTAAGCGCCGTCGCAGGTATTTGTCCATCACTAACCCTGCTAAGGCGTCGATGTTTACAGCCGACACTGTGCGGTCCACCAGAGTTGCTAACTTATTTCTCCCACCAATGCGGGCAAGCATATCATTGTCAGTTAGCCAACTTGTGACTGAGAGTAAATCTGTGGCTTTACCCTGAGTATGGAGCCTCACGGTTGCTTGATAAATATCTTTGTGAGCGCTGATGTAAAAAGCTTCGGGAAGGAGGCGATCGCTAACTCGACTGATCGCTTCTGGATCTAGTAAAATACCGCCCAAAATCGCTTCTTCCGCCTCAATATTTTGCGGTGGTAGGCGTAGTTTACCGCCGTAGGCATCGCTACCATCGCCTTGAAAACTTAGTTCTTCAGCCATAAACAATTGTAGTTTTAAGATTGTGCGGCAAGTCTGAGTGTCGGCTTCCTTCGCTCAGAACTTTCCAAGACGGATTTGCGATCAGAATTTCGCTATTACTCTTATAGTCCAAAATCTACTGGATGTTGCCCATAATATGGCAAAGCCTCTGACCAATTAGGAGATTTACCCTGTTGCCAATCGAGATTAGCTAGTTCCAAGATACTCGTCACCGTCGCTGCTAACCCAGATTGGGCTTGAATTAGCTGATAACTGGTATTCCAATTAACTAAAGTTTCCTGCCATGCTTCTGGTGTCATAACTGTATCTGGCAAACACGCTCTTAGTCCAGAGGCATCTGGCTCAAGCTGATAAATAGCAGTAAAAATTTGACCCCGTTGTGCTGGCATTTCCACAGCAATAGTTTTTGGATTTTGACTTTTGCCTGCTTCTGACCAAGCTACCGCCGCTAAAGTTGAAATCGCAAATACAGGAATATCTAATTGTTGTCCCAAAGTACGAGCAGTGACAACGCCAATGCGAGTTCCTGTAAAGCCGCCAGGGCCTTTTGCAACTGCGATATAAGACAAATCTGCCCAAGTTTGGGGTTTGATAAATTCAGTTAAATATTGATGTAGTAAGCTAGATAAATCACGTCCCAAATTCCAAACTTGAGAGCGAGTCTCGCCTGCAAAATTACTAATTGCTAGTCCTAATTCGGGAGTGGTGGTGTGCAGTGATAAAGCGTATTTTGTGGTTGTGAGGTGTTTTAGTTCTGTGGTCAAAGTTAATTAAAATATCTATTTTTATAGAGTTAACGTGATTTATTCAAGCATATAACATCGCGGTTCTTAATTTAGAAGTATAATCGACTACCTTTATCAGGTTTTACTGAATAATTAAAAAGTAATAAATCAGTTAAGTAACAATCAATCGGTCTTGTTGCAAGGTTTGTAAGCGATCGCAGCTAGGATGGGTGATTTGGATTACCGCCTTGCTGTCTCAGTAAATAGTCTAAAATTCGGTCAATTCGCTCTAAGGCAGCACCCGTAGTAAGTTTAAACTCCTGAAACTGAGATTTTTGTTCCTCATAATTTCGGTCAAGCCTTATCATGAGTGCTTCTAATCGTTCAGTTCGTGCCTTTGTTTCCTCTATCTCACTGTCTGTCTTTGTAAACAGGCGTTGCGTGTGAGTGATAAAACTATCAACCCTATCAGAAAGTTGATCAACTTTTACCCCTGTCTCGTCAAGGTGAGCTTGGGTACGGTCTTGTTTTATGCTTAACTGGTCAAGCCGTCTGCTTGTTGATTCTCCGTAGCTGGCAGTAGACACTAGCAACTGCTTAACAGTTTCTAGTTCATCTTCTACATTGTCTAGTCGCTGTGCGTTGGTCATACTGTTTTCTCTTGGTTGGCTTCTTTATATTATACGATCGCCTTCTCGCCTCCCTAATAGGACTACGCAAAAACCCTCTCAAACTCTCATTCCTCCGTGATCTCTGCGTCCTCTGCGGTTCGTTTTCCGGATCGCCTTCTCGCCTTCCTAAGAATAACTTTTGTTAGTTGTGGGATGCTTAAAAATTCTCTTGCCGCCCATCTTTATCCCCATCTGTATGATATATTAGCCTCTGATCAATTCGGAGATTTGCCCTGGTGACGACAATCGAGATTAGCTAGTTCCAGGATAAGTGATTGAAAAACTCAGCGTTGCTTAATCTAGGGATGAATGTCTCACGCAAAGGCGCAAAGACGCAAAGGAAAATTTCTAAAATCATCCCGCATTTATGCAAAGCCAAAAACTCTACTAAATTAATGTGTACTTTTGAAGAATCTAAAAGGTTTCCATCCCCGTGAGGGGAAGTGATTGAATAAACTGAGTTTGAAGCTGCTGCCAAGTCCAAAACCCTAATCATGTTTCCATCCCCGTGAGGGGAAGTGATTGAAGTAAACTTGCGAAAAGCTAATCAATGTTTTCTTTGCTAACCCGTTTCCATCCCCGTGAGGGGAAGTGATTGAGTAAACTGTAAGCTCAGTGATTGCTTCACTCTTGCTATGGAACGTTTCCATCCCCGTGAGGGGAAGTGATTGAGTAAACGGTAAAACTTCTTTAGTTCAACCTGCTGACAAAGAATAGTTTCCATCCCCGTGAGGGGAAGTGATTGAGTAAACCCCACCCTTCTACAACCCTTACTGTGACTGGTCTTCAAGGGTCATTTTCGAGGGGGTCTAATTTATTTGTCAATAAGCCTAAATTATTGACAAAAATGAATAGTACATCCGCTCAAACGCTTACACAGCAGCTTGTCGAGGGGGTCAACGAAAGAATCAGGGTTTGAGCGATCGCTATACCCCCTCGCAAAACTTACGTGTGCAAAGTCAAAATAAATACTTTTGCTTTAACTAAAAAACTTGTGATTCAATTGTCAAGGTTCTGTTATTAATGTGCATGAAAATAACATACTACTGTCAAATTGTCAAGTCGGCACTAATTCACCAGGACGCAACTTCGACCATTTGCCCATTTCCCGCTTAAAGCTGAGACAACCAACAACATCCCATTCCATTTCAATTACATCCTCTTGAGTCCGAATGTTGACATTGATAGAAGGTTCATTCGGGTCAAAATTTGGTGTTTCAGTTAAGTGAGGCTGTTGGTGCTGCCCTTCAACGGCATGATAGGTAAAACAGCTGTCTACATAGTGGCAGTTCACGCAAATACACATAATAGAACCAACTCCAGACGCCTTTATTGTTAATCTAACTTAAGCCCAACTGTTATTCATGAGTTGCTGGGTTGATTTTTATTACAATGCCTGAATCAATTTCTTCTACCCTAGCTCCCGAAAATTGGCCTTTTAGCTTGGAATGGCTGCCACAACCTGCTTACATGGTAGGTGGCGCTGTCCGGGATGCCATCCTGGGCAGAACTCGTGAATACCTAGATTTAGATTTTGTTATACCATCTAACGCGGTAAAAGTTGCCAGAGCGATCGCTCATTATTATAATGCTGGTTTTGTATTACTTGATCGAGAACGACAAATTGCCCGTGTGGTTTTTCCTTATGCTACAGCTGACTTTGCCCAACAGGAAGGAAATAGTTTAGAAGTTGACTTGCACAGACGGGATTTTACAGTCAATGCGATCGCCTATAATCCGCATACGCAAGAAATCATCGATCCTCTGCAAGGTCATGCAGACTTACAACAGGGCATTTTGCGAATGATATCACCCGCAAACCTAGAAGATGATCCTTTGCGGTTAATGCGTGCTTATCGCCAAGCTTCACAGCTAGGTTTTACTATTGAGCCAGCTACCCAAGCTGCAATTCGTTTGTTGGCATCACATATCAGCAAAGTTGCCGCCGAACGAGTTCGGGTAGAAATTGGCTATCTGCTGGCAAATTCTCAGGGTACTCCTTGGATAACAAGTGCTTGGGAAGATGGTTTACTTGCCCCTTTCTTCAAAAATGCTACTCATGAAAGCTTAATTAAACTAGTAGCAGTTGACAACGCAGCTGTCTTACTTACTCAAAATTGGCCACAATTAGGAACACAACTACAAAATTATATCCGCGATCGCATCAAAACCACTTGGTTAGGTATTGCCAAACTTACTTGTCTTGTTAACCCAGATCCAGAATTAGCAGAAATAGAGCTACAGCAACTAACCTATAGTCGTGCCGAAATCCGAGGTGTTACCACTGCTATAAAAGTGTTACCGCAGTTTCAAGTAGCTGATATGTCATTGAGAGAACAGTACTTTTTGTTCCATGACGCAGATATTGTTTTTCCCGCTACGGTAGTGCTAGCTATAGCACTTGATAATTTGGTAGAGGCGATGTCTAGCCACAAGCAGCTGCGATCGCTTATGTACGCACCTTTGATCAACCGCTACCTAAACCCTGATGATCTGGTTGCTCATCCCACGCCGTTAGTCAGCGGAAAGGAATTAATTATAACATTAGATGTTCCGGCTTCGCCAATAATCGGCAAACTGCTCTCAGAAATTGCTGTTGCACAAGCTGAAGGGAAAGTCTCAACATCAACAGAAGCGATCGCATTTGCCCGTCAGTTACTTGAGGGTTAAATATATCTAAATATCTGATCAATTTCTGGTGATGCAACTGAAGCGATGCCTGCGGTAGTCA
Organism: Nostoc sp.; assembly: GCF_041747015.1. Lineage (GTDB taxonomy): Bacteria > Cyanobacteriota > Cyanobacteriia > Cyanobacteriales > Nostocaceae > Nostoc. Next base: position 18,499 of record NZ_JBGTFY010000050.1, read on the forward strand.
TTGATTACTTCAAAGACGAGCCAAAAACTGCTGCTATCCCAATCATTGCATAAGTAACACCTCTAAAAGAATTGCACAAGATTATGACTCCACGATGCCCACAGGATTTGATGATTGCATTACTAAACCCGATGATTTTAATCAATTAGAAGTGGTAATCAGCCGCCACATTAGTCACCTAAATTCTTCACATTTTCCTAAGAAATAGATTCTGGATTAGGAACCTCAGGTAATTGAGCTAAAACCACAATAATTCCAGTACGACCTGTTGTTAAATTTGTGTTCATCATCAAATCGACTACAGATTTACCAATAATTATCTCAATCAAATTTTTCAATTCTGATTTAATTATTCTATCTAAATATAATCGCACTTGTTCAGCTAAACTGGCATAACCTGCTTTCAGTAGAGTTTGCTCAGATTTAGTAACAGAGTTTTCTAAAGAAATTACAATTTCAGTATCAAAAAAATGGCAAATGATTTGGCTAGGAGGCTGACCCACTTTCTCATTATATAAATTTATGATCCGCTGTGATATTTCTCTTTCTAATTGTCCCATATTAGGTTGCATCATTAGTAGTTACAATGTAATATTAATCGTTTTAGTTTTGTGACAGTCTTACGTAAATTATAGCTGTCGTATGTAAGTTTAGTGTATCAATATGATATATTTGCTATAAAATTATCTGAGAAAATTTTAAAATTTGACGATGGTAAAAGTTGTTAATCAACGATTCTTGCAGTGTCTGGTTAATTGCTACGTTGATCATCTTTTACTCATGGGTACTCAACTTATTTTGTGCCAAAGGCGCGATCGCCTATATCTCCCAACCAGGGATAATATAGTTATTTTCATCCAAATGCTCATCAATGGCTGCGGTATAGAGTGACACACTAAAATCAGCCTCACGTAAATGCTCAATACCTTCCGGTTCAGCATGAGTAAACAGACAAACTTAATTGATTAAGAGATAGCCGTTCCACAACTGCTACAGCTAAATTACCAGTGGCTAGCATTGGATGTGTCACAAGCGGATCTCGCTTGTCAACATCATGAGTAACTCAGAAAGCATTGCCCAAAAAGTGAGATGATTAAGTAAATTATCTGAGCGATCGCAAAACTAAAAAGGAATAAGTATGCCTGTCAAATCTAGAAAAAAACTCACATTTCTTGTGATTGGATGCTTTTTATCGGCTTGGATACTAAGTCTTGCTGTAGGATTTCATAGTAGCCATTTTGCAGTTGCAGCAGAAAAAAGTTCATTAGTTCGCTTACAGAATTTACAAAAGATCGTTGTCAATTCCAGCTTCATCAGTCCTTTGGTTGAACTATTTGGTAACGTATTTGTTGGTAAAAAAGTTTTTGTTGCATCTAATACTGTTCTGAGTGCAGACCCGGATACCCAAATTTGTCTTGGTAATGAAACAAATCTTCAAGACAACATTTTATTATTAGCATTACGAAGTACTCCAGCCCCTTCATCCAACTGTGGAAAGCGCTCAAGCAGTACCGGAGAACGAGTCAGCATTGCACATCAAGCAAAAATAAAGAACTCCAAAATTGGTAACTTTACATTTATAGGTTTTCTTGCTGATTTAAACAATGTTGTTTTAGAAGATGGCGCTTTTGTACTGCATGGTGCAAAGATTTCAAATGTACGCATTGGTAAAAACTTGAACACAGATGACAATATTGTTTTTCACGGCCCATTGGAGGTTGGCGATAACCTGACTATTGAAGACGACGCTGTATTGTTTCGTTCCAAGGTTGGCAATAATGTAACCATTGGTACCGGAGCGATTGTCGTTGGCGTAACTCTTGAAGATGGAGTCAAAGTTCCAGAAGCAGCAGTTATTACAACTCAAGAGCAGGCAGATACCTTAAAAGCTCAAGACTTACGCAAACAATAACCGAAACCCTTATTTTCTTCTTAGGGCAATATCCTGCGGGTACTCCGTTGGAGAACTCGTAGAGTAGCCGCCTCTCTACGTTCGCGCAGCGTGTCGCAGACAGACGCTCCGCGTACGCGTAGCTTGCTTCGACCTAGGAGTATGCGTCTAGATGAATTGCCCCTACCGCGTGTACTTTTGCGTAAGTCCTAAAGCTTAAATACAGGGTTCAGATAGGGGATGTACCAATACGGTTTGGTTAAGAAGATTGTAGGTTGGGTTGAAGCTTTGCGAAACCCAACAAACGCCGCAAAATGTTGAGTTTCGTTCCTCAACCCAACCTACACATTTTTATTTTTTGGGCTTAACCGAACAGTATTGGGGGATGTACCACCTATTCCGAGTTCAGCGCCATGCATATAAAACGGAATTTCGAGATTCGGCTACACCCAACGCATACCTAAAGAGCTTTATGCAATCAAGTGGAATGTAGACGCAAGTTTGTAATGTTTTTATGAACTGTTTTTAGGTTTAAAAGTTTGGTATCCTCATGACCAACATTTAAAACTCTAATTGTTGAGCCTGGGATTAGTCATATTGCTGAATAAAGTAAATAACACAGGAAATTTATAATTAGCAATTAATCACCTTAAATTTAAAGATGACTTTAAAAATGATTTTGTAGATATATTTTGTGAGAAAGTTAAAACAAAGGTATATTCACTGATTTCAACTTTATGGATTCTTTATCTATCAATTCCTTACTTGAAGAGTTGAAAAACCCCGATGCTACAGTCCGCGAAAAAGCAACCAGAAAAATCTGGAGGATTTGGTTTCAGCAAAAAGGAATTTATGGGTTGGAAATAATTGACCGCAGTCAAAAGTTACTAGATGCAGGTGAAATTGCTGAAGCCGAAACAGCACTGACGGCACTAATCAAAGACCAGCCAGATTTTGCCGAAGCCTGGAATCGCCGTGCTTTTCTCTATTACAGTATTGGTTATTATCAAAAATCTCTGGAAGATTGTCAGATGGTTGTGCAGGTAAATCCAATACACTTTGGCGCTCTTCATGGTATGGGCTTGTGTTATGCGGCACTAAGAGAGTATGGTCAAGCTATTCGAGCTTTTCAACGCGCTTTAGAAATTCAACCCTATTCGCTAGTGAATCAAAAGTTGATTCTAGAATGTACATTCAGATTCAGCTACAACGGCAAATAAAATTCCAAATGTTCGCGTAGCGTCTTGTAGACAAGAAATGCCTTATTCGCTGCAATTTTATTCAATAGGATTCTATCTGAATTAGTAGTAGCGTTATTGCTGCTTGTGCTAACAGCAACCAACCGTCAACTAGCAATTTTTGGTTGCATCAAAGTTACCTTTGGTACAAACTATTAGTAGAATATATATAACATGATGTATTTTACTAGGCGATGTCTACGACGGGCTGCGCCTACGCCACTACGTATTTGCAAAGACTACTGTTTAGGTTCTCTTACTCTGCGCCTTGGCGGTTCGACTCCTAAATTGGTGCGTTACACAGTGTCAACGCACCCTACAAATTTAAACATCTACTCGTCGATTTGACCAACGCGGCGGATATTCAAAATGTCGCTCATCTTCTTAATTTGGACAAACACTTGCTCTAGTTGAGAGCGATCGCGTATATCTATTCCTAAGTCCATCAATGCAGGTTGACTAATAGCGGTTTTCACCTGGGCATGGCGGACATTGATCCCTTGGTCACTTAAGCGTGACAAAATATCCTTTAATACCCCCACACGATCAAGGGCTTCAATTTGCACATCCACTGGGTACGTGTGCGGACGACCACTATTTTCGGCGGCTGCGTTCCATCTGACTGGTACTAGGCGCTCATACTCCACACACTCCAGATTATTGCAGCCTTGGCGATGAATCGAAATCCCCCTACCTCGCGTCACCACACCAATAATCGGTTCGCCAGGAATCGGGGTACAACACCCAGCTAAATAATACACCAACCCTTCTACCCCAACAATGGGCGAATCTGTGGAGCGGAAGGTAGTTGCAGGTGCATCTCGCAAAGCTTTTGATGTAGTTGCTTCTTTAGGGATAAATGGTGGCACAGTGGAAACTGGTTGTTGTCCCTTCGCAACTTCTCGCCAACGATTTAACACTAGGTTTAACGTAACTTCGCCGTAACCCAAACCAGCGAGTAAATCTTCTACGCTGTGGTAGTTACACTTTTCGGCGACAGTCTCCATCGCATCTGACTTCAGTAAACTATCAAAACCAGTTTTACCAAGTTCTTTTTCTAACAATTCCCGTCCACGAGCTACATTTTCTTCGCGGCGCGATCGCTTGTACCATTGTTTAATCCGATACTTTGCTGCCGAAGTTCTGACGAAGTTCAACCAATCCAAACTCGGATGGCAGTTCTTTTGGGTAATAACCTCTACAATATCCCCATTTTGCAACCGCGTTGACAGAGGTACCATTCGCCCATTCACCCGCGCCCCTGCACAATGATTCCCCACTTCGGTATGAATCCGATAAGCAAAATCTATACTTGTAGCTCCAGGACTCAAAGGCACAACATCACCTTTAGGCGTGAAGACATAGACATCATCTTCAAACAGATTATCTTTGACACTATCAAGATATTCTTGTGCGTCCTTAAGATCACTTTGCCATTCCAGCAGATGCCGCAGCCAAGTAAACTTGTCATCTGTCGCTGTCAAATGGCTAATGCTAGAACCTCCTGTTTCTTTGTACTTCCAATGAGCGGCAATTCCATACTCGGCGATATGATGCATTTCGATTGTCCGAATTTGCACTTCTAAAGGACGACCAGTTAGGCCAATCACCCCAGTATGCAATGACTGGTAACGGTTAGGCTTTGGCAGTCCAATATAGTCCTTAAATCTCCCAGGAATTGGGCGAAAAGCATCATGAACCACCGCCAACGCTCGATAGCATTCCTCATTGGTTTGGACAATAATCCGCAGCGCTGCCAAATCGTAAATTTCATTAAATTCCTTTTGCTGCCGTTGCATTTTTTGGTAAATGCTATAAAGGTGCTTCGGACGACCGTTGATATCCTGGCAGTGAATTCCGGTCTGCTGCAAACGTTCCCGCAAAATGTCTGTAGCTTTGGCTAATTTCTCTTCTCGCGCCGTCCGTTTTTCAGAAACATATTCCTGCATTTGGCGGAAAGCTTCGGGTTCCAAATATTTAAAAGCCAAATCTTCCAGTTCCCATTTAATTCTCCAAATCCCCAACCGATTGGCTAAAGGTGCAAAGATATCTCGCGTTTCTTGGGCACTGCGGCGGCGGCTGGCTTCTGACATATATTGTAGAGTTCGCATATTATGCAAACGGTCTGCCAACTTCACCACAATTACCCGAATATCTTGCGCCATTGCCAAAAACATCCGCCGGAAGTTTTCGGCTTGGCTTTCGGTTTTGCTGGTGAAATTGATCTTAGAAAGCTTGGTGACACCTTCGACCAATTGGCGCACTTCTGGGCCAAAGCGCTCTCCGATTTCTTCACTTGTAACTTCTGTATCTTCAACTACATCATGGAGAAATCCAGCTGCTATCATAGCAGCACTGCCCCCCAAGTCACGCAGCAGTTCAGCTACAGCAATGGGATGAGCAATATATGGTTCTCCCGATTTGCGGTATTGACCTTGATGCAGTTGGTAAGCAAATTCAAATGCGCGACCAATCAAGACTGCATCACTATGCCTTCGGTCATCTTCCGCCACACCGCTAGTTGTCAATGACTCCTTCAAACATTTTTTTAACCATTCCGGAATGGCAAGATCAGGTGATGAATTTATAGCTATGCTGCTCATACAATTTGGTTTATAAGGGGATCGGTAGATAAGTGTGAAATACACAAAACTAGCAGCATTGCCGTCAAAGATGCTGTTGCCCAAAGACGGGTAGAAAAAACAGTGTCAGGATGATTCTTCAATTGCCGATAGAGCAATGCAGGAGCGTCTGGTAGTTATCCAGTGTGAGTCTCAAGGATTATAAAATTGAAAATCCATTGATGGCAAACAAAGCCTCAAACAATAACGATTTGAGGCTTTTAGTGCTGATAAGTGTTTAAGAAAGTTTATTGTAGAAGAAAAATTACTTGACATTAATACTATCTTAATTAGCACTGGATGTCTTTAAACCGTGAGAAATATTTGGCACTCGTAACCTTGCTAGAGCAATTACGCTCCGATGCCACAACTACGCAAATTGATGCACTTGAACTGCGGCAACGTGTAGCCTCGTTGCAGCACTTTTTCCGGCAGCAGATTGTGCCTATAGCTGATGAAAACTCGCAAGTGCAGTCTTATCAAACGGAGATGAGCAAGCAACTGCGCTTGTTGGAAATAGATGTGATGTTTTTGCAAGGAGCGCGGCAGGCATCTACTGTACAAGCGAGACTTCAGACGATTAGCGATCGCTTGACAACTCTCATTCAATACTGTGATGCCATTTTGTAACCAGAAGCAGAAGGAGAAGGAGAGAAATAACAATTGTCCACCTTTTTCTCTAATTACTCCATCATCTCATTTACGTCTGATCATGGAAAGTTATTTTGGTAACAAGTTTAAATTTGGTAAAGGACACTGTGAGAGAGAAAACTATCACTATCTTAAATCTTATAGATAATCAGGAATTATGGAAGTCTCACCAAGGCAGGAGTTTCGCTAATGCATTCCAATTTTGTCATTGAAATTCTCGGCGTTGCAAAATTACGTAAAAATACGCTTTAGAGATTATTCTCTGTTGAAAATCACAACAGAGGGTTAACATACGCAGATGTATCGACATCAGAAAAAGTAAAAGCTAAAAGCCCTACTCAGTTTTGAGCAGGGCTTTGTAAAGTTTTATTGCTAAAATTAGAATTCTTTATCTTAGAAAGCATTCATTATCGTAATGATGCCAACGCTGGTCAACATGATCAAAGCACCCATAATCATAGATTCGCCTAATCGATTGGGTAATTTTGAATTATTCATTGTAAGTAAAATCCTGTTTGTTAATAGTTCCTTAACCATATCAATATCAGTATAAATATCCATAAAATTACTGTAAAACTTAAATTACCGTAACTTTTCTTAGTAAATATGGTAATTCTTACTTATGTATTCTTTTTCACGGAGTATTAAAAATAGAACAAGGCTTAATGCATATGTAGTAATTCCCGAACGTATTAATTACCTAATCTCCGAGCGGAATACGCGCCTTTATGGGGTAAAATAAATCTTAATCAAGGTAGAAATTATTTGAAAAGAAGATTATCATGACAGTCTCCACGGCATCTAAAACCCAAGCGATCGCTTTTGACTTAGAGCAATTAAATCAGCAATTTGAAACTGCCACTCCCAAAGACATACTGGCATGGTCTATAGAGAATATCCCAACGGAATTGGTGCAAACCAGCGCCTTTAACGTAGATGACATGATAATTACCCATATTCTTTACAGTGAACTGAAGCATCCAGTTCCTGTGGTATTTCTCGACACCTTGCACCACTTCCCCGAAAGCCTAGAATTAGTTGCCAAAGCTAAACAAGTCTACAATCTGGATCTGCAAACTTACAAAACTCCAGATGTAGACACCCGCGAAGCCTTTGAAGCCAAGTACGGCGAAAAACTCTGGGACAAAGATATTGCCCAATTCCACCACATTACAAAAATTGAACCACTGCAACGGAGTCTAGACGAACTCAACAGTGTCGCTTGGATCACCGGACGCCGCCGTGACCAAGCAGTAACCCGTGCTAATATGCCCATATTTGAGTTAGATGGTAAAGGCCGGCTGAAAGTAAATCCCATAGCTACCTGGACACGCCAAGATAGCTGGGTTTATGTGGCTGAACACGGAGTCATCTACAACCCTCTACACGACAAAGGTTATCCCAGCATCGGCGACGAACCCATCACCACCAAAATCGGCGAAGGCGAAGACGAACGCGCCGGACGCTGGCGGGGAAGTAATAAAACAGAATGTGGAATTCATATTTAAGGGGAAGTAGGGAGTGGGGAGTCGGGAATATTAAGAAAAGAAGAATTTCCCCCGACTTCCCTTTTCTGCTTAGTCTGCGGTTAGATAACACTGTTGCACAACAAATTTAGAGGCTAGTTTATTGATAACTTTGCTGAAAAAGCTGCTCTAGAGAAGCTAATTCAGCTTGTGTTGCTGCGTCAATCTGTGGCAAAGGTCGCTGCATAATTGAGTAAAGCGATCGCTTTTGCACTTTTGTAGATTGTAAACCAAGTTCCTTCAATTCCTCTCCAATTTTTAATCTCATATTGCCTCGGTCAGCTTTCGTTACATCAGGACTTTGGAGAATAGCTATTTCAATAGCAGGTAAAATAAATTTCTTTACTTTCTCATATTCTCCTGAATAAATAGCATTTTGAGCTTGAGTAACTAGCTCTTTTATAGTTTCTAATGACTCCCAATCTTGCTGTTCACGCTTTTCTATACGAAAAAGCATATAACTATAACCTTCTAGGGGTTTGCCGTCACGCTCAAAAGTTTTAGTTGTTCCAGGTGAACCAAGACAGAGGCTATCATTTACAATACAAAGATTATCGCTGTTTATCTTGTTATCCTGCGCCAAAATTGCAGCAAAATAACCTGCTTTCAGGGAATTACTACCACCTCCATCAGCTTCAGAAAATGTTTGTTGGTAGCCTAGTTCTAACCGACGCTCACCAATATCGAGCAAATCTTCAATACCCCGATATACTGGTTCTGCTAGCTTTATAACACTTGAAAGTTCCGGCACAGGTAACAATTCAGAAAATCTGCCCATCGTCTTAATAAATTTACCGATGGAGTCATTATTAGCTATGCTAAATAAACCTGCTTGTAACTCGACTAATCCATCATTGAAAGGAAATAAAGATGTGAGAGGATAGTTGCACTGAATAACTTTATCCAAATTATCTGCTATTGATTTTTCTAATTGTCCAGGTGCAGCTAAATAAGGAATTATTACAGATTTCCCACCATGATTGAAGCGGACAGCAGCATGAACCACCGGATATCTTTGCTTGAACCATTCTACATCTTTAGCCAAGCGCATCTCCACTAGCCAGATACGACAATAGGCTTCACCTGCAAAAATGGGTTTTTCATCGTAATCTACATCAACTCGATGTTTCGGTAGAGAAAGGGTTTTATATTTTGCAGCCTCACGGCTGAAAGTTTCGGATAAACTCTGGATAAACCTCATTAAATTATTCCTCTGTCACATGAACTTAAATGCGGTGAAATTTGAGTCCAAATAGCACGAATGGGAATACCTCCCGTTGAACCTGGAGTTACAGAACGTCCTATACCGGGATTTCCTTGATGAATTGCAATCAATTCCCATTGGCGATTAAAAATTGGTGCGCCAGAGGAACCGTCATCAGTTTTCACATTGTAGTTAATGTAATCTTCTCCTACTTGCGTAATTTGTCCAAAGTCGGAAATTATCACCGGGTTTCCTTGTGGATGATGGATAATACGAACATCTTGATCGCTATCTAATATAGATGTTTCATTAATAAAAACAGCTTTTTGTTGCTGAGGATTATCTTTTATTTTGACTAAAGCGTAGTCAGGACGATTATGATAGCTGACAAAAGTCATATCTAGTTCAAATAAATCATTGTCTAACTGACGGCTGTCAGCATTGTAGTTAAAACGTACCCAAGCTTGTCTAACTTGGGTTTTACTGAAAATGTGATTGCAGGTTAGTAATAGATTTTTACCTACCAATACTCCTGTACCAATACCCATTCCCTTGGGTGATTCGATTCTGCAAACAGTGTTACGAGCCTTTAAAGCGCTGAAGTTTTCTCGGCCCCGTTCAACCAATTTGGTAAATAAGTCTACATCTTGGTCTTCCAACTCATAACTTCCTTTTCGATTAAGTAGATACTGTAATAATTTGACCATTGGGTGATCATCTAATCGCTGATTAGAGACTTTATAATCTTTAAATTTTGCTACTACTCTGTTACTGAATTCTACAGGATTACTAATAAAATTTAGAGGTCTAATAAAAGAATCTTCAACACCAGATGAGCTAAATACACTTCTCCAACTACTTGCATTTTCAAACCTCGTAGCAAAGAATTTTTCTAAACTCTCCTCTAAACATACAACATCATTTTGCTCTAAAAATATTTCAGGATTCATGACGTTCTCATTTGTCCAACTTAAACTATAATTTTCAGTTGCAAATAACGAATTGTCAAAAGCTTGAGTAGCTGGGACAGAGAATGAATCAGCGACAAGTTCTGATGTTTGTTGCTGAACTATCTCATCTAACTGGAGATTATATGTTTGCACGTTGTTGCTTAAAATTGGGGTTATGATTATAGGATCTGTAATAGTCTGGGTATAATTGACCTGATTAAATCGACGCTTCAAATCCTGAATAAACTCTTCCAGTGAATTTTTTTGAATACGGTGTTTTTTCAAAGCTATTTCAATCTGTTTTAAGACAGTTTCATATAGATTATCAATATATTCTTTCCGTAGAGCTTTTGAGTTATCTAGCTCAAATGACCAGTAATTATAAGCTGCTGCGCAGCTTGATTGTATAATGTGATATTAAGTAAAAAAGCTATCATCAGCTATATATGCCAGCAAAAAACCATCTTTATCAAGAGCAGAAGGAACGGCTATTAAAAACGTTAAAAGAACATGAAAATCCTT
>NZ_JBGTFY010000051.1:0-11979 GCF_041747015.1 Nostoc sp.
TCACTCAATGCTTCTTGTTGTAACCTACCAGCCGGAATCAATTCATGGCAGTGCAGGCAACCACCATAAGCATAAGGAAGTACGGGTCGAGTAGCAGTAAAAATATCTCCAACTTGCCTTGTTTGCTTATCAACAGGAACCTTAGCACCAATCTGAATGCCTGGAATCAGGTACTGATGCACTAGCGCGTTGAAAACTAGACGGCTTTGCATCGAGTCTGCTGTCAAGAACAAGAAATCAGCATCTACCAGTAAATGTGCGATCGCTTCATCGACGATATTTCCCACAACCGGATCATAGCGGATGGAGGGATTAGCTTGTTTGGCAACCCGGCGGGCGACATGGACTTTATAAGCAGCCAATCGCTTGCCGAGTTTTTGCAACCACGGAATCGGCTGTTTGGTTAACCAAGTCATTGCATCCCAAGGAGTTGTGCCAACAATACGGGGTCGATTGGTTAAATCAACGCGGTCAAAGTCGATGGCGATGATATGTCCTACTCCCAAGTGGGATAACCATTCATTAATCAACGAGCCTCCGCCGCCAAGTCCGATGATTCCCACCTTTAAATTGGCGAAAATTTCTTGTCCGACATCGCCAAACAAGCGTGCGTGGCGGTCGTACATGGGATTGGCGGCACACAGTCGGGGTTGGGGCGCAGGATAAAGTCGCCGAATATGCGAACCGATAACGGTCATGTGGTCGAGTTGAAAGCGACCAGAGGGAGTCCAGATATCCCCTGCTACGGCGTTTTTGGCAAAGACTAGCGCCCCCACCGGGCCGCCATGAGTAATATCGAGCAGCGCTGGATATCCTCGTTCGTGGGATGCGATATCATCAGATGAGAAACAAACTTCGTCTCTACCGCCATGACAGTGTACAGCGAAGTAACAGAGGTTGTGTTCTGCACAGTAACCTGATATTTCAGCTACAAACTTTGCAGTCAAAGCACGGTAGCCACGAGTACCAGGTACATAGTCAATCCTGTCTTGCGCTAGAAAAACTTCACGCGCTAGCAGGCGGATACCGCGAGAGGTTTCTACAATACCTGCTGCAATCACCGCGCCATGTTCATCACCATCGCCAGGAAAAAGATGCTGATGAAGCTTTTGATAAAGTGGCTGATCAATTCTGAATTCAATAGGTTTGTTCATTGGCTTCTCAACCACGAAATAACCTTGGTTAACTTGGTTGCAGCCGTATCAATAGCTGGGTTCAATCGCTTGGAACGCCTCGATACTTGGATTGCTGGACGATCTCGCCAAGAGTTAGAAGCAGATAATCCATTGCCTTTGATTAGACCACCATCAACCCGTCGCAACCCCCCATCAATAAAATGTGGGTACACATCTGCATGGGGATACTGAAAGGTAATCAAGAAGCCTACCCAGCTAGTGGAAGGTACGTACTGTTCGCCAATTAGCATATTATTAACGATGATGTATGCGCCTCCGTTTGGTTCTGCTTCTATATCAACAGGATGCTCTGGAAAGGCTTGCTTGATTTCTGCGATCGCTTGTTCAATTTCAGGTGTCATCGGTATCCCCTATGAGTTGTCATCAGGTGCAGTGGCACGGAACTTTTGCCCTTCATGCAGGGTAATGGTTTCGCAGTCTCCAATTTGCTTGAGGGGAGAATTGCCTTTGACCTCAAACAGTACAAAGTCTTCCTGAATTGCTACGCCCTGTTTTATGGCAGTCTGTTTAATCTCTAAACCTGTAACCTTGTGCTGTGAGAAGTTTACAGGGCGTTCATTGACAGTAACCGTAATCATTTTCGGTTTGTTGGACAGTGCTTCGGTGTCTTTTATGTTACTAACTTGCATGACAATACTCCTTGTGTATTAAATTGAACTTTTGATTACTGATTGCCCAAAGATGACACTTTGCCGTAAAAATACTGAAGCAGCTTTATCATCCTATTGGTGTTGAATTGTCTTCCTATTTCAGGAGGATAACTTTTACTACAAGGAAACGTCAACAGCAAAAGGAAGTAATATCCTATAAAAGGATAGTTAGGCAGATAAGGATAGTTGCGAACAACACAAACCGAATGGAATTAATGGAGTACATCGGAGAACGCATTCGCTATCTGAGGACGAGTTATGGAGGTAAGGGGCTATCCCAAGAAGCACTAGCAAAAGAAGTGGGAACAAGTGCAAACACCATTTCGCGTTGGGAAACTGCGACTTATCGCCCATCAATTGAAGACCTCGAACACCTTGGTCGGTTCTTCGGAGTGTCAATTTTAACTTTTTTCCCAGCAGAAGAAGCTCCGCTTGGCGAGGAAATAGCTGCATTGTTGCGTGTAGTTAAACAGTTACACCCTGAAGACCTAGCAGAATTGCGTACTTACGCTGAATTTCGGAAAGCGCGAAGTCTCTACCAGCAAGGAGATAAATCGAAATCAGGGCGGAAGAGGAAAAAACAGAATGACGCAGAATAAATACTATGAGGAGATGAAGGAACTTGCACGTTCGGTTCGGTCAGAATATGGCTTAACAACTCCGCGAGTACGCAAGTCGGATATAGGACGTATCTACAAGACACATAAAATTAAATATGATTTGTGGCCTCTAAAAAATTCACCCCCCACAGCGAAATTCAAAAAGCTGCGGGGGGCTTTCTTTTATGATGAGTACGGTGCAACTATTATGATTAGCCGTTCGCTACCGGAAGCACCAGCACTTTTTACAATGTGTCATGAACTGAAGCATTTTCTCGTTGACCGCAACCTGAAATCTGTACTGTGTGGAGAATACAATCAAAATGAAAACATTGAAGTTGGGGCAGAAGTTTTTGCTGCTGAAATGTTGTTTCCAGACGCTGATTTTATTGCTGGTTTAGTTCAGATGGGGGTAAAAGAAGGTGAATGTACTTCAGAAGATTTGGTGCGATTGAAGCATTCAACAAAAGCAACAATTTCTTACGCAGGAATGGTGAAGAAAGCCTATTTTCTAAGGTTTGCCCGTAATGGCATATTGGATAATGTCAAATGGATGAAACTAGAAGAAAAAATGTACGGAGTTCCGATTTATAAGCAAATCCAACGCCAACGCAAGCAAGCAGAAGGACTTTACTGTTAATTTGGTAAAGAATTTGCTAGTAAATCGTGTTTTGTTCTGTACCACTAATCTATGACCGACTCAACCCTCAACCGCCCTGCTGTATTCATCGAAAAAATGATATCCGTGCAAGTGCTGAACGAGCAAGTTAATTTTGAACATGGGGGAAAGCCTTTTAAAGGATTACATCGCTGATATTTGCGTAAACCTTTGTCATTATAAATCAGGAGGTAAAATATATGAAAATTGACGTGCGTGGTGCTGTTCTAGCTGCGAAAAAATATTTTGAAGATATCCAGGATATGATAGGTAATTCTATCAATGATATCTTGCTTGAAGAAGTAGAATTGTCAGAGAATAAAAGGTTTTGGTATGTAACTTTAGGTTTTAGTCGCCCTGTCGCTAAAACTGAAAGAACACTTATTCCTGAAGCTATTTCTTTAGCTACTAAATATGAGCGTGAGTATAAAATATTTACCGTAGATGCCGAAACGGGGGAAGTAAAATCGATGAAAATTCGTGAGGTATGAAAGATTATATTAGTTTATTGTTTAAAAGTTACAAACAAAAAGGAATTTTAATTGACACAAATATTTTATTACTTTGGTTTGTTGGTACTGTAAATCGGGGGCGAATATCACAGTTTAATCGGACTGAAAAGTTTTTACCGGAAGATTACGATTTGCTAGTGAGTATCTTGTCGTATTTCTCAAAAATTGTTACAACTCCTAATGTGCTGACTGAAGTGAATAGTCTGGTTAACCAGATTGGTGAACCAGAACGTTCTCAATGTTACTCTGTCTTTGCTCAAGCGATGACTGCATTAGATGAATTTTATATTGAAAGTATAAATGCTGTTCAGCTAGATAATTTTACTAAATATGGGCTGACTGACTGTGGAATTGTGACTTTAGCAAAAAATAAATATTTAGTGCTTACAGATGATTTCAAGTTAGCTAATTATCTGCAAAAAGTAGGTATTGATACAATTAATTTTAATAATATTCGGACTTATGGTTGGTAATAAAAATGTCTGACTCAACTTCTAAACGCCCTGCTGTATTTATTGAAAAAATGATGCCTGTGCAGGTATTAAACGAGCAAGTTAATTTTGAACACGGGGGAAATCCATTTAAAGGATTACATCGCTGGTATTCGCGTAAGCCTTTATCATTTAGTCGCGCCAGTGTGTTGGCTTCTTTATTACCAGCAGATATCACAATGCAAGAGTTTGAATATTTGCTGGGGTTAGTACCGGGGAAGGAGGTAAAGCTATATAAAACGCCGCCTAATTCTGTGCAAATTAAGAAGGTGCATGATTATTGTGAGAAGGTTTGGGGAACGCGCACACCGACTGTTTTAGATGCGTTTGCAGGTGGTGGAAGTATACCTTTTGAGGCGGCAAGATATGGGTTAAATGTGCTGGCTTCTGATTTAAATCCTGTGGCGGTGGTGACGATGAAGGCGGCGATGGAATATCCGCTAAAGTTTGGCCCAGATTTGCAGCAGGATATTGATAAATGGGTGAAGTGGGTAGGGGATGAGGCGGAGAAAAGATTGGCTGAGTTTTTCCCATCTTTACCTGGGGAAACTGTGCAGAATTATTTATGGGCGCATACGGTTGTTTGTCCAAGTTGTGAGTCTGTTGTTCCGTTGAGTCCTAATTGGTGGTTAAGTAAAACCAGCAATTATGGAGGAAAAGGACAAGCTAGGAAAGTTACAAGTGATTGGTATGCAGTTAAGCCAATTCCTAATCCTGAGAATAAGCGTGTTGATTTTGAGTTGGTTAAGGGAAGAAAGGGGAAGGGAACAACGATTCAAACAGATGATGAAGAATATGATCCTGATATTACGGTTACTTTAAGTAGGGGTGTTGGTAGATGTCCTAATTGTGGCAATGTAATTGATGATGAAGCAATCAAGAGATATTCATCTATTAACAATCTAGGCTATCAATTATATGCAGTTGCCTATAAACAAGGGAAATCAGGATTAGAATTTAGACTGCCTAAACAAACAGATTTAGATGATATTCAAAAAGCTGAGTTTTATCTAAACCAAAAATACTCAGATGGTAGCATTAGTAATTTAATTCCAAGTGAACCAACCAGTACAGGTTTACACGACTCACCACGTAATTATGAGTATGGGTTACGAAAATATGAGGATTGCTTTAACCCCCGTCAGCTTCTAACTCTCGTTACCTACGTTAAAATTATTAATGAAGCAAAAGAGCTAATTCAAGTTGAGCATGATTGGGAGAAAGCACAAGCAATTTCAACTTATTTGGCTTTAGTATTAGATAGATGTGTTGATGAAAACTGTAGATTAGGACGTTGGAATCCTCCTAGAGCTGGTTCTGAAGGTGCTTCATCCCAACATGCACTCAATTTAATGTGGAATTATCCAGAAAAAAATGGTGCTGGTGAATTATGGTGTTGGTGCGCTGATGTCTTTGCTTCTGAATATGAAAAATTATGTGCATTATTCGGAACAAAACCAGGTTCAACAGGTATCCCAGGACTTGAACAACATAATCCAAAATCAATTAAAATCGACTCAGCCTCAGCCGATAACTTAACTCATATCCCCGATAACTCAATTGATGCAGTTATCACAGACCCACCTTATTACGCCACAATTCAATACGCTGAATTATCAGACTTTTTCTACGTCTGGCTAAAACGCACCCTTGGCGATATCTTCCCCGAATTATTCTACTTAGAACTAACCGACAAAGACCGCGAAGCCGTCGCCAACCCTTCACGCTTTAAAGGGATGGGTAAACCTGCTACTGATACCACAGAAGCAATTACCCCTGAAAAGCTTGCCAACCAAGATTATGAAGCAAAAATGGCGATGGCGTTCGCCGAATATCATCGCGTATTATGCGACGACGGCGTAATGACAGTACAATTCAACCACAAAGACTCCGGCGCGTGGGATGTCTTAGCCAAATCCCTCATCGATGCTGGTTTCGAGATTACCGCATCTTGGGCAGTCAGTACCGAAAACCCGCAAAACTTGCACCAAGCGCAGAAAAACGCAGTATCCAGCACCGTGCTTTTAGTATGCCGCAAACGCGACCCCAACGCTAAACAAGCTTGGTGGGATGATGTGCGTATCAAGGTGCGAAATATCGTCTTTAAAGAAGCACCGGAACTGGAAAAATGCTTAACAGCAGATTCTCGTCCTGCGGCTGATAGAGTAAAACATCGATATCCTACTGCTAATCCTACTGCTAATAAAGAAGAAGATAAAGATAGCTCACGTCGCATTAAACCCCCTGGTATTAACTTGTGTTTAAGTGCTTTTGGTTGTGCTTTGAGAGAGTTTACCCAATATAGTTCCATCCTCGACAGCGCCGGAAATCAAGTTGAACCCAAAGCAGCATTTGAAGAAGTACGCCAAGCAGTAGTCGAATACCGATTACAAAACTTATTAAAAGGTAAAGACTTCAACGGTATCGACCCCTTAACCCAATGGTACATCTTGGCATGGGATACCTTTGAAGCGCGAGAATTCCCCTTTGATGAAGCTAGACAACTGGCTTTAGCAGTCGGTGGTTTTGATGTCTCCGATTTAGTCAAAAAACACAAATTACTCGATTCTGGAAGCGGTTACTGTAAATTACTTACCCCGCAACAACGCTTGAAAAAACGCGCCTTCTCCGTCACCGATACTGAATTTTCTGCTAGATATTTAGTAGATGGACTCCACGCCATTATCGCCCTTTACCAAGAGGAAGACAATACAGAACCAGTCCGTAGATTTCTCAAAAATACCGGCTTAGTCAGCAACGATTTATTTATGCGGACATTTGAAGTAGCTTTAAAAGTAATTCCGCGCATTGGTGATGAAAAGAAACGCATTCCCGAAGAAAAAGCGTTATTAGATTTGTGGTTGGCTATGGATGAAATTAAAGCGAAAGTGTCTTATGTGCAACCTGAGATACCATTTAATGAAGGTGGACAATTGAACTTATTTTGATGACTGTCAACCGTCAACTATTAACCGTCAAGCAACTTATGTTACTTTTAGACCCGAAGACACTTCAACCAACCGAAGACCAACGTATCATTCTTTATGATGTCACCTGGGAACAATACGAACAACTCTCTGATATGTTTATTGATGAATTTCCCCGTATGACTTATTTAGAAGGAACACTAGAGATTATCATGACTACCTCTCCAGAACATGAGCGCCTTAAAAAAATAATTGCTAGATTACTAGAGGCTTATGCAGAGGAAAGAGACATTAATCTTAATGGTTATGGTAGTACCACCTTTCGTAAGCAAGCCGCGAAAAAAGGCGCAGAACCAGATGAATGTTACTGTCTTGGAGAACTAAATGAAGTCCCAGATATTGCCATAGAGATTGTTATAACTAGTGGCGGAATTGACAAACTAGAGGTTTATCGAGGTTTGGGAGTAAAAGAAGTTTGGTTTTGGAAAAACCAGCAATTTAGTTTTTATTATTTATCAGAAATTGACGGTAAATACACTCAAAATTCTTACAGTAAATTACTGCCAAATTTAGACCCTGTTTTATTAGCTAGTTTTGTCAGTGAAACTAATCAAACACAGGCGGTTAAACTATATCGAAAAGCATTGCAAAATCAAAATGCTTAACTGATGACTGTCAGTTGACGGTTAACAGTCAACTCGCTACCGCAAGAAGCAAGCTACAGTGAACGGTTAATAGTCATTAGTCATCAGTTAACTAATAAGGAAATAATCAAACATGAAGGTTAGAGGCATAAAACGTGGTCAAAATATTGAAATATTAGAACAACTAGCTAGACTGAATCAATTATTTGGCGCTTGGAAGAACCAACCGGAATTAACAGAAATCTTTACAGAAATTGACCAACAGCGCCATACTTATCAAGGCAGAACTATAGACTCCATTGATAATTAAAATTAGATAACTGGTTAGAAATTTGAAAAACCTGCGTGAATATCCCTGGAAAATTAGCTACACCAGCAACACCCACAACACCATCACTGATTTCTACATTCCTGCTTTAGAGTGTGCCATTCAATATGACCGCAAAGCCGGCTTTTTTAGCAGTGCCATTTTAAGTAAAGTTGCACGGGGTTTAGGTGCAATGCTGCACAACAAAGGGCGAATGCGGTTAATCATGGGCTGTCAGTTTAGCCCCCAAGATTTACAAGCAATTCAACAGGGATACGAACTGCGAGACGCATTGCTATCTCGTCTAGACGCAGACTTAAAACCACCAGAAAGTTTTGCCCAACTCAAACACTTTGAAATTCTCAGTTGGTTAATTCAAAATCAATATCTCGATATTAAAATTGCTATTCCTCTGAAACAAAATGGACAGCCAGAAGATAGTACACAGCAACTAGACCCACAGCATATATTTCATGAAAAAGTTGGCATTTTTACTGATAGCAAGGGCGATAAATTAGCATTTAATGGTTCCAATAACGAATCTATTGGTGGCTGGGAGAGGAATATAGAATCATTTCACGTTTATTGTTCTTGGGAGGGAGGAAGGGAACTAGATAGAGTTGAAGAAGAAGAAGCGAGGTTTGAGCAACTTTGGTATAACGTATCGCCTAACGTGCGAGTTTTTGAAGTTCCAGAGGCGGTACAGAAAAAGCTATTGCGTTACGCAAAATCTACTAAACCTGATTGGAATGCCCAAGCTGAATTTGACTCTAGACCTCTAACAAAAATAGAATTAACTGAACCAGAAGCACAACCAGAACCGGAACTAAAACCAGACACTTCTGTTATTTCTACAGAACAAAGGGAACAAGAACGGTTGGCATTTACTCAACTTGCTAATATTCATGAACATCCCGGCTGCTTGGACTTTTGTTTAAAATCAATTCCCATTCACCCCTGGCCACACCAAATTAAAATACTGCGCCGCGTTGCTCAAAATTTTCCCCAAAGTTTTCTCATTGCTGATGAAGTTGGTTTAGGTAAGACAATTGAAACTGGTTTAATTCTGCGTTATCTGCTGTTGTCCAAAAAAGTGAAGCGGGTACTGATTTTAGCACCTGCTAGTGTCCAACCCCAATGGCAAGAAGAACTACGGGAAAAATTTAATCTGCATTTTTGGAGTTACACATCTACAGAATTTAAAGACCCCTACAAGCGGACTATCCCCGCAGTAGCTAATCCCTGGAATACTCAAGACTTAATCCTGGCTTCTTCTCATTTGGTGCGAAGAACTGACAGAATGCACCAGCTACTATCAGCAGAACCTTGGGATTTAGTAGTCTTAGATGAAGCACACCACGCACGCCGCAAAAGTCCCCAAGACCGCAAGGAAACACCCAATCGCTTGTTACAGTTAATGACACAGTTGAAGGAGAAGACTAAATCCCTGATTCTTTTGTCAGCAACTCCCATGCAAATTGATGCCATAGAAGTTTTTGATTTGTTAAACCTGCTGGGATTGCAGGGACATTGGAGTTATGGCGGTAACTTCTGCGATTATTTCGCCTCGCTACAAGGTGCTGTCAAGCCGGAAATAATAAATTTTTGGCAAGTCATGTCTAATGATTACTTTGGGCGCGGCGGACAACCTTGTTCTAGGTTAGAGCAGTTTTTGACCAAGAGCGATCGCATCCTCGCTTACAAAATGCAGGATACTTGGCAACGAGGAAAGAAAATCTCCAATCACAAACAATTATTGGCAGATGAAGACTTTATCGACACCTCACGCCAATACTTGACAGTGAACACGCCCCTAAAAGACTTGATGTTCCGCCACACCCGCGATACTCTCCGACAATACTATCAAAGGGGACTGCTAGAGCGGGATATTCCTACTAGAGTTGTGCAGGATAACGCTATTACGCTGGAACCCCAACGGGAAGTACCGCTTTACGTAGCTGTCAGCGACTATGTACGTCACTTTTACCGACTGGCACAAATAGATCAGCGTTCTTGTTTGGGTTTTTTGATGACCCTTTACCGCAAACGTTTGACCAGTTCATTTTATGCTATCAAGTCATCTCTGCAACGTCGTTTGGATTATTTGCTAACTCAACGGGGAAGCGTTTTAAGTGACGACGATTTAGTAGATGTGGATAATGAGGATGATGCAATAATTGCTGGGCTGGAATCTTTCTTTGAACCAGTAGACCCCCAGGAAATTCAATATCTTGAAGAATTACTACGCCAATTTGAAAACACTGGGGAAGATAGCAAGCTTTCTCGCTTTATTCAGATTTTACGCCAAGAATTAACTGACCGAGAAAGTGCGATCGTTTTCACCCAGTACACTGACACGATGGACTATCTACGGGATACATTGAAGGAGTTGTACGGTAGCCAAGTAGCTTGTTACTCAGGTCGTGGTGGGGAATTGTACCAGAATGGGGAGTGGTGTCTAGTTCCCAAGGAAGAAATTAAACGCCGATTTCGCCAAGATGAAATCAAAATTCTCCTTTGTACTGAGTCTGCTTCCGAGGGTTTGAATTTACAAAATTGTGGGGTGTTGATTAATTATGATATGCCTTGGAATCCCATGCGGGTCGAACAGCGTATTGGGAGAATTGACCGCATTGGACAAAGGTATCCGACTGTGCGAATTCACAATTTTTACTATGATGGCACTGTAGAAGCAAAGGTTTATCGAAAATTGCGCGATCGCATTAATGCCTTTGCCACTGTTGTTGGTAATCTTCAGCCGATTTTAGCCCAAGTCCCTACCTTTATTGAACGGGCTGTTATGAGTGCTGATCCAGAAGAAGAGGATGTTTTAATGTCTCAATTCGATTCTGTGTTAGACAGCCCACCACCTCGTCTAGCAATCGAGGAAATGGTAGCGATGGATTTAGAAGCTGACTTAGCGGAAATTCAAAAACCAATCCCCTCTACTCCTTTTACGCCAGAAACTATTGAGCAGTTATTCACCTACTCAGCAATTTTAAAAGCTAATGGTGTGCAGTTTGAGAGAAGGAGCGAACGTACTTGGCAACTGAATTACAAAGAGCAGAATTACATGGTTACTTTTTATCCCAATGTTTTTGATGAAATGTCTTCACTACGTTTAATGAATTTTGGCGATCCCTTATTTGAAAAATTGCTACAAACCATTAATTGTTGAGACTACAGTTTTAAGATTTATATTACTGGCTTAGTGGGGTATGGGGTGGTAATCTAACAAAAATACGGGATTATATTATCCGGTAAGTTAGTATTTTTATTATTTTTAAATCTTCTCAAAACGAACCGTTCAAAGCTTCATTTTCCCGTGGCATCTTGACGTTTTTAGCCTTAAAAATGATTTTAAAAACAATATCTCTGCCTGACTGCCTCAACACTTGCAGATAAGCAACAGCATCATCACGTCGGCGGAATCTTTTCACAACAATATTTTCTTGATTGGGAATATCATGGACAATACACCACGGTTTTAATTGCTCAGAATAAGTCATATTTTACCCCTTAAAAATGCTGTAAAATAACCATGTTATGTGCTTTTAAATCGCCAATATTTACCTTAAACGAGGAGGTATACTCAAAGACAGGTCAAATTGATATTGACAATTAGAATTATGTGTGCATTAGATTTATTGGACAGATATATAGCGTTCAGACTGGAATGAAAGAAAGTGTACTCAATCTGAAAACCTTGCAGGGCAAAGCTTTTGTTTTAAAAACCTTTCATGAATCAAACCGGATTGCTATATGTAGAAGAGAAATGTTATTGAGATCAAGGCGAATGAGTCAGACATAGCAATTGCCAAAGTTGTTCGGGAACTTCTTCAAAATGTTCCAGTAAAAAGTCCATGAATGCCAAATGTCGTAAATCATTAGGCTGAGGATAGCGTCTAAATTTACCTTGCTTAAACCAACCTCTGACCGTAGAATCGGAACGACAGCATATTAAGGCAATTTGTTCATAACTCACATCCCATTTG
>NZ_JBGTFY010000052.1:0-15190 GCF_041747015.1 Nostoc sp.
GAATTATTACCCCCCTTAATCCCCCCTTATAAAGGGGGGAAACAATAAAAAAATCCGGTTCCCTCCCCTTAGAAAGGGGAGGGTTAGGGTGAGGTAACAACATTTGATACATCAATCATGACTTGTTCATTCATCCTCTCAAGTTCCTTGCGGGACATCACTTTTACGTTAAGTTGACACCTATGAGCAATGCTATTAAACCCCTACGACATCTCGATTTTTTCATAACACATATTTGGTGTTTTCTGTCAATGCGTAAGTCATATAAAAATGACTCACATTGCATGAAAAAAGCTGAAAACGCTCTTAATATCGCATCCTTTACTGTGTACTTAGTACCATTCCTCGGTTGGCGTGGGTCTTTGATAGTCCCAATCACTGCCTGTAAGTAGCACAGTAGACTTGTAAAACTCAGCACTCTCAATCCAAACATCACCCTGACTTGAATTTGGCTGTTCTCAGTGTCCAGTTATTTCTGCACCTTGTCAAATTTTGAATTTAGAACTGCTGAAAGTAAGTAGTCTGGAACTTAAAAGACCATTCTTTATGAGTCTGTTGATAGTTAATACTCTCCTGAATACCCCTTTACCAAATCAAATAAAGCAGGCTATTCAACAACAAATCCAAATCGATCCAATAATTTTAATTTATACTGTGCGGATGCAGAAACGGCTGTTCGCGGAAGTTAAAACTCCACTGTTCATTAAACTTTTTTTTCAGGACTTGATCGGGAGGCCACTTAGCAGAATGCCAGATCGTGTTTATCTGGTGTGGCAATTTTTGAGTTTTATAACCAGGCTGGTAATCATTGATAGCAATCAAGCAGATCGAGAATTTTTTCCATTGCCCTCTGGTCTTTCCTTTTTATACTACTTAGTTCGACCAATACGCTTGGTAAGTAGATACATAACTAATAGTACATACAGATGAAACCGGGGTGAAATGACATCTCTGCTAAGGCAGCAATTCTAAATTCAAATATATTTATGATTTGATTATCGCTTGGTATCTTCTCTACCTCAAAAATGTTTTGAGCATTGTCCCGCCCTGTTGAGCCTGAAGAAGTCGATACTTATATCGTGTCTGCTGAACCGAGTTGAAGGGCGTAGAGGTTCGCATAGTCACCCTGCTGCTTGATGAGTTCGGTGTGAGTACCCTGCTCGATAATTTGTCCCTGCTGAATTACTAATACCTGATCTGCCTGGGTAACTGTACTGAGGCGGTGAGCAATCACGAAGCTGGTACGACCTTGTAGCAAGCGAGCGATCGCAATTTGTACTAGCGCTTCTGTACGGGTATCTATGCTGCTAGTGGCTTCATCAAGAATGAGAATTCGGGGGTTGATTAACACTGCACGAGCAATACTGATCAGTTGTCGCTGTCCCTGGCTCAGAGGTGCGCCTCGTTCACCCAATTGAGTTGTATAGCCCTGGGGAAGTGAGGTAATGAACTCATGCACATTTGCCAGTTGTGCAGCCGCTTCGATGTCAGATTGGGTGGCGTAAGAAGCGCCAAAGGCAATGTTTTCGGCGACGGTGCCGCTGAACAAAATATTGTCTTGCAGGACGATGCCAATTTGACGGCGCAGACTTGCTTGAGTAACGCTACGCACATCAATATTATCAATTTTCACTGCACCACCAGATACATCGTAGAAGCGCAAAATCAAGTTAATAATTGTACTTTTTCCCGAACCAGTCGGACCGACTAACGCAACCATCTGCCCTGGATAGGCGTGTAAATTCACTCCTTTCAGAACCAATTGATCTGGATTGTAGCCAAACTTGACATTCTCGAATGTTACCTCACCCTGAATCGGTGGCATTTCTGTCGCATTGGGTGCGTCATTGAGTTGTGACGGTTCATCTAGTAATAGAAAGATGCGCTCTAATCCGGCGAAGGCAGATTGAGCTTGGGTGTACAACTGGCTGAGAATTTGGATCGGGCGGAAGAATTGCTGGACGTAAAGTAAAAAGGATGTCACTACACCCACTGTTGCAGCTCCCGTTACCGCGAGATAGCCACCATAGGCCAGCACGCCAGCCGTTGCTAGTGTGTTCAGAAAATCAATGGAGGGCAAAAAGGCCGAAGTAATTGCCACAGCCTCAACGTTGGCATCTCGATTAGCAGCGTTGAGAATGTCAAATTCTGCGATGTTCATCTGTACACGATTAAATGCCTGTGCTTCTCGCACACTGACAATATCTTCTTCCAACTTGGCGGAAAGCTGCCCAATGGTTTGTCGGGTAACGCGAAATCTGACTCTAGCCCAACGTGCAAACAAGCTGGTGGTAAAAATCATCAATGGCACAACCAGATTGCTCAACAAACCAAGTTGCAGGTTGATTGAGAGCATAGCAATGATTATGCCGACTAAACTGAAGGTGTTGCCGAGCATTTGGGCGATCGTCAATCCAAATGCCTGATTCACGGTATTGACATCATTCAGCAAGCGGCTCATTAAATCGCCCGCTTCGCTGCGATCGAAAAAGCTGAGTGGCAGACTTTGGATTTTAGTAAAAATGTCTTGCCTCAGTTGAGCTAGCAATCGCTGCATAATCCAGCCGACTCGAATAATTTGACCCCGGATTGCCAACACACCAAGTCCATAGTTAAGCGCTAGTAGCCCTAATAACAGCAGTAGTCCCTGCAAATTTCTCTGGGCAATTAGGTGATCTATCGACCAGCCGAGGAAGAATGGCCCAACTGCTTGAGTTACTGCACCAATAAATACTAATGTCAAGGCGATGGGAATATCTTTACGATAGAGTAAAACGTATTGCAAAAAGCGCCGCAGGGTAGAGAGTTGCTGACTTGCTTGCTCAGATGCAACAACGGGAGTAGTGCCTCTCATAACAATTTTGGATTTTAGATTTGGGATTAAAAGTCTTTATTAAGTGTTACTATGCCAAAACGGGTAAATTGGACGCTAAGGCTAAAACTAAGATAGGGTAAGCTTTTCAAGAAGTGCTTTCTGGCATCAGATTGGTGAAAGAAGTCTGGTTATGCCGCTATTTTTTGATCTAGTTTGAATGAAAAATCGTCGTTTCAGGCACTTGAAATTTTCTGAGCGTACAAAAAATCTTTTTTGGTACAGTGATGCCCTACTTAATCATAATGAACATCTATCAAGTACCTTTCAGCGCTTGTTCACGCAACTTTTTTGCAACCTGTGCAAAATCGTAGGTGGCATAAAATTCAGTCCGATAAGCACTCCAGGCAGTTCGTTCTAGTGCCATGTTCACAGTTCGTAAGCGCTCTGGCGGTACAGCTAAGGTGACAACTTGCCCAATACCCATAACGACGTACCAGGAAACGACATCTACACCTTCGGGTGGAAACGCTTTCCAATAACCAGATTTTTTGAGTTCGTCGAGAATTTGCTCTAAGGTTTTAGATTGGTCGTGTTTGAGAAAAACCGTGAGTAAAATCGCACCATCGGGAACACCTGTCTCTGGGTTGATGTTAATTTTGGATGGACTTTTCTGCGGTGCTTGAGCCACGAGTATTGCCTGACCCTGAGCCGCTGTAGTTGTTGAGGACATTGGCTTTGTGTCTTGAGCAACCATCATTTTGATTGGAATAATGGAAATCGCAATCATGATGATTGAAATCAGAAAAAGACGTTGGATAACTTTAGGAATCATTGAACGATACTCACTCATAGGACAATTTCGCTTGTATATGTTCACTTTTACCAGACCCCCAGCTGCTCAGGAAGTTGGAGGTCTTGAAGGAATTTTAAACTAAACGGTACTTTCACCTCTATCGCCGCATTCTACAAACATTGATTTACCATTTTTGCCAGCCTCTATGAAATAGAATATTGAGGATCATTTTTTCTCCTTCTGCTTTACCTGAGATTCCAAAATTACACCGTAGAGCGGACTGTTTTGCATCAATTCCTCGTGAGTGCCTTGTGCCATTAATCGCCCTTTATCCATGAGAAAAATCCGATCAGCATTCTTGACGGTGCTAATGCGTTGAGCTACTACAAAGGTTGTACAAGCTTTTTGGCGCATTAAGTGATCTAGTTCGGCTTGAATCTGGGCAGCAGTTTTAGCATCAACGGCTGAGGTACTATCATCGAGAATGAGAATGCTGTAATCGGTTAGTAAGGTACGAGCGATCGCAATTCGTTGTTTTTGTCCACCAGACAAGCCAACACCACGTTCACCCACTATCGTTTCGTAGCCATCGGGTAGACCGATAATAAAATCGTGCATTTGTGCAGTTTTTGCCACCTCAATCACCTGCTCTAGGGTTGCATCGGGTTTGGCATAGGCAATATTTTCGCGGATTCTACCAGAGAAGAGGGTGGTTTCCTGAAATACAATGCCAATACACGATCTGAGGCTTTTAAGCGTGAAACTTTTTACATCTCGTCCGTCAATGCGAACTGCTCCTCCTGTGGCATCATAAAAGCGGGGAATTAAGTTCATAATTGTGCTTTTCCCGGAGCCAGTCATCCCTAGAACGGCGATCAGTTCGTTGGGTTTGGTTTCAAAGGAAACTCCTTTAAGAGTTTCGGTTGTCGCTCCTGGATAGCGAAAGGAAACGTTTTCAAAGGTGATTCTACCACCGCAAGTGTCAAATGGGACAGCACCGGGGCGATCGCGAATTTCTACCTCCGCATCTACAACTTCGTAGACTCGTTCGGCGGAAGCAGCTGATTGAGCGATCGCAGGTGCAGCAAATCCAATCAACAAAATTGGTTGGAGAATCAACGCTAGGTAGGAGTTAAACGCCACCAGTTCCCCAATGGAGAATTTTTCACCAATCACTTGCGCTCCCCCGTAGCCAAAGACTGCCAGTGTTACCAAATTACTCAGCAAGAAGATAAACGGGAAGGTATTACGGATGGCGCTAATGGTCTTCATGTTTGCCTTGACTAGGCCATCATTCATAGTCGTGTAACGCGACCTTTCGGTTGATTCCCGCACAAAGGCTTTGACTACCCGTATTCCGAGTAAATTCTCTTGCAATACAGCATTTAGCTCGCTCAGTTGCTCTTGTACTTGCCGAAAAAGTTTGTTATTTCGGGTGATGAATTGCGCCATCAACCATCCAGAAAGGGGTATTACTGTCAGGGTAATCAGTGCTAGTTGCCAGTTCATCACCAGCAAAATCACCGAAATACTCACCAATGTTACAAGTCCACCAATAACCTGAATTAAGCTAGTACCAACAAAGGTACGGATCTGCTCAATATCGCTGGTGACACGGGTTAGGAGTTGGGAAGTCTGCGCCTGATCGTGATAGCTGAAACTGAGATTTTGAATCTTGCTGAAAATTTTGTTTCGCAGATCATAGGCTACACCCTGAGACACGGACTCTGCCAAATAGCTTTGTCCAAAGTTAAATACACCACGAGCGATCGCTGCCAATACCATCCAGGCGGCGCTGTAAAGCACAATTTGGAGGTTTTTTTGGATGATGCCTTGATCAATTCCCCAGCGAAATAGTTGCGGGGTAATTGCGTTTGCGATCGTCAATAGCAACAGGCTGGCTAAGGCTCCGAGCGTTGTCCACCGATAAGTGCTTAAACTCCCAAGCACGCGCTGGATTGACTGTATCGACGAAGTTTCCTGGAGTTCTGGTTGCTGAACCAATGGAATTCACCCATGTATCTTTGAAAAATTATCACCTATTTTGATTATAAAAAACCAGTTGGTCAGTTGAGAGTGGTGAATGTAGGATCTATTTCTAGTGGAAATTCCGAATTTTGGGACAACGGTATGAGAAAATACCTCTTTGGCAAGCATTGCGGCTAATCTTAAATACCGAAGAAAACCAAAGAACAAGAATAATGGCTCAAAATTTTCATAGTAATTCCCAACTTCCCTCGGATATTTCAACTGCTATCAGTCGCACAGCAAAGCCAAGTTCTGAGTTTTACTCTATTTTTTCTGAAGAAGAAGTTTTAGGGATAATTCATGCATTAGAATTTAGCAGAGAAATCCCTTTAAAGTATTCCTATAAAGGTAGAGGTGCAAAAATCTGGGACGATTTTTATTTAAAATATATTATTCCTAAATGGTATCGAACATCAAGTGTAGAAATTGACCTTTTAAATAATAACTTTCAATACCTGAATGGCAATATTCAAAGTGGCAAAAAAGTCAATATTATAGACGTGGGTGCAGGAAATTCATATCCCATTAAAAAATTTATCTGGAGGCTGAATAAACTAGGGAAGGTTAACAAGTATATTGCTTTAGATATTAGTGAAGAATTGCTTAATTTATCCAGAAATAATTTTAAAAAATGGTTTCCCCTAGTCGATTTTATCAGTTCCACAATTGACATAGAAAATAGTTGTATACCTAAGATTTTATGCCAAAATCAAGCTAATCTTGAAATTGACGATACAGCAAAAATATTTTTACACTTAGGCGTTACCATTGGAAATCATCAAAATAGAGATAGAGTCCTCAAAAACTTTAGAGATAGCATGGGAAAAAATGATTTTCTGGTGTTCACTAACGAAACTGGTTCTAACTCTGAATGGGATGGAAAAATAAGAGGTGGCTGCAATTATCATGTAGAAGGAATATATGGATGGGTTAAAAACAAGATTGGAATTAAATCTGAAGATTGTGAACTTGTAAGAAAATATGATTTAAAAACAGATAGTATAGTTGCTAATATGAAACTCCATCATCATTACATTATAAATTTTAGTTATATGGGAATAGATAAGAATATCGAAATCTCCGAAGGTGAAGAGATTACTATTTGGCGGCATCATAAGTATGAAATGCCTAAACTTCTGGAAGAAATAGAACGATGTGGACTAAAACTTGTTCGCTATAATACTGACAAATATAAATCACATATTATGGTGATTTGTAAAGTAGCCAGTAACTAATCTATAAATTGTTGAATAGGAAAGTTTAGAAATTTATGAGAGTTTATTTGAGAATGCGATCGCACTATTTTGATCTAGAAAAAATTAAGCATAAATAACTAAAAAAGATATCGTTTTGGCTTTTCCCACTTTAAACGACAAATTATCGAGTTTGCTGTTGGTTAAGATCGTTAAAAGTTGAAAGGAACATAATGACTTGATTAATAGAGTTGAGTCAAAATAACTTCA
Organism: Nostoc sp.; assembly: GCF_041747015.1. Classification (GTDB taxonomy): domain Bacteria; phylum Cyanobacteriota; class Cyanobacteriia; order Cyanobacteriales; family Nostocaceae; genus Nostoc. Next base: position 7,100 of record NZ_JBGTFY010000052.1, read on the forward strand.
ATCTCTAAATTTTTCGTGATTTAGGATATAGCCAAGAGCTGAACAATCGGCTAACTCTAGGCATAACAAGATATGTCAACAGTGCAACCATCGTAATGGTGATGATCAACGAAATAATCAAGGGCGGTAAACCACGAAGCAGAGGGACTAAGAACGTACTCAACAAATTAGTCAACACAAATACAGCTCCCCAAGTGAGCAAGGCTATTTTATAGCGCGGTGGAGTTTTTAGTGGTTGACCAGGAAGAGAAAACCAAGCTTCTAATCCACAGATTTGTTGAACATCAGCGTCAGATTCAACTAAAGGTTTGGCTTGAGTTAGCCAGTATTCGCGATCGCGTGATGTCATCCACGCTTTCAAATTTTCATAACCGTCAAATCGGAAGATGATCACATATTCATTTCGCACCCCCAGTTGGGGACGAATCACATTTGTTCCCATGTGACCAATATAAGTTCTGGCAACACTGGTAATATCTTTCAACCAAGCCTCATAAGCGGTTTCGTATCCTGGTTTGACAAGTTGTGTAATGACTACGGTTACAAATTGATCGTCTTGTTCCATCTCCATTAGTTATGTCACCATCAAGTTAGTAAATGTGATTTTTAGTAACCGTAGCATGGTTTAGTCACTCTCAATCCAAGGGATATCCAGCTTTCCCAACTTCAAGCCGAACAACATTGGCAGGAACGACACCTGTAGGCGGAGGTAAAAACATTCCACCATTGGTAACAACATAGATTGCGGTGCGATTGCCTTCACTTTGACCAAAAGCCACGGCTGTACTGCCAATTACACCTTGCTCGGCTTGAGCAATGATGGTTGTACTGCGATCGCTGGCAATTCGTACTACACTGTTGTATATGTGCGTCGCTCCGTAAAGATTGCCTTCCACATCAAAAGCAAAGTCATCAATATTAATCCGCTCAACAAAAATTTCCGGTTCACTTGGTTTATTAGCGGTATCAACGGGAATCCGCAACAGCAACATTTTTTCCGTATTTGAGACGTACAGGAAATCACCAAAACGTTTCAAACCATTTGCTGCCGGAATGACATTTTCCGAATTGCTACGCGCAAGCATTGGATGTTCTAGCCAAATTGCTCCACGGCGTTGAGCGATATCAATCAGCCAAATTGCACCGCGATAGGAATCTGCTGTCAAATACTGAGAGCCAGAAAGCGGGGTGATGCCATTAAGAAATATCGCCTCTGGCATTATCAGCAACGTTTCCACCGTGCCATCACTTTTAACTAGAGAAACCACTGCTATAGAATCAGCATTCCATCCTGTTACTACCAAATCCCCATTAGCAGTGAAAGCAAGACCACTCACTTTCCCCTCAACACTGGCATGAATCTGCTGATTGCCATCTGGGGTAATGCGAACAATCTCGCCAACTTCATGATTAGTCACAAAGATTGTGCCATCTGGAGCAATAGCTAAATTTTCCAAAAAAGTATTGACTGGGAACGAGGCAATCACTTTCGCAGGTGCTAATTCAATCGGCTTATCTGCATAAATAGGCGGTAAACCCGCGAAATTTCCCATATTAACCTACCACTGTAATTGAATCGGGCCACCAAACTTTCGCATCTCTGCAAAAAACTGTCCTTGCGCTCCTCCATCGGGAAGTGTTGCCAAATAGACAGCAGTTTGCGCTCCTTCTTCTGCCGTGAACGGGGCATCATCACCCCCCATGTCAGTCTTCATCCAACCAGGAGAATAGGCATTTACGAGAATATTAGTACCTTGGAGTTCCTTGGCGAGAAGCACAGTTAGTCCATTTACTCCCACCTTCGAGAGTCGATAGGAAGGAGCTAAAGGATAGTAGTCAGTGGGAACTGACACTAGAGATGCCATTTCCGTTGAGATATTGACAATGCGACCGTAGTTTTGCACCTTCATCAACGGAATTAATGCTTGAGAAATTCTGAGTACGGCTAGAACATTGGTTTCAAAGGTCGATCGCATTGTTTCCAGTTGCACAGTCAGTAAGCTGGACTCTTCCGGCTTAGTTGTGGGATTTATGCCTGCATTATTCACCAGAATATCTACTTTACCGTAAGTTTCACGTAGCCACTCAGTAAACTGCTGCACACTTCCATCGTTGGTGACATCTAGCGTGTGATAGTCAACATCAAACTCTTCATTGGTAAGCTGCTGTTTAGCAGCAAGACCATCTGTTTCATTACGACTTGTCAGAATTACGCGGTTGCCAATTTGGGATAATTGACGGGAAATTGCATACCCTAGCCCTCGATTACTGCCTGTCACCACAGCGATTCTTTTTTGATTCGTCATTTTGATGACCTTCAAACTGCTTTTAATTTTACTTTACTGAGGTACTATAAATTAATCAAATTGATTGCAGTGATATGTTCAATCAATGACATTAATAGATTTGTCCTCCATTGACCTGAACCTCCTGGTTGCCTTTGAAGTACTTTTTGAAGAACGGAGTGTTACGGCATCTGCCCAACGCTTGTATCTAGGGCAACCAGCCATGAGTGCTGCACTGGGACGATTACGCTCGCTATTTCAAGATGAGTTATTTATCCGTATTGGCAGAGAAATGCAGCCTACGGCAAGAGCGATCGAAATTGCCCCTAGTATCTCAGTCGCCCTACAGCAGATCCGACAAACGCTAGAATCAAGTCAAAGCTTTGATCCTGCAACTTCTAAATTTACCTTTGCAATTGGTAGTTCGGACTACACTAGTTATGTTGTTGTACCCAAGCTTTTAGAAGTTTGCCGTCAGACTGCACCAGGCATTGATTTTAGATTGATTGGCTTTGAAAAAGGCTGTGTTGGAGAACTATTAGAGCAACGAGAGATTGACGTAGCCTTGGGTGTCTTCCAAGATCCGCCCAGACAAACCATCCAGATTCCACTATTTCCAGAACACTTTGTAGGCATCTGTCGTCGCGGACATCCCATCATTACCCAAGAGGCTATTACACCGGAAATCTTTGCTCAACTCTCCCATGCTCTTTTCACTCTTCGTCGGGATAATGTTGGTGAACTCGACAAAGTGCTTGCTAAATCCAACCTCCTGCGTCGAGTCGTGCTGACGACTCCCCACTTGTTAATACTGCCAGCAGTCATTTCATCGAGTGACTTAGTTACTGCCATTCCATCACGGTTGGCGACACCCTTTGCGTGTCAAGATACATTAGAAATTTTTGAACTTCCTGTGCAAACTGAACCGTGGATGATTTCTATGCTTTGGAGCAAACTTACAGATCAGGATCAGACAAATCTTTGGTTACGGCAGATGCTCAAAAGTGTTTGTGAAGGAATTTAAAATTAATTACTACTCTTAAAATTTTCACTAAGAGATATTGATAATGGGACACAACTTGGTTGGTTAATTGATAGAAAACAACGCCAAGTTTTTATTTATCGTCCTAATATTGCGATTGAAGTTTTAAATAACCCTAAAACCCTTTGCGGTGGAGCATTGCTACCTGGGTTTGTTTTGGATTTAAGTCAAGTTTGATAGGCGGTAAGCTAGTTTTATAGTACCGAAAAAGGCTGACCTAGATACAATACCAGTGTTTATACAAAAAGCTAAAATAGTTACACTCAAAGTATGACTAAATAAAAATGCTAGGAATCTATGCCAGCGAAAGACATATTCCATGATGCAGTAAGACGAGCTTTAGAGAAAGAGGGTTGGCTGATCACTAATGACCCGCTTTTCCTGCGTTTTGGTGGTTTGGATATGTACATCGACCTCGGTGCAGAGAAAGTTTTAGCAGCTGAACGAAATCAAGAAAAAATTGCGGTTGAAGTTAAAAGCTTTGTTGCTCCATCTACTACAACTGAATTTAGTACTGCTCTAGGACAGTATCTCAAATATCAACTAGCACTTGAAGAAGAACAACCTGAGAGACTTCTATATTTAGCAGTTCCCTTAGACACCTATCGTTCTTTTTTTACTTTAGAACTACCGCGCTTATTAATCCAACGCTACCAAGTTCGGCTGATTGTTTTCGACCCAGAAGAAGAGGCGATTATAAAATGGCAAAAGTAGAACAGTACCGTCAACTTATTCAAGAATTGTTGCTAGCTTACAGCGAAATTAAAGCCAGCAATGAAGAAGTTGAAGCAGAAGTGATTTTTGATAGAGAACGCGATCGCTACCAAGTTGTTCACACGGGATGGTCAAATAAGCGCCGTGTATATGGCTGTGTTTTGCATTTAGATATTAAAAACGAAAAAATTTGGATTCAACACGATGGTACAGAAGGAGGTATCGCCAATGAACTTATTAGTCGAGGTATACCCAAAAAAGACATCGTTTTGGCTTTTCATTCCCCCTTTAAACGACAATTTACCGAGTTCGCTGTTGGTTAATATAGCTAAAAACTGAAAGCAACCCAATCATTCTTGATTAATAGAGTTGAGTTAGAGTAATTTCAATCGCTAAACTTTTCGTAATTTAGGATATAGCCAGAAGCTCAACAAACGGCTAACTCTAGGCATGACAATATAAGTCAACAGCAAAACCATTGTAATAGTAATGATCAACGAAATAATCAAGGGTGGTAAACCACGAAGCAGAAGGACTAAGAACGTACTCAAAATATATGAAGACAACACCCTCTAAAAGAGAAACAGATGAAATGTTCAAGTGGTTAAATCGTAACCGCCAGATGTTATTAGATTTATATAAAAATCAATATATCGCTTACAATGCAAATGGAATAATTGCTCACAGCGAAAACTTACGCGAAGTTTTCGCATTAGGTAATGCTTCAAAGCAGCCTTTTTTAATTTACCTAGTTCCCCGTCGCACTGCTTCTATAGAAATAAATTTTACCAATTCGCTTTAGCACCGTCACTCACCATGATTGGTAACAATCTTGCTCACTAGTTTAAGGGTTCAATCAACCCACGTTTGACAGCTTCGCTCAATGCAGTGGCTTTTCTTAAAAGTCCTTCTTGATAGACCTGCATCAGGGTTTGTAACTCTGTGCGATCGCATTCAGTAAGAGTCCCTGATTGTTGGCGATGTCTACGACGGGCTACGCCTACGAGCAGTTCACTTAATTGGGCATCCTGTGCCGATTCCATTTGTAGTTCGGTCAGCATCAGGACTTGTTCATCAGAAAGGATAGAGACAGGCTGAAGGTTGGTAATGTCCCCACTGACGGGCGGAATTGAAAGTTGAATGGTATCTACTAAAATACTGGCAATATCACGATTTGCCAACCGTGCAAAGCGTTCTGCACGTTGGTAAATTTCGTCTGGCAGGGTAATGATGATTTGGGTACTCATAACTCTTGTAAATACTCCTCTCTATTTTCACTTGCAATTAGTAATTATGTGTTTCACAGTAACAAAAACTGAAGAATCTAATTTAAGACACTGTGCAGCGAAGCGTTACTACTTGGGTTTGTTTTAGATTTAAGTCAAGTTGGTAGAGAAAAATTTCAAAAGATGAGAGTTGAAGCAGGCATTATGGGCAAACTAACCTAGTGGTCAAATAGTCTCTACATCACTAGGAAAATACTATAATGCACGAACCCATCAATTACAAATCTATCAATCTTGAGCAATTAAGAGATCAATCTACTAACCACCACTCTAAAATACCCTTCCAGCATCAAATTGAGGCATTTGAAGCCCTAAGTAAAACATTTAAATTTGGCAGTGAAAAACCGGGTAGTGGAATTTTAGTACTTCCTACAGGTGCTGGCAAGACATTTACGGCTACCAGATGGTTATCTGACCATGTAATCCCTAAAAATATTAAGATTCTTTGGTTAGCTCCTTCATTTTACCTATTGGAGCAAGCATTCGCTACCTTTGATAAAAGTGCTAAGGATATTCCAGAGCCGAAAAAAACGTTAAATATTCGGTGCGTTTCTAGCAGTCCTTCTCATGCTGAAGCATCATCCATAAAACTGACCGATGATATCGTCATCATGACGATACAAACAGCTATCAATAATTTACATACTGATGCTATAGACAAGTCTGGTAAAAGGTTTGAGACAGCTTTCAGAAAATTTATTGATAGTTGCAAAAAAACAGGGCTTTTTGTAGTAGTTGATGAAGCTCACCATTCACCAGCTTATGGTTGTAAAAACTTATTAATTGGTGAAAAAGATTCTGCTTTAGGACTTCGAGGTTTACTCCCAGGATTACATCTTTTAGGTCTAACAGCTACACCAACTCATAATGATAAGGCTAGAAGGGGTTGGCTTTTGAAAATCTTTGAGCATGGAATTATTTATGAGGCTAAAAAAGATATTTTAATCTTACAAAAAGTTTTGGCTAAACCCAAGTACATTGAAGTCTCAACTCATATAAAAGTGGAAGTTGATGACGAAGTATATGATAAATTAGTTAAGCAACATCAAGACCTTCCAGAAAAAATTATTGAGATCCTTGCAAAGGATAATGGTAGAAACAATTTCATAGTAGACACTTATGTATCAAATAAAAAGACTTATGGCAAAACTATTATTTTTGCCGACCGTTGGTTTCAATGCGTCTACATAAAAAACAAGCTTATTGAAAAGGGCATTAAAGTAGATGCGATTTATTCACATATAGATGCTAATCCAGGTTCTGCGGAGGCGAGAAATCAACGTACTCAAAATGATAATCAAAGGATTATGGAGGAATTTAGAGATGGTAAGCTTGATGTTTTAATCAATGTACGAATGCTAACAGAGGGTGTTGATGTTCCTAATGTTCAGACCGTATTTATTACTCGCCAAACAACAAGCTCTATCTTAATGACTTAAATGATTGGTAGAGCATTAAGAGGTGAAAAAGTAGGAGGTAGCAGTGAGGCAAATATTGTTTTATTCTTCGATGAATGGCAACGTATAATTGATTTTATAAAATTAGAACCAGAACCGGGGGAAACAATTAAGGCTGATGAGCTTTATACAAGGGGATATTCTCCACTGGAATATATATCAATTCGTCTAGTTGAAGAATTATCTAAGTCAATTGAGAGTGGTGGAGATTATCAAATAGAATACAAAAAAATATGTCCTATTGGATGGTATAAAACTGAAATTGTATATGCTGACAATAAAAATGAATCAATGGAAGCATTTACTGAATTTGTCATGGTATATGAACATACAAAAGACAAAATTGAGGCTTTTATTAAATTCATTCTTTCTGCAAACTTAGTAGATGAATGGTCTAAACAATATCTTGATGATAAATCGATGCAGCCTCAAGTTGAACAATGGATAGATGAATATTTTGACAGCAAAGCTGATGATATTGGACAAAAGCTTCAGTCTGATTTAATTAAGATTGTACGGCACATCGCTCAAAACCCAGATAAATATGCACCCCCGTATCATCCATTTGAAGAAAAAGAAATTTATGATTTAGATAAAATTGCAGAACAAGCAATACAACTTCCAGGTTACGAAAAACATGAATATTTAAATGAAAAATTTTTAGATTCTCGAACATTAGGGAAAACTTTTTACAAAACCTTGATGCGATTTGAAACAGCAGTTGATGCTGCTAGTAGAAGCATTTATTATCGTCAAAAAAATGTTATAGACCCTATTCCACCTGTGATTCATATTTCACCTGTGAATCCCAAAGATGTTAGAGAACCAACTGAAGAAAAAAAGGAAGAAGTTAAAAAACGAGACGGGTATGCTTGCCTATGTTGTGGAGTCAATACCAAAGGTAAATTACAAATAGATCATATTAAACCGTTTTCTATGGGTGGTAAAACATCTATAGAAAACTTACAAACTCTGTGTGTTACTTGCAATAGATGTAAAGGTCAGGATGAAATTGATTTTCGGTGTAATACAACAAAATTGAGGGATCAAAAAAATCTTGATTTATCATTTATATCAGATCGTGAAAAGCCTATAAATACTCTAACAAGAGTAGTTAACTTCTTTTATCATTGCAAAGCAGTTTCCAAAATTGATTGGGAGGTACATACTTACACTTACAACATATATTTGTACCCTAGTAACAATCCTGAATGGTTGCTTCGACATAAAGCAGAACTTCTTAAGTTAATTAAAAATAAGCTTGGTTGTCATGCTGAACACATCAATGTTACTACGATGAAATAAAA
>NZ_JBGTFY010000053.1:0-10808 GCF_041747015.1 Nostoc sp.
TACTCAAGCAGAATCAATTCCATTAGCCGTGGAAGTTGTAAGTACAAATTGGCGTGATGATTATTTCCTGAAATTTGGTGAGTACGAGGAAATTGGGATTCCAGAATATTGGATTGTTGACTATGCTGCTCTTGGTGGAAAGCGGTTTATTGGAAATCCTAAACAACCGACAATATCAGTTTATGCTTTAGTCGAAGGTGAATATCAAGTTACTCAATTTCTAGGAAATGACCGGATTCAATCACCTACTTTAAGAGAGCTAAATTTAACTGCTGAACAAGTTTTTAAAGCTGCTTTAGGAGAGTATTGATTAAAATTAATACTTTCAAAGTCAACGAAAGCGATTTTTATATTGGTATAACGTATCCTTAGCAATTTGTCCTTTGAATGACCCAAAAATTTTATAGTCTGTTTGTTGAGCATTATCTCGAAGGCTTACTTTCACCATTAGGTAGTGTAGAAGTCAGAGGGCTAATAACCGATGAGACCTGAGTTCGACGTAATAAAATTAGCTACAAGTACTTTCTGACAAGAGTTACAGTATTTTCTCGTAGTTCTTATGATCAAAGTAGTGACAAAAGTGCAATCCAAATGGTGAGTGCATGGGCAACTACAAATAGATTGGTGTTGGGACAAGTTAAGGTTGATGAGAAATCAAATGAAATTACAGCAATTCCAGAGTTATTAAAGGTATTAGAACTATCTGGGTGTATTGTCACAATTGATGCCATCGGCTGTCAAAAAGAGATTGTGAAGTTAATCACACAGAAGAATGCAGATTATGTAATCACATTAAAGAAGAATCAAGGGAATCTTTATAATGAAGTCGAAAAGCTATTTCAGTTAGGCATAAGTACAGGTTTTGAGGGGATTGAACATAGCATTATTAGTAAATAAGATGCGTTTCCCCTAGGGGGTGGGGTTCTTGTACCTCACTCAACCGAGAACCGCTATAAGACTAGATAAAACATTTATTTGGAAGTCCCTAGCTAATGGTGAATTCTTTAAAAATTTGCAGACATCCAATTTAAACTCTTTTTGTAGAGGCAATTCTTTAATTGCCTCCACGAAAACATTACTCAGAAGCAGTAACGCCAAAATCAATCCACCCAACTACGCCTCCAAAGAATTATTTCTTAGAAATTATCCACACTGCGTGAATAATCCCAGGAATGTAACCGAAAAGCGTCAAAAGTACATTAATCCAAAAATCCATACCAAAGCCTACTTGCAAAAAAACTCCCAAAGGCGGTAAGAAAATTGCACACAGCAGACGAACTAAATCCATTTAAAACTCCTGCTAATCTCATTAAATACAGCTTGTTGGCAAACTTATTCACCACTGTTCAAGCATATCTGTACCTTTCAAAGATAGCATTGCCCATCTCAATATAGATCACTGTTGAGATGGGGTAAACCGCACTTAACATTAGCCACCACTGATTTTGGCTTTGTAACCTAGCTTAGTCAAAATCTCGACAATTTTCTGCTTATGTTCGCCCTGAATTTCAATTTCGTTATCTTTAATCGTCCCACCTGTGCCGCACTGGGTTTTCAACTGCTTTAGCAAATCTTCCAAGGTTTCCGCTTTGGCTTGAAAACCGCTGATTACTGTGACGGTTTTGCCTTTACGTCCTTTGCGGGAAGCTTGTACTTTGAGATTTTGTTGTTGTGGAGGCAGTTCTGAAATTGGTCTTTCTATAGCAGCGGAGTTGTCGTTGCCAAATTCGCGGTACACAAAGCCTTTATCGGAAGATTTGGGATTGGAGGAAGACATAAAATCTTTATTAAGGAAAAAAGCAATTGAGATTTTTACGTTATTATTCTGCTGGGAAATCTATTTCTAGGCTAACATCACAAATCCATTAGAAGACATTGGGGATTAGAAAGACTCTTTCTTAGTCCCAGATATGCTTCAGACTTTTCTATAATAATTAAATCATTCCTGTCATCAAAATCAGCTTGTGACTACCACTCCCCTCTCTCCAAGTTCAACTGCTCAGGTTCCCGATACGCTAGGTCGCTTTGGACGCTTTGGCGGTAAGTATGTACCTGAAACGCTGATGCCTGCTCTTGCTGAACTAGAAACAGCTTATCAGCAATACCGCAATCACCCTGATTTTCAAGCAGAACTACAGCAGTTGTTACGGGACTATGTAGGACGCGCCACACCATTATATTTTGCTGAACGTCTGACTGCTCATTATGCCCGACCCGATCGCACGGGCCCACAAATTTACTTAAAACGTGAAGATTTAAATCATACTGGCTCTCACAAAATCAATAATGCCCTTGGTCAGATATTGTTAGCGAAACGCATGGGCAAGCAGCGGATTATTGCCGAAACGGGTGCTGGACAACATGGAGTTGCCACAGCAACAGTTTGCGCTCGTTTTGGGCTGGAATGCGTAATTTACATGGGCGTTCATGACATGGAACGTCAAGCTTTGAATGTGTTCAGAATGCAGTTGATGGGGGCAGAAGTGCGTCCGGTAGAGGCGGGAACCGGAACCCTCAAGGATGCCACTTCTGAAGCAATCCGAGATTGGGTGACGAATGTGGAAACAACTCACTACATCCTGGGTTCGGTAGCAGGGCCTCATCCTTACCCGATGATGGTACGTGATTTCCATGCAGTAATCGGCGAAGAAACTCGCGCCCAAGCAATGCAAAAGTGGGGTGTACTGCCTGATATTCTCTTGGCTTGTGTGGGTGGTGGTTCCAATGCTATGGGACTATTCTATGAGTTTCTTAATGAGTCTTCTATACGGTTAATTGGGGTTGAGGCAGCCGGAGAAGGTGTCAATACCGAAAAACACGCAGCGACCTTGACAAAAGGACGAGTTGGTGTATTGCACGGAGCAATGAGCTACCTCCTGCAAGATGAGGATGGGCAAATCATTGAGGCACACTCAATTAGTGCGGGGTTAGATTATCCTGGTGTGGGGCCATAACATAGCTATTTGAAGGATCTTGGTCGCGCCGAATACTATAGTGTGACGGATGCAGAGGCTTTAGCAGCGTTCCAGCGATTGTCAAAATTGGAGGGGATTATCCCAGCATTGGAAACAGCCCATGCGATCGCCTACCTCGAAACTCTGTGTCCCCAATTAACTGACAGTCCTCGGATTGTAATTAACTGCTCTGGACGCGGTGATAAAGATGTACAAACGGCAGCCAAGTTATTAAATCCTGCGTAAATATATGTCACATTCCACATAAGCTGGATTTAGGATTCATCCAAAAGATTTACGCAGGCGATCGCTCGATGTCTATTCCCCAAATCAGTGAATTTACTATCCGCCGTTATGCCAACGCCAAATCTTTCCAGCGGGGCGAGGCATATTATGAAGCAGGTGCTGTCAATGCTGTCACCCAACGTGGTGATTTGCTTCAGGCAGATGTTATGGGCAGTCAATCCAGACCTTATCATGTGAATCTGAGTTTCGATAGCAGTGGCTTAACCTCAGTCAACTGCACCTGTGACTACGACTCTGAGGGGTGGTGTAAACACGTTGTGGCGACAATGCTTGTCTGTGCGCGTAACTCAGAAAATATTGAGCAGCGCCCCACCCTAGAACAACTACTTGATCCCTTGGATCATATTCAAACCCAAAGGCTGCTGCAAGAATTGGTGACAGAATACCCACCACTAATTGAGGCGATTGACCGCCATGTAAGTTTGATGACTAATCCTGTTGCCCAGGAAAAAACCACAAAATCTATACGCCGCAGTACTATAGATCCGGCTCCCTTTCGGCGACAAGTCCGGCAGATTCTTCGGGATGCCGTGCGCTGCTTCGAGGAGGGGTATGAAGAAGACCCGATTGCCGAGGAATTGCTAAGTGTGGTGCAGACTGCTGTAGATTTTAGCGAACGTGGAGAGGGTGAGAATGCGATCGCTATTTTAGAAGCGATTACCTCTACCTGTGTAGAAAATTGGGACGATGTTGCAGAATACGGCGTTGAAAATGATGAAATTGTTGGGGAATTAAATAATGCTTGGTGTGAAGCAATTCTCAGTGCCGAGCTGATCCCAGAAGAAAAAGTTGATATTCAGGTGAATTTGGAAGCTTGGCAAGATGAGTGGAATGCTGATTTTGGCATGATTATGGAAGCTTTACGCCAAGGTTGGGATTATCCACCGTTGGTGCAAGTTCTTGAAGGAAATATTACCGAAAGGGGAGCTTGGGAAGAAGACGTGCCAGATTATGCAGATGATTTGGCACTAATTCGGCTGAAAATTCTCGAACGTCAAGAACGTCACCAAGAATACCTGTATTTAGCAGAAGCGGAAGGGCAAACCCAGCAGTATCTCACAATGCTAGGGCGTTTAGGTAGGGTGGAAGAAGCAATTGATGCTGCTCAAACCCAGATGAACTCAATGGAAGAAGCCTTTGCTTTAGCGAAAACACTAAGCGTTCAGGAGGCATTACAGCAGGCACTAGACATAGCTCAGAATGGATTAAATCTGCCGGGTAATTGTCAGTACGAATTAGGAATTTGGACAAGTGATTTAGCTCTGGAGTTGGGTAATAGTGAAGCTGCTTTATTAGCAATTAAGGCTGCTTTCCAACTCAAGCCTTCCTTTGTTGACTACCAAAAGATGGAAGAATTGGCTGGAGAAAACTGGGAAAGTGTCAAAATAGACCTGCTGAGAATTATTCGGACTTCTGGAGGTTGGGGAACAGAATCAGCCAAAGTTGATATTTTCTTGCATGAAGGGCTAATTGATGATGCAATTGCGATCGCTAGTGAACTCAGTTCTTATTATTCAGAGTTGATTCACCGAGTCATGAATGCTGCTATCCCTCAGAATCCTGGTTGGGTGATTGCTAATGCTTGTCGCCGTGCTGAAAAGATTATGGATGCAGGTAAAGCAGAATATTACTATTACGCGGTTGAATGGTTGAAAAAGGCACGTACTGCCTATTTGGAATCTGGAAAGAAGGCTGATTGGTTAAGCTATCGGGAAAAGCTGATACAAGCCCACGCTCGTAAACGTAAATTGATGGAAATGTTTAAGCAACGAGGTATGGAATGAGAACTATTGGTTATTTATAAAAAAAAGGCAGTAAATCCTGCCTTTGCGAAAAACATCCAAAACCATAGTTAAGCCAAGTATTACGCTTGACGTTGGTTAAGTTTTGTCAAAATTATGAGCAAGCTGTGATTTAATGTGAGTTGGGATAGTGCATTTTTAAGCTAAATTTTTAGCACAGATGTCTTTTCTCCTTTTCCAAACGATGCCAAAACCAGCTGCTATCAGCGTTCCGACAATGCTAGCGGGTTCTGGAACAGAAGTCTCATTTATCGGGACTTTAATTCTCAAACTCGCCAAGGTAGCGTTAGTTATAGTCAAAGATGTTACGCTTGGCAAACCGGGGATATCGGACTGGAAATCAAAGACTGTGGGAGTTAAATTACCATTGCGATTACTATATCGCTCCCCATATCCACTGACTTCAAAAGTGCCTTGATATTGCTTTCCGGTATCTGGGTCGGTAACAATACCAGTGTAGAAAGCTTTTGTGAGATTAAATTCATCCTGAACTACTCCTTGAAATGTAGTTCCTGACAATTGTCCTTGGTATTTATAAGGAGTCAGTTGGCCACCAGAAAGAACCGGCGATGTTAGAACACCATCGAAGGAGACAATCGGAATGCCTTTAAAGTCAACGAAGTAATGCAGACTTGCATCAGGGCGTGTTCTTACCTGTAGATAATCTGACTGATATACAGGAACATAATTAGGATTATTATTAGTACCTAAGTTCCGGTAATAAGTTCCAGTGTCATCCGTATCAATACGAGTAATACTGTTATTGAAATTGGGATTATTTCTGGGGAGTTGGATAGTTCCTGATAATGTGCCAGTGCTTTGAATCGTGATGAATTGAGCAGCAAAAGCACTTGCTCCATTTAAAGCGATCGCCAGTGCTGCTAAACAACTGCTGCTAACAATTGCACAACCTAGTTTAATCCCTGATGAACTTACTTTCATTAACAATTTGCTCCTTGTAATCGCCGATGAGTAAAATACACCTAATGCTTGAGATTTATTTCAAATGTTTCTCAAGCATGATTTATTATTCCCAAGTTTGTGAGATAAGTTTCATCAGCAACAAAAAGCCTTGTCAATCGCTATTCTTGTTTGCGATCGCGGATATCATGCTAAACGTCGGTACAATTCGGCATTTTTCCTCAGCACATAGTTGGCTGCTTGAGTAAACTCGCTCGTCGGGTGATTGAGCCAGTCTTCTATCCTGGCACGTAACAAATCTGCAAGCGAGATACCACTCTCTTGTGCTAATGCTTGCAGCTTCTGCAATTGTTCATCGGGAATGTTGATCGTGATGGAAGCCACAGCTATTACTCCTTGAATACTAGGAAAGTGTAGCATTATTAGTATTTTAAGTCTCTCTGCCAGGCGATCGCTACCTTTATTCTTGCGAGGTTTACGAACATTTTAAGTTTTTATGACAAGCAATAATTAGATAAAGCTGATTAAAATAATTTAAAGTAATTTCTCTAACTATTCTTTAAACTTAATAAACTACTAATCAGTTTGGGTAACTCACTACAGCAGGGATTAGAATGCTCATCTAATTCATTACGTTCTATCTGCTTTGCAATCTTTTCGGCACGTTCAATTGCTTGTTCAGTTAACGATTTTAATGGTTTTGGATACAAGCACATTGATTTGTCATAGTCTGGTATATGCTTTTTGAGTAAATTAAGTAACCTATCACGGGTGGTTTGTGCAAAATGGTCTTGAAAGTGAATTAGATACCAGAGTTCAAAACAAGGATTTGTAATTCCCAGATTAATCTTTTGGCTTTTAGCTCTATTTATTGCACTTTGCCAATTTGCCAGACTTTTTTCAATATGCTCATCTCCGTCAAAAACAGCCCAAGCTTTATCTTCTTTAGTCCACTGCTGGTTATCTTTCCTCTGCTGTCGCTCTTCGATGAGTCTTTCAATAATACTACTTGGATCAGTTTTGTTTTGATGAGGCAATATAATAATATCTAAAATTGATGAACGTAATTCATTACGGATACTATTAAAATAAATTGGTTCTGTTTTACTTCCTTCACAAGCAATTAGTATTTTCTGAGCAATATTTCTGCTAGGTGGACGACGATTTAACTTTCTTGGCACTGCTCATCACCCTGTAAAATCATTTCCTCTTCAGATGGGAGAAACGGAACGGCTCCAAAACGACCATCTAAATAAGCTTTGTCAATGGCCAAATCATTTCGCACATGGAAATCAGTCAAGGGATACAACTCAGTACTTTGGTCAGGGCGCTTTTGTGTGAACCAAATTTGATCGCGTCGTAATAAGTTGTTTCTTTGTAAGGTATTATCATGACTTGTCAAAATCAGTTGAGCGTTTCTGGGATTGGTTTTAGGATTTTGAAATATTCTGATAAGACTTCTTACAATATTAGGATGAATATTTGTGCCTAATTCATCAACAATTATCAATCCTCCTATTTTCATCACTACTACTATCAGAAATACTAAACTAAATAAGCGTTGCGTTCCAAGAGATTCTTCATCAAAAAGCCAAGCGACTAAACCACCCTCATGGGTATTATGTATAGCAAATATATTGTAGTCATTTGGATCATCATATTTATTTTCAATTTTGATTGTTAACAGTCCTGTGTCGAATTTTTGTAAAATTGTCAATACTTCTTCGAGAACTTCATTTAACATGGAACTATCAGTACCTTGCAGTGATGTGATCGCGGTAATATCGTGCTGTTCATTTCCCAAATTAATTCCAATAAAGCGAATTTTTAACCATCGGAGAAAAGGCTCAATGACATCTACTTTTAGCTTTACTAATATGCTAATAAATAACTCATTTTCTCTAATATTATCCTGGAGTTGATTATGGGAACCAGCAAAATAATCACCAGTTTTCCATATAAATTTTTTACTAACTTCATCCCATTGGCGATTAAATAAACGACGAGTACGCTTAGTTGTGTTTAAAGCATAGTCTAAGTTTTCTGAAATTATATGATTTTGATTAATTACTACTGAATAAGTATAAATATTATTATCGAATAAAGTTCTTAACTCAAATCTTGTAGGTTTTTGAGCAGAGATGCTATCTAACTTAAAAGGATCTAGTTTTGCATATTTAAAGGTTCTCTGGAATTTCACTGCTTCCTGTGTGCCATGAGACATCATCAGCAATAAATAATCGAGAGCTTGGATAACATTACTCTTGCCTGATGCGTTAGCTCCAAAAATTGCCAGAACAGGTAAAATCTCAATGTCCCACCCTTCAACATGATATCCAGGTGCAATTTCATGATCTGACTTCACCCGTTTGCGTTTGCTACTTTGGCTTGTGTGCCGATCGCTTTGTTTTTGAGCAACTGCACTTAGAGTTACAGGTTCTTTAATTGAGCGGTAGTTTTCAACCGTAAAATCTACAAGCATAATTCAACGCGCACAAGGCAGCTTTTTGTGATTTATTCACGTAAATCTTATCTTAAAGGTAAGCAAATCTCCACTTTTACCACAACACATCACATAAACTAGCAGCCAGCGTGAGCTATTATTACACTCTAATACACGCCGTAATCTAGAAGTCACCACAAGATATTAGATCGACAATAGCAGTATGAGAACTCTAACCAAAACAGGTATGGGGCAATGGTGCGATTAAAACTGTGGCAGTGGTTCGTGTTGGCAATCCCGATCGCTTTTATCATCACTTTCTTACTGGTAGCCGCCGGTTCACAAATTCATGCGTGGGGTATTAGTTGGATCTGGGGCGTGTTCACCCTTGTATTTGTTGGCTGGCGTTGGCTCTTGGTTAAATGGACTCAACCTGCTGTCAACCAGGTGGAAGCTGTATTAGCCCAAGTCCAGCAAGAATTAGAATCGACAGCAGGAGATACAGTCGGGCTACCAGTGGGCAGTGATGTCACAAAGCTTGCAGAAACCGCACTCCAAGAGATTCTGCAAGGGGCACAGAGCGATCGCCCAATTTGGGAAGACTGGCAAACTTTTTGGACGCGATGCCAAGATTTGGTGGTAGCGATCGCTCATATCTACAATCCCGAAGTGCAATATCCTCTGTTGAACATTTACGTCCCCCAGGCTTACGGACTAATTCGGGGAACGGTGGATGATATGGATCAGTGGATACAGAAGTTATCCCCAGTTCTCAATCAAGTCACGGTTGGGCAAGCCTACCAAGGCTACGAAGTCTACCGGAAGTTAGAGCCATCGGCTCGAAAATTCTGGCGTGTTTGGAACTGGGCGCAGTGGGTTTTAAATCCGGTGGCGGCGATCGCCAAACAAGCCAGTCAAGGTTACAGTAACCAAGCAACTCAGCAATTGTTGGGGAATTTGAGTCAGTTATTTCGGGAGGCTGCCCTGAGAAACTTATGCCGACAAGCGATCGCTCTTTACGGACGCAGCACATTACCAGTTTCAGCATCCTCACCGACACCAACTCTATCTAAAGCAAAAACCCAAACACTCCGAGAAATCCTAACTCAAGCTCAACCAGCCAAGGCAGTTGAGCAAAAGCCCGTGAATATTCTGCTAGTGGGGCGTACAGGGTCAGGAAAAAGTAGCTTGATTAACACGCTATTTCAGTCCGAACTGGCAGCAGTAGATGTTTTACCCAGTACCGATCGCATTCAGAATTATCAATGGCAGACTCAAAGCGGCGAAACCCTGACACTTTTGGATACACCTGGTTATGAACAAGTCAACCGTGCTAAATTGCGAAACCTAGTGCTTGATTATGCCATCAACGCCGATTTGCTGCTGTTAGTTACCCCTGCTCTCGATCCTGCCCTCCAAATGGATGTGGACTTTTTGCAAGACATAAAAGCAGAAGTTGCAGATTTACCTGCGATCGCGATCGTCACTCAAGTAGATCGTCTGCGTCCTATCCGCGAGTGGCAGCCGCCTTATAATTGGGAACGGGGCAATCGTCCCAAAGAAGTTGCGATTCGAGAAGCCACTGAGTATCGTACCCAACAGTTGGGAAACTTCTGTAATCTTGTTTTACCTGTGGTTACGAGTGACCGCAAAACTAATCGAATTCCTTGGGGAGTAGAGGCGCTATCGTTAGGATTAATAGATGCGATCGCGCCTACCAAGCAACTTCGTCTCGCCCGCTTTTTGCGTAACCTAGAAGCCCGTACCATCGCCGCTGCCAAAATCATCGACCATTACACTTTTCAGATGACGACAACACAGGGACTAACGTCATTGCTCAAAAGTCCCGTTCTCCAGTTTGTTTCGACGCTATCAACCGGATCTCCAGCCCTAGCATATATGCTGGCAGAGCAAATTCCTGTGGAACAGTTGCCGATTGTGATTGGCAAACTCCAAATGGGATATGAGCTTTTCTCACTCTTGAATACAGGCAATTCTAAACCGCTCAACTTTGAGTTGTTATCTCTCTGGCCGTTATTGCTGGAAAACTCCGCTTCACCCGACCGTAACGCTTGGGCATTTGGTCACGCCTTAGTGGAGTACTGGACTCAGAATCTAACGGTTGAACAACTGCGGGAACGATTTGACAACTATCTCGACACTAATCTACATTAGACATCTCTAAAAATTATTGTTAGCCAAGTGTAGATTGATTTGCTACGTCAAAAGATAGGCGATCGCTTAAGAGGATGTTTGAAAAGTCCTATTGCAGGTATCAAAACGTTCTAAATCCCCCTAAACCGTCCGATAAATTGGGGACTTTGATTCCGGTTCCCCCTTTTTTAAGGGGGGTTAGGGGGGATCTATAAATGTGTAAAATCA
>NZ_JBGTFY010000054.1:0-5571 GCF_041747015.1 Nostoc sp.
GGATGATTGCAGGCTGGTTGCATTTAATCCTGGCTCAGTTGCATTTAATCCTGGTTCAAATGAAATTATAGTTGCAAATAATCCTGGCTGAAAACAACGATGATTGCAGGTTGGGGGATTTATAATTGCAGGTCGCTACATGTAGCCAATATCTTTGATTATGTCCTGATTGACGTGCAACCATCGCGCTCCCAACTATGCCTAACAGCAGTGGGAACGTCTGATTATGTCATCATCCCCGTCGAAGCCAACGTTAAGGGAACCAATAGCTTAATTGATACCCTGAGCTTCTTAACAGAACAAGCCAACTTAATGGCATTTACAGGCAGAGTATTAGGGATAGTTCCTTTTCGCGATCGCTGGGTAGGAAACACCCAAACTTTAGAAGGCAGGCAAAATATTGAAGCGATGCGAGAGTTTGCTCTCGACATCCCAATTTTACCTTCTATCCGCGAGTCGGAGAAGTTTAAAAGTGCAATCCGACAAGGCAAATTGTTGTCAGACCTGGGGCAATCCGACCTGCAATATCCCTTTGAGCAAATTATTGAGGCGTTAACTCATGAGTGATGCACTAGAGCGATTGAAACAGCGGAATCGTCCGAGTGTCAAGAGTCGAGATACCTCGCTCAGTTCTGGAAGTCCAGATACCTCGATATCTAGAAGTCAAGAAAGTCAGATACCTGAAACTGACGAAAATCAGGCTACTGTATCTTTTCAGCCGTTGCAAACAAAGCAGAGTACGCTGCGGTTGGAGCAGGGAGTAAGCTCACGCCTACAAGAGGTGTGTCGGGAGAACAGCATTTGTCGTGAGGTTCTGATTGAAGCCATGTTTGAGTATTGTGAGGCAAATCCAGAATTTCTCAGTGCAGTGTTATCTGAAGCGATAACGAAGAATGATTACAGGCAACAAGTGGCAAATATGCGACGGGCGAAGTCGATGATGCAAAAGTTCTCTTAGCGCATTCTTATGAATTGCCATCAAGCTTTGAGTAACAATCGATGCTGTTGGCATTAGCTTGACTTGTAATTTGTAATTTAATGGATATTAACCAACAAAAAGAACAATTTAGCATCACCTATATCAGAGCCATCGCTGCCGTTGCAGGTTATTCTTTATATAGACCAGAAGTCGATAACGACAGCGTAGACTTAGGCATAGTTAGCAGGGGCGGTACAGGTAAAATCCTTTCCCCAAGACTAGAACTACAAGTAAAATGTACATCCAGAGATATTCTGGATGAAAACTATATTAAATATCCCCTCAATCTCAAAAACTATAATGATTTAAAAATCAATGCCCTTGTCCCTCGGATTTTAGTTGTCGTTTTAGTTCCAGAAAAAATAACAGAGTGGATAAAACAAACCGAAGATGAACTTTGTATTAGACATTGTGCTTACTGGGTATCCTTGCGCGAAATGCCAGACACCGAAAATACAACCAATGTTACTATTGAAATACCCCGTAGTAATCAGTTGACATCAGATGCACTCAAAGCCATCATTCAACGCATTAGTTTTGGAGATTTGCCATGAAAGTTACTATTAAAGACAGTCAAATACTCAAAACTGTTAACCCTAATGTGATACAGGCACATTTGCAAGCAACAGGCTGGCATGAAACAGGGCGTATATATAATGATGTAGGGGAAATTTGGCGACTGAAAAAAGATGCCGTTCCTGAATATGAAATCCTGCTACCTCTCAAACATGAATTAGGAGATTATGCCGAAAGAATCAGCGATATATTAAAAACATTGGAGACAGTAGAAAATCGTGACCAAGTTGATATATTAAGCGAATTTATTACCAATTATCCCAACTTCACCATGCAAGGTGTAGTCATGCAAATTTCCACTCCATTAATTGATCAACTGAGTGGAGAAATTACTTTACTAGGTGAAGTTTTTGATAAATTACGAGAAATCAAAACAGAACTAGCAGACCATGATTATATCTTAGCCATTAAAGCCTATCAGGAACGTTTACCAATTCGCTGCACAGGTGATTTAGTAAAAGTTGATAATCATTTTATCCTGAAAAATCCCCATAATTTGCAAATTGGTAATATCTAATTTCAACCTAGCTACGATTGTTAGGTTTTTTCTAAAATCAAGGAATTGCATGGTATTGATGTTATCACTTTCCAGTCTCAACCTATTTAATTCACATTAGGCGTAAATTATATAATTTGACTATCTCTGATTAATAAGTTAAATCAAATCATCAAGCTGCCTGGTCAAAGCACCTTGCAAATCGACGCGGTTATCGTCGTAAATAATCACAGTCCTGGGGTCAGAGTGGCGGCTTAATTTTTGAGTAGCCCGAATATTACCATTATTTTGGTTCAGCGCTTCAGTAATAGCGCTATGTCTTACTCGGTGGGGACTCATCTGCTTTTCAATTCCCGCCAACTTGCAATATTTGACAACAATTAGACGTATTGCTTCCCCAGTTAACCTATTACCAAACCTTACCGGGTCGAGGGAAATAAAAATGGGTTCGTTAGGCTTATCAGCAGCATTAGATGCTTGCAACCAATCAGAAATTGAAGCAGCCGTTTTTTGAGAAATTGTCACCAACTCCCGTTCCCCATTGCGTCCCTTACCGCTAACCTCGATTTGACATCTGGCATATTTAAAATGCTTCACATCTAAACTGGGAATCTCCCCGCGCCGCAGGGCATTACTCCACAACAGCCGCATGATGGAATAATCGCGCTGACCCGCCAGAGTCGAAGTATCGATCGCCTCAAATAACTTAATCACCTCCCTTACCTCAATCCCCTTAGTATCCCGATAGGGTCTAACTTTCTCATTTTTAATCACTTCCAGGTCGTAATCGCAGATGTCAAAAATCTGCCCCATTTCCACCAAAGATTTTATCGCGCTGATTCTGCGGTTAATCGTCGCTGGCGCTAAACCTTGCTCAAAAAGATGGTTGCGGTAGGCGACCACTACCGCGATCGCCTGCGTTTTTGACAGCGATAAAAATTCGCGGGCCAGGTCAGATGTTAATTCACGACCGGGAGCAATGAGACTAAAGAAATTTCGCAAGTCATGAGAATAAGCCCTGCGGGTATGTTCCGACCGTTTTTGCGTCAGTAACACTTCGAGAATTTGTTTACTATCGTTCTGTGTAATTGCACTGGCATAGGTGATTGAGCGGAGCGTGATGATACCAGACATAGACGAAAACCGTTGATTTAGGCGGGTTGTGCGCGTTAAGTGCTTGTTAAAACGTGCATTCTCACAATCACTTTACATTACGATTAACTTTATTTTCCCCGATTCTTTGGCTTTTTCATCGTCATTAATCCGCAGTCGTTATGATTTGGACTTTAATTGTTTTAAAGTGCTGTAAGTCACAAGGTACGAATGCAATTCTCTCGCGCCTTGCTCTGCATTAAAAATGGTCGAGCGAACAATGCTTTCTCGATCCAATTCCTGATATGTTGATAGCATTGCTATCTACTTGATATCGATAGCTGTTGCTATCAATTGCGATATCACTATGCCTGACGAGAACAAACCCAGCGAGATGATCCGCGTACCCACTCCCCTGATTCCAGCAGTTAGGGAGTTATCCCGGCTGCACCGACAAGGACTCTCAAGCGAGGTGCTTCACTCTTTAGATGATTTGATAGCAGCGTTAGATAATGGCAGGGGTAGTCCCCACAATCACCTCTCTCAAAACATATCGACGATTTGCTCTCGTCTGGATAATCTAGAATTACGTTTGTCGGGTGATATTAGTAGCGATGCATCCAGTAACCAGCATCTCGCCGATTTAGAACAAAAAATCGACTCTATAAATAATCGGCTAGCACAATTTGCCGAGGTAATTATGCAGCTTCAAAGTAATATTAATAATCAACCAAGGCGGGGTAAGTCATACTACGGCAATTCTTATAATCAAGGGCAACCTGTTAAGTTTCAGCCAATTACAGAAGAAAGTTTGGCTTCAAGGTTAGGGGTAACTCCAGAAACTATTCGTAAGGAAAGAGAAAGTCAACCCGCGCCGCTTTTTTTCGCATGGTCTAAGCGCAAGGATACTTCTGGTATTGGCTGGGAATTTAATCAGAAAACGGGATTGTATCATCCAATTACTTGAACCCGACAGCGATGATTATTTTAATAAACGCAGCTGAGGCGGAAATCCCGGTTCACTCTTTGATAGCTTTACCGTTAAAATAATAGATATTGGTTTATAGGTAAAAAGCATGACAGAAACCAAGTCTACCCGTGTTGTCCGTAGGGGGAGAATATTTCCCGAAATCCAATGGAATGAGTCACAAAAAGCACGACGTGAAGCCGAACGCGAGGCTTTTTACCAACGTTGTAAACCTATTTTTGAGCGAGTAAAATCAGAATTAATTGAAACTCACTACAACTGGTTTGTTGCAGTTGAACCGGATAGTGGAGAATATTTTGTTGATAAAGATTTAGAAGTAGTCTCATTACAGTGTCGCCAACAGCATCCAGACAAAATCCACTATAGTTTTCGGATTAATGAGTCTGGGGCTTGCGGCACAATATGACGATTTCCGGTTTTTTTGGTGATGAGGATGCACTACTTTTTGAAATTAATTTAATAACATCAGATGGATTAGAATTACCTGTTGAGGCGATGTTTGATACAGGTTTTTCGTATTGGTTAGCGATTAATGACCAAGATATAGATGCACTTGGTTGGGAGCGTTTACGAGAGCAAACAATGCGAACTGCACGGGGAGATGTAAAATTTGACATCTATGTTGGTCAAGTACTATTTGATGGTCAAGAGTTTGACATCCCTGTACATGTTGGCAAAGATTTAACAGAAGTTTTACTCGGTCGTCAATGGTTAACAAATCGTCGGTTAGTCGTTGATATACAGTTGGGTGAATTGACGTTGGGATAAGTACGACCGATAAAAAGAGAGAAAAATCCCTCAAGATTTTTAAAAATTTATCAATTGTCTATTTGTTGGCAGATTTGTTATTAGTGTCTGGTAGACACACAACGGACACGTCACAGACATCTGGTGTCAAAACGTGTCCGCTGTGTGTCTGCTCTAATGTCTGAACGTGTCCATACTGTATAAGGCTTTTAGGGTTTAGTGTCTGTAGTGTCTGGTGTCCGATGTCCGCGAAAAAAGGGTGTTTTTGGGAGTAGACACGCGGACACAGAAAGCGGCTAAATTTGATTGAGCTTGATAACACCCTCGCCTATCCAGTCAGCCATACCTGCCCCCACAATTTCATACATCCAGCCCTTGATTTGCTCAACAGTGAATCTCTCACCAGCCACTTTAAAATTGCCCTTAAACTCTCTAACATCAGCTGATATTCGTTCAGTTCTAGTGAGATATTCATACAGTTTTTGCGCCATTGGTGATAGTTTAGTTTTTTCTTCTTGGCTATCACTTGCCTTGCTACCAAGATTGATTTCCAGTTCATAAATGCGCTCTAAAGTAGCTTTGTCAATGGGGGGATTGGGGTTAGATTCTGCTGGGAGAGCGTCGCTAAAGTCAGATATTTTCGCTGTCATTTTGGGCAGATTGACATCAAGCCATTGGCTAGAACTATCAAGC
>NZ_JBGTFY010000055.1:0-3731 GCF_041747015.1 Nostoc sp.
ATGTCGGCATTCCAGAACTCATACTTAATAAATTTGGGAAGTACCTTAATTATGCTGTTACTTTCCTCACTAGAAATAAAAGCATAATATCGCAACCTGGGTACACGGCTAATTGAATGTACAAATATCTGGGTATCCAGACATTTAAATACCTGAGTATTCAAATGTTTTAATCAGGTGTATACTGACCATGTTTCTAAACAACGTATTCATTGCTACTAGAAGGCTCTATGCACTTTGCTCATATTCTATTGGAGCAAGCTGGAGTTTTTTGTATGTCCCCTCGAAAAGGGGGAATAGTAAAAACAAGGTTTGGCATTATTGCCTTCAAATCTTTGTTAGCAAAGCTTTTCCCCCCAACGTGTCTCATAAACTGTACTTTTTGAGACACTCCTGTATTGTGTCTCTTTTTATGTCTCAAAATGCAATTCTTAGATCCTCTAAGGACTAATGATACTCTCCCAAATCTATAGCTCTATAAAGGTTTGCGCTTTCTTTTAAGGTAAAGCACCATTCAAGATTAAATTCCTTAATCCCCCTTTTCGAGGGTTTGTACAAAAAACCCCAAGCTGAATCACTACCCTTTGATTGAGAGCGTGAGCGATTTTTTGCAGCATTGAAAGAGAGTGTCCCTCGTAATCAGCATCTTCAAGCCGTGCAATCACAGGCTGTTTTGTGCCAACAAGTTCAGCAAGCTGTTTCTGTGTTAACCCCGATGAAGTTCTGGCTTCATAAATTAGCTGTGCCACTTCTGCATTGAAGCGAATTTACAATATTTAACTCCAGCTATTCAATATTTTAAGTTTTTTCTAGATAAGTTCTGATATTGAATCGCTCATCTGCTGAGACTTGCGTCTACTCAATAATTTCGTCATATTGACTGGTGTCGTCTTCGGGTAATTCTTTCATTTCCACAAACACATCCGCCAAAGTTTTTTCATCTAGCCATTGATGACGTTCTTTGGTGTAGTCTCCTTTACCGGGACTGAAATATTGAATAAACCGAATAGTATCGGCAACTCCCAAAGAATTGATTAAGGCATCGTAGCCCTGTTTGATAATTTCATTTTGGGTTTTCATCATTACTTTCCTCGGCTTGTATTACGAATGCCAGCCATTGAACGGGATTATTAATCAAAACGTTAATTAATTGAGAGTTTTTTTGAGCTTTTTTGAAGAGTCTGTCATCTGTTGTGAGAAATACATCAGCCTGACTTCTTTCGGCGCTGGCGATGTGGGTGGCATCATAGCTGGAGAATCCTAAGAGTTGGAGTTCGGCGGCTCTGTTTTCAATGAAGGTGCTATTAATAACTTTAATTTTAGCAATGGCGAGTAATTTTTTGACGTTTTGTAGTCTTTCTAAATCAGGTGTTTGGTTTAATTCGGCGATTAAAGCACTGCTGTTGATAAGTTTCCAAGTCGCTGATTGACATTGACTCAGAATTGTCATAACTGCCTGTGCTTCTAAATAAACACGGGATTGCGTTTGGTCATCAAACGGACGATTCAAACAACAAGCATCAAGATAGATTTTATATTGTTTGCTCATGGTGTTTAATCATCATATTTTAGTCGGGTTGACCCCGTGAGTAATTCTTACATCATGACTTGTATGCGCGGGGCGATCGCCAGAAGTAAGCGAATCAGTTTGCCGATATCAATTTTGCTATCAAAGCAGCGATTTTACAGACTCTACATAGCTAAATGACACCCACCAACTTCCGCAAGAAGTATTTTGCTCCAAAGTGAATATTTTGATTGATGCTCCCCCCTACCCAGGTATGATGTACGTTATTGGAAAGGCGCAATCTATGGGCTGGCGTTGCTCTAAGTGTGGCTTGCAGTGCATTAGCCCAGGTGATGATACATCCGAACTTTCCCGTTCTCTTAGAATGGCGCTAACATTAACAGTGCATCATAAAAATTTCTTGCCAGAGGATAATCGCCGAGAAAACTTATATGCCTTATGCACAGCTTGTCACCTGAGTTTTCATACCCGACGCAGAGGAAATGTATCGCCAGGACAATTATCTTTATTTTGAATATTTAGGAGATTTTCATCGCCAGAATTTTCTTAGTCACTGCTTCAGGGACAGGCAGCACTGATAACCGATTTCCTTGTCTGACCACCATTAGTTCTTCGGGGTTAAACTCCTCTCGGAGTGTTGATAGCAAGATGAGGTTAGAAAAGGTTTCAACGAATTCGACTAAAACTGTTTGCCAACGAGGGAATTCGGGACTTGATTTCGAGTCATAGTAAATACTATTTGGGTCAAACTGGGTCGGGTCAGCAATACCCGTTTTCACTACACGCATTACCCCAGCAATACCAGGAGGATTTGTGTTGGAGTGATAGAAAAAAGCTAAGTCTCCTGGGAGCATTTGACGCAAATAATTACGAGCTTGATAATTGCGAACACCGTCCCAGATAGTTTCGCGCTGCTGCTGAAGGTCAGCGATGCTGTAAACTTCTGGTTCTGACTTCATGAGCCAATAATTCATCTCTGCCAGATTATGAATATATAAACGTATCTCTTCTACTATGCTGTAGGCGATCGCTCTAATTTTTTATTGCTGGTCAACTTTCATCTTTATATACCTCGCTACGATGTCCGACTGACACAACACTTACCAATAAAACATCATCGAAAATATCGTAGATAACGCGATAGTCGCCTACTCTAATTCGATAGGAATTTTCTTCACCTTTTAACTTTTTTACTCCGTTGGGACGTGGTTCTATTGCTAAGTCATCTATTTTGGTTTGTATGCGGTCAAGCAATTGTTGAGATAGTTTGATAAACATTTTTATCGCCCCCTTGGTAAATTTAACTTCGTAGATCACGCTACGTCCTTTTTTCTTTCATTAGCGATTTCCTTTTTCATGTCTTCCCAGGCGATAAGACTATTATTTTCTACATCACTTTTAGCAGCATGATAGGCGATTAAATCGTTTTCGTCCTCTTCATCTTCGATGTTTTTGAGTAGTGTGTAAATCTCGTCTAAAGTACTGTCATAAGATTGATGTAACAGTACGTTGATTGCGTTGATTAACTGTTCGCGTTCGTGTTCGGTTTTCATTTTTAGACCTCTTTAACTGTTAATCATCTAAATGTAGTGGCTAACGTATATAACAATCCTATCCTACGGACAGTGAAAAGCGGACATTTAATAGACACTTGATAGACATTTGGTGTCTGCGGTGTCTGCGGCTGGTGTCCTCCTGTGTCTATGCTGTATAAGGCTTTCAAGCTTTAGTGTCTGTAGTGTCTGGAGTAGGTGTGTCCGCGAAAAAAGGGGGTTTTGGGAGTAGACACGCGGACACTCTAAGCGGTTAAATTTGATTGAGCTTGATAACACCCTCGGCTATCCAGTCCGCCAATCCTGCCCCCACAATTTCGTACATCCAGCCCTTGATTTGCTCAACAGTGAATCTTTCACCAGCCACTTTAAAATTGCCCTTAAACTCTCTAACATCAGCTGATATTCGTTCCGTTCTAGTGAGGTATTCATACAGTTTTTGCGCCATTGGTGATAGTTTAGTTTTTTCTTCTTGGCTATCACTTGCCTTGCTACCAAGATTGATTTCTAGTTCATAAATGCGCTCTAAAGTAGCTTTGTCAATGGGGGGATTGGGGTTAGATTCTGCTGGGAGAGCGTCGCTAAAGTCAGATATTTTCGCTGTCATTTTGGGCAGATTGACATCAAGCCATTGGCTAGAACTATCAAGC
>NZ_JBGTFY010000056.1:0-41592 GCF_041747015.1 Nostoc sp.
GCTTCCCTAAACATAAAGAATCGTGGGACGCACGATCTAAAAGCTCAAAAAATGTCCTCAATGAGGAGTCTTTGAGAAGCCTACACCGACCTGTACTCAGGCGGTGTAGGTACGTCACTATCGAATTACTTACTATTTAGTAGGGTGAGTCTTTAGCTCACCCTACTAAGCAAAAGTCAGAAGTAAAATGTTAGACCAAACCGCCAGCAGCTTGAAACCGAGCGCGGGCGCGTTTGAAGCCTTGTGTTGCTTGGATTTGGGCTTGGCGATCGTCTCCTGAAACTTGATTTAGACGTGCTTCTGCTT
Organism: Nostoc sp.; assembly: GCF_041747015.1. Classification (GTDB taxonomy): domain Bacteria; phylum Cyanobacteriota; class Cyanobacteriia; order Cyanobacteriales; family Nostocaceae; genus Nostoc. The sequence continues at coordinate 307 of NZ_JBGTFY010000056.1, forward strand.
GGTTGTAAGCAGCACGAGCTTCATCAAGGTTAATTTTGTCGCCACGTTCAGCGCCGTTAACCAGAATTGTCACTTCATTTTCTTCGATTTCGGCAAAGCCACCCAAAAGAGCGATCGCTTGCCAATTCTGATTTTTAGCGGCACGGACTCGCATTACACCAGTATCCAGGGCGGTCAACAGTGGTGCATGTCCAGTTAAAATACCTAGTTGACCAGTAGTGCTAGGCAAAACAACTTCTTCAGCTGGGGCATCCCATACTGTTTTGTCTGGGGAAATTACACGAACGGTTAATGTCATTTGTCTTTTGTCCTTTGTCCTTCGTCCTTTGTCCTACCCTACGGGAAGCCGCCCAAAGGGCGTCTATGTCCTTTGTCATTTGTAATTGCCATTAGTCATTAGCAGTTGAACTAATGACTAATGACTAATGACTAATGACTAATGACCAATGACTAATGACTAACCTTTGATTTTTGCAGCTTTAGCGATCGCTTCGTTAATATCGCCAACCAAGTAGAAAGCCTGTTCTGGCAGATCATCCAACTCACCAGACAGAATCTTTTGGAACCCTTTGATGGTGTCTTCCAACTTCACGTACTTACCAGGAGAACCGGTGAATACTTCTGCCACAAAGAACGGCTGGGACAAGAAACGCTCAACTTTCCGGGCCCGCGCTACGATGAGACGGTCTTCTTCAGACAATTCATCTAGACCAAGAATGGCGATAATGTCTTGGAGTTCTTTATAACGTTGCAGAGTTGATTGCACCGCCCGCGCAGTATTGTAGTGTTCGTCACCAACAATATTTGGTTGAAGCATGGTGGAAGTGGAACCAAGGGGGTCAACTGCGGGATAAATTCCCTTAGCTGCCAAACCACGAGATAGCACTGTTGTACCATCCAAGTGGGCGAAGGTAGTAGCAGGTGCGGGGTCGGTGAGGTCATCTGCAGGTACGTACACTGCCTGAATGGAGGTAATGGAACCCTCTGTAGTCGAGGTAATCCGCTCTTGCAGTTCACCCACGTCGGTTCCCAATGTCGGCTGATATCCTACCGCTGAAGGCATCCGACCCAGTAGCGCGGACACTTCCGAACCTGCTTGTACAAACCGGAAAATGTTGTCAATAAACAACAGCACATCCTGCTTGTTCACATCGCGGAAGTACTCTGCTACTGTCAATCCAGAAAGACCAACCCGCATTCTGGCTCCGGGTGGCTCGTTCATTTGACCGTAAACTAGAGCAATTTTTGATTCGTTGAGGTTCTCATTGTTGATAACCCCAGATTCAATCATTTCGTTGTAGAGGTCATTGCCTTCACGGGTGCGCTCACCCACGCCAGCAAATACAGATACTCCACCGTGTTGGGTAGCGATGTTGTTGATCAACTCCATCATGATCACGGTTTTACCAACACCAGCACCGCCGAACAGACCAATCTTACCGCCGCGTCGATAGGGAGTCAGAAGGTCAACAACTTTAATCCCAGTCTCAAATACGGAAGGTTTGGTTTCCAGGTCAGTGAATTTGGGAGCAGAGCGGTGAATGGGTAGAGTTGCCTCAGCATTTACTGGGCCTCTGTTGTCCACAGGTTCACCAAGGACGTTGAAAATTCGACCCAAGGTGGCTTTACCAACTGGCACGGTAATGGGAGCGCCTGTATCGCTGACTTCAAAACCGCGCACTAAGCCTTCGGTGGAACTCATCGCAACAGTCCGCACCTGGTTGTCGCCTAGCAGTTGCTGTACTTCAACGGTGATGTTGATTTCCTGTCCAGCTTCATTGGTGCCTTTGATTTTCAAAGCGCTGTAGATTTGTGGCAATTTCCCGCCGGGAAATTTAACGTCTACAACTGGGCCAATGATTTGGGTAATGTAACCAATGTTTGTTTTTTCTGCGGTTGTTACCATGCTGCGCCTAATGATTGAAGCTATATTTCAGATAAGGTCGTAGAAGACATAAAATCAAGCAATGTCACCTTTCAGATTAGCACTGAACGCCCCCCCTCTACGCCATAAATTGATCCTTAAGACTGGGGCTTGGGGATCAATTTACGGCTAAGTTTTAGCGGGAGGCTGGGGGAGATTCAAAATCAAATGACTCGCCGCTAGGTTGTACGCTCCGCCAGATGGGTTTCTTAGTCCAGTGTTAGGATTATGGTTAGCGATCGCATCTGCGTAATTACAGCGTGACCAATGATAGCGCCAGAATCTTGGAAATCCGCTTGATTATGATATTCAACACTCAGTTGGTAAAGCGCTGACTCAAGTCAGAAATCTACAGATGATTTCAAGTTGGTGAAATACACAACCTAAGTCTCCAAGTCAGGCGTAAAGTCTGTTTTACTTCTGAATTCCGAATTCTGACTCCTGAATTCTGCTGTATGTTCCATTGCCTACATTAATCGTAGTAAACCTGCTGCACCTAGTAGCGCACTAATACCGAATCAATATTATCTTTCACAAGTTGAATTAATCTGCAATCTGCTTACTAAATAGGTACTATAGCCACCTGTAGGAAACAGCAGGAGTCGAAAATACGTATAATCTGCAATAATAAACCAATTCTAATATACTACAATGTGTAAATTTTTTGTAAAGTTCACCGATTAAGTGTTCTTACATAATATGATATGAAAAGTTAGACCACTCATCAATAATTACATCAGTGGTTGGATAAAAGTAAATTAACCAAGAAAAATAGAAAGCCGTGAAATCAGGAATAAAGTTGTGAATTATCCTATTTTACTGACAGGGGAACATCTAGGGCAAAATTTAGACTTATAAAATTAGGATATGTATTCGGAGGATTGATTTGGCGCAGTTTGTGGGAAAATACTGAGAAAAATCTGCTGTAAACAGTATTGTTTTTTATAATATTTGTATATTATGACAATGGAATCTTTACCCCACGTTGAAGAGATAGATATTCAAAAATACTTAGAAGTTCTTCAACGGCGTTGGCTACCTATAGTCGGAATTTTTGGCATATCTGTTACTCTTGGATGCTTATATGCCTTTTCACTAAAACCCTTCTACAAGGCAGAAGGAAGTTTGATGATTAAAACAAATCGCACTTCCTCACTCACGGGATTACCGCAAGACATAGGACGTCTGGAAGCTTTGAATATGAACGACAATCCTCTGGAAACTCAGGTGAGAGTTGTTGGTTCAAATCCAGTAATTGAGAAAACAATTAATTCCCTCAACCTCCAAAATAGTGAAGGTAAATTGCTGTCAATTCCCCAGTTGGCAAGACAACTAAAAATAGAAGGAATCAAAGGTACTGATGTTGTACAACTTTCTTATCAGGGCGGTAATCCAGAACTGGCTGCCAAAGTCGTTAATAAAGTTATTGACAGTTATATCGACCTAAATATCAAGGCTAATCAGAATGAAGCACTGACAGCCAAAGAGGTTCTGATAACCGAAGTACCCACAGCCGAGAGAATTGTCAGCAGAGCCGAATCAGAACTGCGGATATTTAAAGAAAAGAATAAAGTTGTTGTCCTAGAACAAGAATCAGCCGCAGCAGTTGATACAATTTCCCAGTTAGGAAACCAAATTTCTCAAGCTCAAGCGCAACTAGATGATGTCCAAGGTCGTTTAGGAAAGTTACGCAGTCAAGCTCAGGTAGATTCACCGCGAGGTGTAATCGAATCTGAAGTCAGTCAAGCGCCTGGAGTTCAGAAAGTGCTTGCCCAACTCCAAGAAGTAGAAAGTCAACTAGTACTGGAGCGCACTCGTTTTGAATCTGGACACCCGACAATTACTAGCTTAGAAGAAAAAGTTGTAGCTCTTAAGAGCTTGCTAAAAGAGCGCACTGGACAAATAGCTGGTGGAACGCAGATAACACAGGGAAGTTTACAGGTTGGGCAACTACGGCAAAGCCTAATTCTAGATATTACTCGTGCTGAGGCACAACACGTTGGTCTAGAAAGACAAATTGCCACACTCCAACGACAGCAAAAGGCCTACATCAAACGAGCCAATAATTTGCCAAGACTAGAACAGAATCAACGAGAGCTAGAACGGAAGCTGAAAGCGGCTCAAACGACTTACGAAACGCTCTTAAATAAACGCCAAGAAATTGATATTGCACAGAACCAAAAGATTCCCAATGCTCGTGTAATTTCCTATGCCTTAACCCCCGAGAAACCAGAAGGACCTCGCAAAACCCTGTTCATTATTGGTGGAGGCGCAGTTGGTCTTTTCTTAGGTATCATTGCCGCCTTTGGTATAGACTTGATAGACCGCTCGGTGAAGACGGTCAAAGAAGCCAAAGAAGTCTTAAAATATACAGTTTTGGCAGTGATTCCAACACAAGGTAGAAGTGGTAAAGATCATTCTTCTGTAGCAGGACTCGATAGACCTGTTCCCAAAATTATTGGCAGAGATATTCCTTACTTCCCTCTTGGTGACGCATACCAAATACTACAAGTGAACTTGAAGTTCCTCTGTTTTGATAAACCGCTCAAAAGCATTGTAGTCACAAGTTCTGTATCCAAAGAAGGAAAGTCTGACGTATCTGCAAATCTAGCTGTGACTATGGCTCAGGCGGGACGTCGGGTGCTATTAGTGGATGCAGATATGCGTCATCCCATACAGCATCATATCTGGGAGCTAACAAATGTAGTGGGGTTAAGCAATGTCCTTGTTGGTCAAGTTTCTTTAGATACAGCGGTGCAAGAAGTTATGCCTAACCTGGATGTTCTTCCTTCTGGAGTTTTGCCTCCTAATCCAGTGGCAATGCTAGATTCTCAACGTATGGCAACATTGATTAGTAACTTTGGTAAAGATTATGACTTTATCATTTTTGATACGCCACCTTTGTCAGGAATAGCAGATGCTGCTGTATTAAGCACGCTCACTGACGGTATTTTATTAGTTGTTCGTCCTGGAGTAGTTGACTTGAACAGTGCAAATGCAGCTAAAGAGTTTTTAACTCAGTCAGGTCAGAAGGTTTTAGGGATAGTCATGAATGGTGTGAATATTAGAAATGAACCTAATAGTTATTTCTACTATACCAAAGGACAAGAAATGGAACAAGATTTAGTATCTAGCAGCTTAACCAAATATTCCAAAGAAGGTTAAGTTCTCCGATGGATTGCGAAAGCGAGCCTCATTACAACCATCTAAATCCAATTTTTTGACTGAGGACTAAATTAATGACATTAAGTAAAAATCTCAAGCAATTTGTAAAATCAAATACTCCATTAGCTAAATGGAAAGGTTCTCTTTCTACAAAGGCCATAATTCTTCAGAATTATGTCAAAAACTATGACATATATCGGCAAATTTTATCTCCTCAACAGAGTAATGAATTACTTACCAATCTTATCAAAGATACTAAACCTTTTATGATTAGTCGGTTTGGTAGCACAGAAGCTTATTGTGTGAATGAATATCTAAAAGGAGGTTACAAGGAATCTATATTTGAGTCAATGTCTAATGATTCTGGGTTTTTTCCAGTAGATGAAAAACATCTAGATCGATTTAGTCAACTTTTTATAGAGTCATCAAAATCTATAGATGCTTTGGGAGTATGGTTTCAAATTGGAGAACCGGAAATCATCAGAAATTCTTGCCAAAAAGCTTCTTTTGTCGAATTAAAGACACTTGAACCTTATTATCACAACGACCCTTGGAGCAAGAATCTTGAGGGGAAAAAGGTTTTGGTTATTCACCCTTTTGCAGAAACCATTTCATCACAATATAAAAACCATAGAAAGTTACTTTTTGAAAACCAAAATATTCTGCCTGAATTTGAATTAACTACCTTCAAAGCAGTTCAGTCTCTAGCTGGAACTCAAACCCAGTTCAATACTTGGTTCGATGCTTATGATTGGATGTGTAACCAAATTAAAAACCAAGATTTTGACGTAGCTATTATCGGATGTGGTGCTTATGGACTTCCATTAGCTGCTTACATTAAATCTCTGGGTAAACAGGCTGTGCATCTTGGAGGAGCAACTCAAATTCTTTTTGGAATTAAAGGCAACCGTTGGGATAAAAGTCCGTTTTTTCAGTCTATTTATAATGAATATTGGGTGAGGTGTAGACCTGATGATGTCCCTACAAATCCATCAAAATATCCAGCCTATTGGTAATTATAGGCTGTAAAAAATATCTCAGTTTTTTTATTCTCTACCGAGGCATTTTTAGATGGATAATAAAATTAAAACATCTTGTTTAATTAATAATTACAATTACGCTGAATTTCTCTCTGAGGCACTTGATAGTGCTTTAAATCAAACAGTTAAATTTGATGAAATTATTGTTGTTGATGACGCATCCACAGATAATTCTGCGGAAGTTATCGCTAATTTTAGTCAAGTAGCTAATGTTAAATCTATCTTGAAAGAAAAAAATCAAGGACAATTATCATCCTTTAACGAAGGATTTTTAGCTGCAACTGGCGACATTATATTTTTTTTAGACGCCGATGATATTTATGAACCTCAATATTTAGAAACTGCCTTAAATTTTTATAATAGGCGTAGTGAATGTGATTTTGTATTTTGTGCGTATAAAAAATTTGGAGCAGTGGAAGAAACATTTCAAAGCGATGCAGTTGATTTAGATTTAGGTTATTCACTAATCAGAACTTTATATAGTGGTGAATGGATTGGCTCGATAACTTCAACCTTATCAATACGTAGAGAAATAGTCAGCAAGTTTTTACCTATTCCATATATGGAAGATTGGCGTGTGAGGGCTGATGACTGTTTGATATGGGGAGCTTCTTTGGTAGGGGCTAAAAAGTTTTATATGTCTAAACCTCTAGTGAAGTATAGAATACATCAAAGTAATCAATATCATAACAAGAAGCTTTTGGACGCCAACAATAATTATGAATATAAGAGATTCTGGAAACGCAATTCCTTATTTAATTACATCCTGCAAAAAAATAATTTTACTTTACCATTATTATTGGCTTTCACATCCCTCAATGAATTAAAAACAATCCCATGTCCAAAAGTTGAAGATTTTATTTCATATTGGAAAATAATATTTTTGTTTGAACGCAATTTCTTTTGGAAAATCAAAGGAATGGTTTTATTATTTAGCTATTTTTTAAAAAACTTAATGACTGGGAAATTAAAAGTAATGTAGAAGCTTGGATAAATATACATCATTTTGTGCCTTGAAAAATAAAAAAATAGCCCGATAGAGCTTGATGGAGAATGCCACATAATTAACTACTAAAAATAATGTTAAGTAAATTAAAATTTCAAAACTTATCAAAATTTAAATCTCGTTCTGGGCTGCGTGCAATTATTGCCAATACAGGTTGGTTGTTTGGTGACCGCATTCTACGTATGGGTGCGAGCTTAGTCGTAGGAGTATGGGTAGCACGCTACTTAGGAGTACAGCAGTATGGTCTGTTTAACTATGCTTTAGCTTTTGTGAGCTTATTTAGCCCAATTTTCACTCTAGGACTAGACGACGTAGTAGTTCGCCATCTTGTCCGTCAATCATCAGACAAAGAGGAAATTTTAGGAACCACTTTTTGGCTAAAATTGCTGGGTGGAATTGCTTCTGTCTTATTGGCAGTTAGCACTATGTTTTTCTTAGGTGAAAATGAAACACTGAAGATATGGCTAGTTGCAATTTTAGGGATGGCAGGAATTTTTAGGGCTGCTGATACTATTGAAATATGGTTTCAATCACAGGTGCAATCAAAATACACTGTGATCGCTAAAAACGCAGCGTTTCTACTAAGTAGTGGCATCAAAATCGCCCTAATATTAACAAAAGCACCGTTGTTAGCTTTTGCTTGGGTAACATTAGCAGAATTTGCAATGAGTGCAATTGGTTTGCTGATTGTTTACCAAGTCAAAGCGTCTTCGTTGTGGTTATGGCGTTGGAGTTTTTCTGCTGCTAAAACTCTGATGAAAGAGAGTTTACCTCTTATTTTTTCGGGGTTTGCTATCCTGATTTTTATGAAAATAGATCAGGTGATGTTAGGTCAAATGATCGGAAATAGTGAGGTTGGAATTTATTCTGCTGCTGTCCGTATTTCTGAAATTTGGTATTTTATTCCGGGGGCGATTGTTTCTTCTGTTGCTCCGGCAATTTACGCAGCTAAGGAAAAATCAGAAAGTCTTTACTATCAGCGACTGGGACAATTACTCAGTCTAATGACGTGTATATCTTTGGCAATTGCTCTGCCAATGTCATTTTTGTCTAACAAGATAATTATGGTGATGTTTGGCAGTGGATATGCAGAAGCAGGGCCAATATTAGCAGTTCATATTTGGACTTCTTTGTTTGTCTTTATGGGTCTTGCAACATCACCCTGGTTTATTGCTGAAAATTTGAACCACGTTTCTTTAGGTAAAACTTTATTTGGAGCGATATTAAACATTGTTCTCAATTTATTCCTAATTCCTAAATATGCCGGACTTGGGGCTGCGATCGCCACAATAATATCTCAAGCTGCTGCGGCTTTTGTCTGCAATGCCTTTGATTCAAGAACACAGAAAATATTTAAGATTCAAGTGCGATCGCTTATTCCTTTTTACAAATATTAATAATTTTAACCAAAATCATCAAAGATGCAAACACCAGTAACTTTTATTATTTTCAAACGTCCACAAACAACAGAGAAAGTTTTTGACGCTATTCGCCAAGCCAAGCCAACAAAACTTTTTGTAATTGCCGATGGACCCCGCACTGACCGCGAAGGTGAGGTAGAAAAGTGTGAAGCAACTCGCGCAATTATTGAAAGAGTTGATTGGGATTGCGAAGTTATTAAGAACTATTCTAATATCAACTTAGGTTGTGCAAAACGAGTATCTAGTGGTTTAGATTGGGTATTTAATAATGTTGAAGAAACAATTATTTTAGAAGATGATTGTATCCCTCACCCAACATTTTTTAGATTTAGTGAAGAACTGCTAGAAAAATATAGATATGATACTAGAATCGCCACAATCTCTGCTCAAAATCTTCAATTCGGACGAAAACGCACAAATTATAGTTACTATTTTTCTCGCTATAACCACTGTTGGGGTTGGGCAAGTTGGAGACGTGCTTGGCAACATTATGATTTGACGATCAAACTCTGGAAAGAAGTGCAGGCAGAAAACCTTTTACGTGATATTCTCATAGACCAAAAAGCAGTAAATTATTGGCGACGAATATTTCACTCTGTTTATAACAATCCTACGGGTATAACCTGGGATTATCAATGGACATTTGCTTGCTGGATGCAGGGTAGCTTAAGTATTATCCCCAATGTCAACTTAATCTCTAATGTTGGTGTTGGTGCAGACGCGACTCATTTCACTTCCAACCAAGAATTTTCGTTCATCAATATGTCAATGCAAGCAATGGAATTTCCCTTAAAACATCCACCGTTTATTGTGAGGAATACAGAGGCAGATAATTTTACTCAGAGAACAGTCTATAAAGCAACTGCATTGGATATTTTCAAAGAGGAAGTTAAGAAAAGATTGAATTACTCAGCGATAAAAAAATAGTGATGAATATGTAGTTAATTAATAAATTGAATGTAAGCAATGAACGTAAAATTAACAGAAAAAATATTAACTATTTTGCTATTACTTATTGCTGTAGGGGCATTAACAATCCACCCTGCACAAGAAGTTTCCATGACTACCCTTGGAGGGGATAAGCTAGATACTTTGTTCAATATAATTTCATATTTAATCCTATTTTATTTCCTAATTTTATACTGGAAGGGTTTTCTTTATGTAATTACCAAAAGTCCATTACAGTTTTTTTTACTAGCTATAGTTATATTTTCTATCTTGTGGTCAGAAGACCTAACTTCTAGTCTTACTTATATAAAAGGTCTAATCAGAGTATATTTTATTGCAATCTATTTGGCAATGCGTTATTCCCTTAGGGAACAAATGAGACTAATAGCTTGGGCGCTTGGTGCCGCTACATTATTATCTATGATATTCTCTGCATTCATCCCAGGTTATATTCACAAATCACCTGAATTAGTAAATATGTGGAGCGGAATTTATGGTCATAAAAATGAATTAGGTTACATGATGAATTGGAGTGCAGGAGTGTTTTTACATCTTGCCCTTAGTAGCTCTCGATATCGCTGGTTGATGTGGGCAATATGTGGGTTATCTATATGTTTAATTATCCTCACACGTTCAACAACATCTTTGGCGATTTTATTGACAACGATATTACTTTTGCCTTTCTACCAATCCCTGAAAAAAACTAATTATAAATTACAAGTTATTACGATTACTTCAGCTTTAATGTTACTCATTATTTTTTCAATGTTACTGATCAATAATGCTGAAAGTGTAATTGGTACTTCTGGTAAAGACCTTACCTTCAACGGACGCTCTGACGTCTGGGGATTAGTGATTTCCAAGGTTTTGGAAAGACCTTGGCTAGGTTATGGATATTATGGATTTTGGACTACTAGTGCCGCATCTAATCTGAGAGCTACTTATGATTGGGCAAGTAATGCTCACAATGGCTTTTTAGAACTATTGTTAGATTTAGGATTCTTAGGTTTTTTGATTTTTGCGGCAGGGTTTATCCGGTTCTTTGCAATGGCATTGACTCGAATTGTTTCTATCGCCAAAAAACCGGAAGATTACTGGCCAATGCAGATGTTAGTTATTATCGTCATATTGAATTTCTCAGAAGCAAGATTATTAACTCCCGGTTGGAATTGGTTAATGTATGTCACAACCTCTCTATCTCTGACTCTTAGTTTTCAGCGTACAGCAATAAATAAATAGTTTACATACTTGCATAAGTAAAAGGAGAAAAAGCATGAAAAAGTTAAATTTTGGCTGTGGACACAGATTTTCTTCTGGATGGATAAATATAGATTTTAATTCTGAACATCCTGAAGTAATTGCCCATAACTTACTGCAACCACTTCCATATCCTAAAGATTATTTCGATGTAATTTATAGTAGTCATGTACTAGAGCATTTCTCTAAAGACACGGGAGAAATGCTGGTGAAAGAATGCTATAGAGTTCTCAAACCTCAAGGCATTTTACGCATTGTTGTTCCTGACTTAGAGCGAACCTGCCGTGAATATTTAAGAATTATCGACAGTATTGAAAATGAGGGAACAAAGAAACAATATGAATGGATTATTATTGAGTTAATCGACCAGTTAGTTAGAACCGAACATGGCGGTTTGATGAAAACTTACTGGCGACAAGTGCTTGAAAACAATGATGAATCATCTATCAACTATGTAGAAGCCAGAACAGGTGTTAAAATCAAAGAAGAGATAGCAACTAATCATACTAATTCTTTGTTAGAAAAGCTATTTAGTATCAATCAAAATAAACTCAGAAACAAATTCAAATACCTCTATATTGATATGGTAAAGAGGTTTATACCACATTATGTCCGTAAGTCTCTGATAGATGAAACGACCCTTGGTGAAAAACATAAGTGGATGTATGATAGCTATAGTATGAAAACGCTTTTTGAAAGAGTTGGTTTTTCGGATATTAAATTTTTGGATGCCCATACAAGTGATATTTCAAACTTTGGGAGTGAAGTCTTAGATATTAATGCCGATGGAACAGTATATCTACCAGGCTCGTTATATTGTGAGGGCATCAAGCCAAACAAATAATATTGATTTTCTGCGATCAATATCAAATATATTTTTTTAAAATTAAATACTACTAATATGAACGTCTTGCTCCTTAGCACCCAGGATGTGGCTGGTGGTGCGGCTCGTGCTGCATATCGCTTGCACAAAGGGTTACAAAATATTGACTTACAATCACAAATGCTGGTGCAAGAAAAATATACTGATGACAAAACAGTAATTGCACCTAAGCTCAGATTATTTCAAGGCATCGCTAAAGCAAAGTTGACATTTGAAACTTTACCTTTAAAGCTTTATTCTCAAAAGCAAAGTACTCCATTTTTTATTCAATGGTTGCCAGATAGAGTTGTTTCTCAAGTTGCTCAGATTAATCCAGACATAATCAATTTGCATTGGATTAGCGCGGCTTTTATGCAAATAGAAACTATTGCTAAACTAAAGCGCCCTTTGGTCTGGACAATTCATGATATGTGGGGATTTACTGGAGGATGCAGCTATACTGGAGATTGCGATCGCTATCAAATATCCTGTGGAGCCTGTCCTCAACTAAACAGCCAAAAGGATTGGGATTTATCGCGTTGGGTATGGCAGCGTAAAGCCAAAGCTTTGAAAAATTTAAATCTGACAATTGTTTCGCCAGGTTCTTGGTTAGCCGAATGCGCTAAGTCTAGTTCTCTGTTTAAGAATTTGCGAATCGAAGTAATTCCGAATGGACTGGATACTCAAAAGTATAAACCTGTTCATCAAGGTTTAGCGCGAGAATTACTGAATTTACCTCTAGATAAACAACTCATTCTATTTGGAGCGCTAGATGCCACCAATGACTCTAGAAAAGGTTTTCATTACCTGCAACCAGCATTACAAGAATTAAGCAAATCTGGCTGGAAAGATAAGTTTGAGGTCGTTATTTTCGGTGCATCTCAACCCGAAAATCCACCTGATCTGGGCTTCAAAACCCACTATTTGGGACACTTACATGATGATATATCTTTAGCAACTGTTTACTCAGCAGCTGATGTAATGCTTGTACCGTCTCTGCAAGAATCTTTTGGACAGACAGCTTCCGAATCACTCGCTTGTGGTACTCCAGTTGTGGCATTTAATTCTACTGGCTTAAAAGATATTGTTGACCATCAACAGAACGGTTATTTAGCTAAATCTTATAAAGTCGAGGATTTTGCCAAAGGAATTATCTGGGTACTTGAAAATGAACAGAGGCTGCAAAAGCTCTCATTCTATGCTCGTGAGAAAGCCGAACAAAAATTTACTCTGGAGCTTCAAGCACGTCGTTATTCAGCTTTATTTCAGGAAATATTGATACTAGCAAATAAATCTTCATTCAGTAATTAACTTAGAAAATAAATCCTTCATATATGTCAATACCTATAGCGTTTATAATTTGTACAGAACCTGGTCGTTTAGAAGATCAATCTTTGATGCTTGCAGAAAGTATTCGTAAGTTCTGCGGCAATTTAAAAGATACACCCATGTATAGTTTTCATCCCAGAGTCGGTGAGCCAATATCAAAGCAAACTCAGCAAGCCTTTGAAGCGTTGCAGGTGACTCATCAGCAAATTCCGATAAATCGAGAATTTCATGAATATTATTTAGCCAATAAACCCTTGGTTTGTGCCTATGCAGAACAAAATATTGATGCAGAAATATTAGTTTTTTTAGACAGTGACAAATGCTTTTTTTCTGAACCAAAAGAGCTTTTATTGCCAGTAAATTGTAACGTTCGCATACGTCCTGAGTATGGTCAAGGAATTGGCTCTACAGGTTCGCAAGACCGCCAAGAATGGTACTGGCAAAAACTTTATGAAGTGCTGGGGGTAAAGCGTGAGTTATTTGTTAACACCCCAATTGGTAATAAAAGAATCAGAGCCTACTGGAATTCTGGTTTAGTAGCAGTGAGAAGAAGTGCGGGTATATTTACAGCATGGAAAGATAATTTTGAAACCGTAATGCGCCTTGATATCACTCCTCCCCAGGGTCTTTATTTTGTTGAGCAGTCTGTTTTATCTGTAACTTTATGTGCCTTGGAAGTAAACGTCGAACATCTTCCTCCTAATTATAGTTATCCATTATCTTTACATAACCGTTTATCAACAGAACTACAAATTAAACATTGGGATGATATTATCTCCATTCATTATTTCAACTTATTCTTCTATAACGATTGGAATGCACAAATCAAAAGATTGAAAAAAATTAATATTAATTCAGATAAATATCAATGGCTGTGTCAAGAGGTTGTCAGACTTAATATGCCTCGCGTATCAGTTTTGCATCGATATATGTTGGTAGTAAGAAAAATGGAACAAAAACTCAAAAACTTTAATTTAGATATTAACTTGAGTGGCTGGATAGAAAGGATGGCTAAACTTTAAACCTTATCGAATTATGAAGGTAGACCTGTAAAAACACCGTTATAAGTCCATTATTTATATGTATGTTCCAAAGAAATTATATGAGAGAAATGATTCACATTAAACAAGCAAACTTAGCCGTAATTATGACCTGCCATAACAGGCGCAATACAACTCTTGCCTGTTTACGTGCTTTATATCAGCAAAAAAATCCTTGTGATGTTTATTTAACTGATGATGGTAGCTCTGATGGAACTGCGGAGGCTATCAAAGCAGAATATCCAGAGGTAAAAATTCTTCAAGGTAATGGCAATTTATTCTGGGTAGGAGGAATGCATCTGGCCTTTGGTGAGGCGATAAAAAATCAATATGATTATTATCTGTGGTTGAATGATGACACATTTCTAGAAACCAATGCTGTAAGTAAATTATTGCGGATTCATCAAAATTTGATTGAACAAGGTTGTATAGACTCAATTGTAGTTGGTTCAACTAAAGACGCAACGACAGGAAAAGCAACCTATGGAGGAGCAGTAAAATCCAAAAAGTGGTATTCTAATAAATTTGAATTTGTAGAACCAAGTTCGGCTATACAAAAATGCGATGCTATGTATGGTAACTGCGTACTAATTCCTAAAACTGTTGCCGCCAAAGTTGGCAATGTTGATACAACATTTGTTCACAGTTTAGGAGATTTAGATTATGCCCTCAGAGCAGGTAAATTGGGTTGTCAAATATGGGTAGCTCCTGAATATGTTGGTACTTGTACTAAAAATTCTATCCGCAATAGTTGGGTAGATACCAATTTAAATGTCTTAGAACGCTTGAAAAAGGCGTTGCAAATTAAAGCATTTCCGTTAAAACCTTGGACTGTATTTTGTAGGAGACACTCTGGGCCATTCTGGATATTTTACTGGTTCTTACCTTATATTAGAGCAATGATTGGTTACAAGAATTTGGCAAGTTCTCCCACATTCGCTGAGGATATCAACCAAACTAACTCAGAGGTTTGATTTTTAACATTATAACTATCTCAATAAACTGCTAACAAATGCAGTTTAAAAATCAGGTTTTTAAATTTTGAATAACCAGCGATTTTTATATGGGTAAACGCTTACTAATTGTATCAACCCTCGATTCCAGTCAACCATTTGGTGCTTTTACTAGACCTTTTTATCTCGGACAATATCTTACTGAACATTTTGATGTTTTTCAGCTAGGATTAGATTGTTCATCTGTTAATTATGCACCTTCTATTTCAATTGGTTCAAGAAGTTTAAAGTCATATATTCAAACTATAGAAAAGTGCATCGACGAGTTTTGCCCAGATATTGTGTATGCTCAAGAAACACTACCTGCATTGGCTGCTTTAATTTCACTGAAGCTAAGAAAACATAGTGATTCCTCGCTTGTATTAGATTTTCATACATTTTCAGCGTATGAATACTGGATGCGCTTGTTTTCAGTTGCTAATCCTTTCAAAGAGTTGGCACAATGTATTAAAACGTATATTGCTCAGGGAATTTTGGTATTTTCCGGCAGTCCAATTATTGCAGCAGGTGAATCAATTCCTAAACTAATTTCCCAGTGGTATGGGAAAACTCCCCAACAAATTTATGCCATCGGTAATGGAGTGACTGAAGACTTACTAAATACTGAATCTTTCGTTAATCAAGACCCCTATCAAGCATTCAGACCAGCTAAAATAGCGGTTGTTATTGCTCCCAGAACATTTCAATTTCCAACTAACGATATGTCTGTTGCAATGACTATTGAGGTTGCTAAATATCTTGAAAGTCATCAGCAGAAAGTACATTTTGTTGTCATTGGTAGGGATGGTAGTGATATTTCAGAACCAATACCTTCTAACATTTCTTTTTTAGGCTTTTTACCGAAAAGAGAGGATTTTGTCGCCCATCTTAAATATGCAGATATCGCTTTACTACCGTTTTCAAAACAAGCTGTAGCAGGTGGCGCTCGCAATAAAGCATTAGATTATTTTGCTAGTAAAAAGTTAGTTATATCTACACCAGAAGGCTTGCGAGGTTTAGAAGAATTTCGCCATTTAGAACATCTTTTAGTAACAGGATACTCTAGTGAAGAAGTTGCTAATACAGTCTTAGACGCGGCTTCAAATATTGAGAAGTATCAATCACTTGTAGATAGAGCATATACCTTAATTACAGAAAAATATTCCTGGAATGCTAGAGCACAGAATATTGCAGAAATCCTCATGAAAGTAAGTCATTTTTAGTTAAGATTTATTTCGATTGTAAAAATTATTTAACTAAAAAAATAAGTTTTTTAAAACGTTTTAACGTTAGAGTATTATACTCCAAAGGTAGAATAAATTTATGAAAAAACAATCTTCTTATAAACTTCTTGGTGTTACAGTAGATGCACTCTCTATCCCTGAGTTGAATGCCTTGATTGAAAAATCTATTCAGAAGAATAAGAAATGGATTATTGCTAATCACAACTTGCATAGTCTTTATCTCTTCCATAAAAATCCAAAAATGCAAGCTTTTTATGCCAAGGCAGAATATACCCATATTGATAGTATGCCTTTAGTGTTTATTGGAAAGCTGTTGGGTTTTCCAATGAAGCGAGAACAAAGAGTAACATACGCTGACTGGATATGGCCTCTGATGGAGGAAGCAGTTAATAAAGGCTGGCGCGTATTCTATCTAGGTTCAAAACCAGGAGTCGCTGAAGAAGGAGCAAGTATTTTGCGCCAGAGATTTCCTGGTTTACAGATTGCTTGCGCTCATGGCTACATTGATATGGATAAAGATAGTCAAGAAAATCTCTCTACTCTGGCTGCAATTAATGCTTACAAACCCCATGTATTAATGGTGGGCATGGGTATGCCACGCCAAGAGGATTGGATTTCCGAAAATCTTGAACATATTCAGACTAATACTATTTTGACTTGTGGAGCCTGTATCGACTATGTAGCAGGAGTAATACCTACTCCTCCTCGCTGGATGGGAAAGATGGGCTTGGAATGGTTGTATCGGTTGTTGAGTGAACCGAGACGACTTTGGAGCCGTTACTTACTTGAGCCTTGGTTTCTAAGTACTTTATTATTACGAGAAATTTGGAATTTTCGGAACAGTTCAGACGGTGGAAATAAAAAAGTCAAATCCTTTAGTATAAGACTCAAACCAAAAAAAGCAATTTTGATTATGCAGCAATCAGGAACTCTTTCTGAGCAGAAGAAGTACTAATTTTTGAAAGTAAAGATGGAGCTTCTTTGTTCTCACGAGCGGCAACAATTGCGTGTGTGATAAACTCCAAAATATTGCGTTGCTGAGAATTAAGAGTTTTTAGTGTTGTAAGTAGAGTCAGCATTCGCGCAATAAGAATACTGCCAACTTGGGTTTGAGAGCCAAAACTTCTTCGTATCTATCTATATAACTGCCCGACATAACTGCCCAACGAATCGCTCTCTAGGCAGCATTATGAATCTTATCCACATCAAAAGTTGTCACAAACAAGCACATCGCAGGCTCAACTTTTTGCGTCTACCAATGCAGTAATCGGCAGTTGAGTGTAAAGTCGTTTTGATTTATAGGTGAATATTACCAAGAACTTCTCCAGATACTTCGCTTAGGATGATACTTAAAAGTTCACTTTACACCTACCTGTGTGGAGTATGTTTTACTGGTATTTAACGAACTGCTTGACTAAAAGCCTGGGCAATAGCATTACGAGCAAGTTTAGGTTTCAGGTTTTCGTCGAAGGGAAGTGGACGCAGAAATTTATGGAGTTGTGGATTCTCTCTAAAGGTTTTTCCTGGTATCCAGTCGGGATGACGTATCCAGGTATGACGATCGCTAATCCCCCATGTAATTACAGTATCAACGTTAGCCGCAAAGCACAAGTCAAGATATCGCTTGTAACTGTCGGCTACCATCTGGTCTAGCTTTTTGATACTATCGGGTAGGGGAGTATCAATAATAATATCTAATTCTGTGATTACTGGTTTAACTTCAAGATCGTTAAGCCGTTTTAAGACTGAACTAAATCCTTTTTCGTCAAAAGCATAGGCTGTAGAAAACCACAGATGCGACTGGATACCAGCCCCATCAATTTTAACTTCTTTATTCTTCAGATATTCGACCATTTTTAAGAAACGGTCTGATTTCCATGTAGCGCCTTCGATGCCAAAATCGTTGAGGTAAAATTTCTTCTTGCTATCAACTGAAGCGGCAAATAAAAACAAGTCTCGAATCAATTCTGGTTTGACACCTCTACGTAAACCGTAGGTAGCATTATCAGTTTCGTTTTCATTGTCAGCAATAATTTCGTTAGCAATATCCCAAGACTTTAAAACTGGGCTATTGCGATAATGCCCCATGACACCTTTAACGTGCCGTTCAATCATCTTAAGAGTGGGGGGGTAGGGAACCCAGTCTGGTTTTGCCATGTGCCAGAAAAGGGTATGCCCGTGCAATTCCATTTTATGCTTTTGGCAGAAGTCAGCGATCGCATCTGCTGATTCAAAGGTAAATTTTCCTGGCTGTGGTTCAGTGGCATTCCATTTTAATTCACCATTCGGTGTCGCAATCGAACATTCACGAGCAATTAGGTCAGCGTAATCTTTTTCTTTTAGCAAAATGTCACTAGAAATTGCTGTACCATAGCGCTTTCCTTTAGCGGCAGCTAATTGCCGAAGGGGGGTATTCTCAATTGTAGAATTTGTTATGGCAGCATTTATGCTATGATTTTCGTTCTGCTTATCCTTTTGTAAAAACCCCGTAGTCAATAATGCAGAAAGGGTTGTGTATCCTGCTCTTTTTAAAAAATTTCTTCGATAAGTCATAAATTGTACTTAATAAAAATACAATGATTATTATATTACAAAATAAAGATTTTATACTCTTTGAGAAAAGTCCTATCAAAATCAAAAACTGCGGTGTGAGCGATCGCTCACACCGCAGTATTAAAATTACTTGGCAATGAATTTATGCTTTTACTGTGGCTTTCGATTGTTTGCGCTTGTTGAGTGTATTTAGACTAAAAGCACCGAATGCTAAAATCCCTAACATAGTAGTGGGTTCGGGAACACTTTTTGGTGGTTCACTAGAGAAAGTACCACCTTGAATAAACACAGCGGAATCAAGAACATTATCTCCCGCATCTGCAATTGCCAGTTTAAGGGTGTGATTTCCAGCACTTAGCCCTTTGGCGCTAGCAGCAAATACTTTAGTGAAACCGTCATATTGAAGATTGAAGGATGGGCTACCGTCTGATGGATCATTATTGTTAAAGAACTGAGGATTCTGGGCGTTAATGCCTAATGGATTACCACCGTTGACATTATTAATTGAAACTGGCGTAGTAGTTCCAGGAAGCAGAGCAATGTTAACCCCGTCCAAGAAAAAGCCAAACACGTCATTAAATGCGGTATTAGCGAATTCGTTGTATTCTTCCGAGGCAAAGACGTAGTTGAAAAAGAGATCCCCTGTGGCTGAAGTAAAATCAAATTGGAGAGTATTTGCATCGAAAGTATTAAATCCTGAAATCAAGCTATCCAAGTCAGCATCCCCAGGTAAGCCATTGCTACCTGTTGCGTCATCTTGAGTATTTGGCCCAGGAGCAAGGGTAGCATTACCGGAAGTAAGAATAATGCCTGTATCTATGCCAATTCCTGAGGAAAATCCATCTGTGAAAGTTCCAGACGCAATAGATGCACCGTTATATGTAGCATTTGAGACAGTAATGCCAGATCCTAAAATACTGTTAACTAAAACGTTGGCATCGCTAGTAGTAATAATGTTAACAGCATGAGCGGGAGCAGTTAATATTCCTAAACCTAATAATGTAAATGCGCTTTGCTTCAGAAATTGAGTTAATGAGTTCATGAGATTTTTATCCTAAAAAAAGTGGATGTTAAGAGTAGAAATATCCTCAATTGCCTATGCGAAACTTTTGGCGAAATTGCACACAACGCCTCAAGTGCGACAGGTCAAATTCAGCATTTCATGGAGAGCGCAGATATAAGCACTAGTGAAAATGACTAAAGTTTTGAACTTAGCTTTTGTCTTCTAGTTATTAAGGAGGTTATCATCAGTGTTTTCCTCACTCGCTTATTCACTTAGATTACTGGCAAATTTATTTAGTGTCGAGAGTTTGTGCGTGTATTCACATAAGAAATACATTCAAAATTAGATTAAATAGTAGCCAAAACCTAGATGCAAGGCGACTTATATACGCATTATCAAGTGAATAATTGACTAAAACTTTGTAAAATTAAGTTGTTGCTTTAAGATAGGTTTATCTACGTGATTATGTGTAAGTATGGCTATGTAAACAGAATCTATATTTAAGAACATCGTAGTAACACAGTGTTATAATATCTACCGATAAAAACCATAGTGGTTAAAAACTTAGGGTAGCGATCGCTGCTTACTAGATTACATTAGGAAAGGAAAGCTTACATCTTACACTTTCACCGAGCAACAGCTTATGAATTTTTCGTCAGCACGACAATATTTTTATCAAGAGATTCAGCAGTCTGACGAGGATATTGATTTAGCAAAGGCAGCTTTGTATATTGCACAAGAAGAATATCCCAACTTAGATCCAGAGGAATATCTCAACGCCCTCGATACAATGGCATGGGAACTTCAAGAACGCCTGCCTGACTCACGATATCCTTTGCGGATGGTTCAAACTATTAATCAGTATCTCTACGATGATTTAGGGTTTTCTGGTAATCAACTTGACTATTATGATCCGCGCAACAGCTTATTAAATGATGTAATTGAGCGACGATTGGGGATTCCTATTACTTTAGCGTTGGTTTACCTGGAGGTTGCCCGACGGATTGATTTTCCAATGGTGGGTGTGGGGATGCCAGGACATTTTCTGATCCGCCCGGATATTCCAGATATAGAAATTTTTGTGGATGCTTTTAATAGCGGTGAAATAATATTTGCCCAAGATTGCGAGGAACGACTGTCTCAACTTTATCAGCAATCTGTGACGCTACAACCAGAATTTTTAGCCGTAGTCAGTCATCGGCAATTCTTGGCACGGATGCTCACAAATTTAAAGTTTATTTATATCAAACAACAAGAGTTAGAAAAAACGCTAGCAGCGATTGAACGAATTTTATTGCTGTTTCCTGGTTTAAGTTTAGAATTGCGCGATCGCGGTTTAATTTATTATAAACTTGGTAACTATACCCAAGCTGTAGATGACTTACAAAGTTATCTAGAAAAGGTTCCTGATGCTGAGGATGCAGATGTGATTCGGCAGTTACTTGCGAAGTTGCGTAATAATGGTTGAATCAAGTAAAAAGGACTGCGTGAGAAAGATACAATAGCTTTGATTACAACTTAAGTATCAAAAATGCTGTGTCAGCAACATTGACACAGCAGTGGTTAGTTAAATTAAACGGCTTAAATAAAAATTTATGTTTATGCCTTAACTGCGGGTTGTTGACATTAATGCCACCAGGAAGATTTTGGGCGGTACTTAAAGTGCTACCTGCATCACCCATTTCAGTAAAAGTCGCAGCTTGTGCGGTTCCTGCTACTCCCAGTCCAATAACTGCTGCTCCCACTGTAGCGAGTGATAAATTTGTCAAAAAATTTACATTAAACATTGTGTCATTTAACCTATAAACGAATCTTTTTGTCAGCTTTCAAGGCTTCAATACTAATCCGTATCTCTAAGGATAGAACAGCTTTTTTTACCTGCTTCACAGGAAATTCACTGCCAATTAAAGCTACTAATCTAGTAAAAGTAATGTAAAAATACTTACTTTAAAAGGTTTGTAGCCACATCTACAAGAGGTTAAAAACTGTGTTTATACTTAAGGTAATGATGAAGCTATTATTCTCAACAACTGCTCTAGAATGAATTCTGAGAGTAATAGCAAAAGTCTTTTAAAGAATCCACCGACAGCTTTTAGCACGAATACTGGCGAAAACTCAATACCAAATGACTAATGATCGAAGGCATTGGATAATGGCGGTATGAATTGAGCCTCACGCAAAGGCGAGCCAGCGCGGTTGAAGGGGGTTTCCCCCATGAGCGACTGCCGCGCAAAGAATTAAGAGTTGAATAAACGTAATTTTGAAATTTCATACCCTAATTCAGCAACGCCTGATCGAATTATTCTTGTTGTTCTGCTACTTGTTTGAGGCGGCGCAGTTGGGATTGCATATCTTCTTTTGTCCAAGATACAGCAAAGGTTTTGAAACCCCAACTTATTACAGGGTTAGGAATATCGAACTCAAAACGGTTCAGTAGGCGCGTTTCTTTTTGTGTTGGTTGACATTCCCAGCGATCGCGCCCTTGAAAAAATCCCTGAAATTCCCAGACTACTAAACCCGGTTCTCGTTGCACAACTACGCTATTTAGGGTGGGTTTCAGTAGCGGAATTTGAACGATAAAACGACTTTGACTGCCGACATTGGTACTCCAAGCTTTGCCCACAGGTTCGCAACGGAGAACGGGGTTGAGCCAACGATGCATCAGCGCGAGATCGGTAAGACAGCGCTCTACTACCGTAGCTGTAGCATTAATTTGAATCGATTGTTCAAAAACTTGGGACATTGCACATATTTTATGCTGTTGCTGCACTTAGAGTAGCGCAAAATCAAGCACTCTGGACACATTACAGTGTAGTACTAAAAAATTAGGAACAATTTATTTTTGGCGTTATTTTTTGATAAAACGAGAAATTACCTAACAAAGTTAAAAAAATACTCCCAATATTAAACGTATATATGAGTTTGCTGGTAATTTGCTGCTAAATTGATAGGCAAAACACTAGTGAACTTACTGGAGTGCAAAATTATTCAAATTCAGGCATCCCATAAGTATCTCCAGTGTTTGCGGTTAATACTTAAGCTTAATTCCCGAAAACCATGAACACAACTTGGCAAGGAATAACACAGGTGATAGGAGTTGCTTTGTCCACGACGGGGCAGCAATTTTTGGCACAATCGCCCAGCCTGCAACCGGCCCAAAGATCAGTGAATCAAGGACTAGCTGATGTGGAAGGTATTGTTCAACAGCTAATTCTGTTTACGCCCCGTTTGCTGGGGGCAGTGGCAATTTTGTTAGTAGGTTGGCTAATTGCAGCGATCGCAGCAGCAGTGACGCGAGGAATCCTCAATCGCACAAACATAGATAACCGCATTGCCGCCGGAATAACAGGTCGTCAAGATGTTCCCCAAGTGGAGAAAATAATCTCCAGCTTAGTCTTTTGGAGCATTATCCTGTTGACGGCGGTAGCTGTCTTACAGACATTGGATCTGGAAGTCGTCTCTCGACCCCTGAATAATTTTCTCAATCAACTGATTGGCTTTTTGCCAAAGTTGGTTGGCGCGGGAATCATTTTGACAACCGCCTGGTTAGTAGCGACCATTGTGAGGCTACTCACTGTGCGCTCATTACAGGCATTTAACCTGGATGAGCGTTTGAATCCAGAAACAGAAGACAGAACACCCAGCCTCAATCAACTGTCTCTGAGTGAGACGATTGGCAATGCTCTGTATTGGTTTATATTTTTACTGTTTCTCGCCCCAGTTTTGGATACTCTCGGACTAAGGCAGGCTCTACAACCAGTACAAGCTCTAATTACAGAAGTTCTGCTAATTCTGCCGAACATTTTAGCGGCGATATTAATTGCTGTAGTTGGCTGGTTCATAGCTAATGTGGTGCGGCGGATTGTGACGAACTTGCTTGCAACAACAGGCATTGACCGTTTGGGTACTCAATTGGGATTATCTTCCACTGCGGGGGTGCAACCTTTATCGAGTATTATCGGCACAATTGTCTATGTTTTGATTTTGATTCCTGTAGCGATCGCAGCGCTCAATGCCTTGCGAATTGATGCGATTTCTGTGCCAGCGATCTCGATGCTGCAACAGGTTCTTAACGCCCTCCCTGCCATCTTTACAGCCGTGGCAATTTGGATTGTTGCTTATTTCGTGGGGCGGTTTGTCGCGGATTTGGTTACAAGTATCCTCACCAATTTAGGCTTTAATAACATTTTCACCATACTGGGTTTGACAACACCCACCAGACAAATTGTAATTTCAAGAGAACCAACACCCCCGATTACAAGCCGCACTCCATCGGAAATTGCAGGTATTGTTGCCTTGGTGGGTATCATGCTGTTTGCAACGGTGGCGGCAGTAAATATCCTGAATATTGCAGCCCTGACAGCATTAGTGTCGGGTATTGTGATCGTATTCGGGCGGATTTTGGCGGGATTGGTAATATTTGCCATTGGCTTATTCCTAGCAAATATGGCTTTTAACATCATTACCAGTTCCGGCGACCGCCAAGCCCAAATTTTGGGACAGGTGGCGCGGATTGCCATCATTGCCTTAGTCTCGGCAATGGCACTGCAACAGATTGGAGTTGCCAGTGATATTGTAAATTTAGCCTTTGGACTTTTATTAGGTGCGATCGCTGTTGCTATTGCTCTAGCCTTTGGTCTTGGAGGACGCGATATTGCACGAGAGCAAGTTCAAGAATGGCTAAACTCTTTCAAAGGTAGAAACTAAAAGTTGATGAAGGCGCAATTTCCTTTGTAAATCTCGGAAAGTGCAGCCGTAAGCATCAAAAGTAGAGAAAATCTATCAGCAATTTTGCTTAAGAGGTTAAAAGTTAGAGCTTAGAAGCTCGGAGTTTGAGTGTAGAACTTGAGATTTTGAGTTCTGAACCTCAAGTTCCGAGTTCAAAGGTCGGAGTTCCGAGTTCAATGGTCGGAGTTCCGAGTTCAAAGGTCGGAGTTCCGAGTTCAAAGGTCAGAGTTCCGAGTTTAAAGGTCAGAGTTCCGAGTTTAAAGGTCGGAGTTCCGAGTTTAAAGGTCGGAGTTCCGAGTTCAGAGGTCGAAGTTCCGAGTTGTGCAATCTAGTATCTACAATATTTTTATAACTTGAAAAAATCAAATTGATAACTTTTCAATAATTCTCTAAACGATCGCTTATCTCTTACAAGGTATTTTTAGTGTCGTTAATTGCGATCGCACTTAGTACAATTTTGTAGAAAATCGTAAATAGACCACGCTGTAGGGGTTTAGCATTGCTAAACCCTTACGAAAGATGTGGCTTTTAACCATATCCATATAAAGCCGGGAAATCGGTAGAGTTTGGGAAGACCTCCGGCTGATGTGAGTAAAGAAAAAAAGAAACAGGCTTTTATGGGCGCGACGGTTTTTTACCAAAGCCATAGCGCAATGTATGCATAATCCAAGTTTGGAAGTTGTCAATGTAGCTAAATATTACTGGCACTACCACCAATGTCAACAGGGTGGAAGTTGTGAAACCGCCCATAATGGCAATTCCCATTGGTTGGCGGACTTCAGAACCCGCACCAATTCCTAATGCTAGGGGCAAAGTCCCGGCGATCGTTGCCAGAGAAGTCATTAAAATTGGGCGCAGACGTGACACACCCGATTCTATAAGTGCCTGACGTTGGGTTTTGCCTTCTTGCATATTGATGATTGTATAGTCAACTAACAAAATCGAGTTTTTAGTGACAATCCCTAATAGCAACACGACACCAATCAGGGCATAAAGTCCCAAGGGTTTTTGGGCAATCATCAACGTTATCAGTGCGCCGCCTAAACAAAAGGGCAAGGCTGCCATGATTGATAATGGATGCAGGAAGTTGTTATACAGCAACACCAGAATTGCATAGATACACATTAATGACAGCCCTAATGCAGCGCCAAAGCGACCGAAAATGTCTTGCATAATTTTGGCACTGCCTGAAGGTTGCTGTACTACTCCTGGCGGTAAGTTTTGCATCACAGGTAGTTTGTTAATTGTCTCGACTGCCTGACCTAAAGAAATCCCTTGTAAATTGGCTTCTACGGCAACTTGACGGGCGCGATCGTAGCGGTTAATGGTAGCAGGTCCGCTACCAAAGCGGATATCTGCCACTGCCACAAGGGGAACTAGGCTACCATTTTGACTGGGTACTTGGAGATTCGTGATCCTGTTGATGTCAGCCCGCGCTTTCGGGTCGATTTGCACACGAATGGGGATTTGCCGATCGCTTAAATTAAATTTTGCTAAGTTAGCATCATTGTCGCCGATGGTGGCAAGGGAAGCAGTCCGAGCGATCGCTTGCACTGTCACTCCCAAATCTGCTGCCCGTTGTGGGTTAGGAATTACTAAAATTTCTGGTTTAACTAAACTCGCACTAGAAGACACTTCTACCAATCCAGTTATAGATCGCATCTGTTTTTCTAGGGCATCAGCAGCTTGATTCAATGCTTGAGGATTTTCACTTCTGAGAACAATTGATAAACCTTTACGACTGCCACCTGGTGACTGACTTTGAAAACTAATTCTCGCTCCTGGTATTTGTTCAAAGGAAGGGCGCACTTGTTCCTCAAACTGTTTTTGAGAAATATTTCGTTCCTCTCTAGGTTTGAGATTAATGGCAAGGGTTGCAGAATTGATCTCTTCTGTTGCTAGTACCCTTTCAACGACTGGGTTTTGCCGGATGATGTCAGTCGCTTGTGTGACTACCTTGTTAACGTCTTCTAAAGTGGAGCCGGGAGCTAATTCTACAGATACATTGGAAAATCCGAAGTCGCCATCATCAACGAAACCCTTGGGAATTAAGGGAACCAGCATCACACTGGCAATGAAGAAAGCTAAGGCGACCGCGATCGTTGTTAATCTATGGCGTAACGCCCACTCTAAGAGTGATCTATAAGGTTGAAAACGCCGACGCTTTTCAGTGCTGAGTTTTCTACTTCCGTTCCCGCTACCTGGGAGTGTAAATTTAAAATTGAAAAATTTTATTACTACTCCCCGACTCTCCTTTTTCTCCTGCAAGAGATACGCTCCCATCATGGGCGTAACCATCCGCGCTACAAGAGTTGAAAAAATTGTGGAAACGGCAACGGTAACACCAAATGGTTGGAAAAATTGCCCCGGAATCCCACCCATAAAAGCAACGGGCATAAACACCGCAATAATCGTCGCGGCACTTGCTACGACGGCTAATCCCACTTCGTCAGAAGAGTCAAAAGCCGCTTGCCAAGCTGACTTGCCCATAGCCATGTGCCGTTCCATGTTTTCAATTTCTACAACGGCATCATCTACCAAGTTGCCCACTGCCAGCGCTAATGCCAACAAAGTCATGTTATTGAGGGTGTAACCAAAAGCTTGCTGCACTGCGAAGGTGGGAATGATTGATAAAGGTAAGGCAACAGCCGTAATTAATGTTGCTCGCCAGTCCCGCAAAAACACTAAAATAACGATCACCGCCAGCACCGAAGCTTGAATCAATTCCTCAATAGTGCTTTGGTACGATTGGCGGACAATATCGGCTCTAGTAAAAATTAAATCCAGCTTGACATCTGCGGGAAGTGTTTTTTCCAGTTGTTTAACTGCTGCTTTGACTCCTTCTTCCACTGTTACCAGAATGCTGCCAGTACTACGCAATACCTGAAAAGCTACCACAGGTTGATTATTCAGACGGGCAGTTTGGCGCACGTCGCCAAATTTATCTTCTACGGTTCCCAAGCTGGATAAGGGGACGGAACCGCCTTGTGGTAAGAGGATTTCGTAGGTTTTCAAAATATCTACACTGGTGGCACTTCCTAAAGTACGGATACTTTGTTCGCTACCACCAACTTCGGCACGTCCGCCAGGTAAGTTAATATTCAAAGCGCGGATTTGGTCGTTTACCTGGGTGGCGGTGATCGCTAAAGATTGTAAGCGATCGGGATTAAGATTAATCCGAATTTCTCGGTCAACCCCACCCACACGCTGAATTTGGGCGACACCACGGACTCCCAATAAGGCGCGGCTGATGGTTTGATCTACCAGGTTGCTTAGTTCTTCTACAGAACGCTGATCTGATTTAACCGCGTAGGTGATCACCGAGCCACCGGAAAATTCCAGGCGTTCCACAATGGGATCGTTGATATCTTGGGGTAAGTCTTGGCGAATTTGAGCGATCGCATTGCGGACATCATTGGTGGCGCGATCGCTATCTGTACCCAAAACAAAACTAATTGTCGTCCGAGAATTCCCATCGCTAACGGTGGAAATCATATAATCAATATTGCCCAACCCCGCGACGGCATCTTCAATTTTTTTCGTCACTTGGGATTCTAGTTCTGCAGGTCCTGCACCTGGTTGGGTGACTTTTACCGAAACTGTTGGCACATCAATATTAGGATTAATATCAATCCCCAAGGATATAAAAGAGAACCAACCCACCACTGTTAAAATTAAAAATAAAACTATTGTGGGAACAGGTTTTTTAATCGACCAAGCTGAGATATTAAAGGACATGGGGAAATTTTAGATTAGTCATTTGTCATTTTTCAACATCTCGGTTTTACTTTGCGACTCGAACTTTATCGCCATCTTTGAGATAACCTGCACCATCAACTACGACGCGATCGCCTAACTGCAACCCTCTCTTAATTTCCACTTTGTCACCACTAGCAGGATCTCCTAACTCTACTTTCTGGGTGCGGACTGTATCCTCACCCGATAAGGTGAATACAATTACACTTGCGTCTGACTGAGACTGGACTGCTTTTTGCGGTACTACCATCCTCATCCCTGAGTTAGTAGTAATTGCAGCACTAGCAAACATCCCTGGTTTAAGTAAAGTTGTTGGCGGTAAGTCAATTTTTACTGTAGCTTCACGCCTTTGATCGTTCACTTGTGGTTGGATTTCCCTGACTCGTCCTTGCGATCGCACGCGCCGATCAACATCAGAAGTAATCTGCACCGATGCGCCAATTTTCACCTGATTTAGCTGAGTTTCGGGAACCTTCGCTTGAAGTTCTAGTTTTTTATCCTGGATAATCGAAAATAACTTTTGCGTCCCCCCAATCACAGTCCCAGCCTGGGTTTGCGGCGGCACACCAGTAATATCACCGACTCTAGCCAGTTTCTCGGCGATCGTTCCAGAAACCGATGCACGTACCACAGTTTGTCCCAACTGAGTTTGCAATTGTTGCACCTTAGCAGCACTGCTGCGGACATCGGCCTTAGCTTTGTTGATAATAGCTTTGGCGTTACCAATATTCGCCTGAGCGCTGCCAATATTCGCCTGGGCACTACGCACATTTTCTTGGGCGAGATTAACAACTTGTATGGCAGTTTTCACATTGTAGGAACG
This sequence comes from Nostoc sp., assembly GCF_041747015.1. Lineage (GTDB taxonomy): Bacteria > Cyanobacteriota > Cyanobacteriia > Cyanobacteriales > Nostocaceae > Nostoc. Next base: position 29,398 of record NZ_JBGTFY010000056.1, read on the forward strand.
AGTATCAAGTTCTTGTTTACTAATCGTCCCAGAGTCAGCAAGTTGTTGATAACGCTGATAATTTTTGACTGCTTCCTCTAGCCTCGCCTTAGCTTGAGCTAAATCTGCTTGTTTTTGCTGGACTATCGCTTTATTTGACACCAAGTCTGCCTGTTTAGATGCCAAATCTGCTTGTTTAGATTCCACATCTGCTTGTTTGGATTCCACATCTGCTTTTGCTTGGCTAATTTGGTTTTGCAGTATGGAATCATCCAACATCGCTAACACTTGACCTTTTTTGACAAAAGCTCCTTCTTTCACATTTTCAGGGATGCTTTTGATTTGCAAGCCATTTGTCTGCGGCAACACCGGAATTAAATCACGCGCCGCGACAGTCCCAGTAGTTTTGAGGGTACGGACAACACGGGCGGTTTCTACTGTAGCGATAGTGACTGTCAGCGCTGGGTTAACTTTTTTATCCGCGATCGCACTTTGTTGACCAGATGGAAGACGATTTAATACACCCATCCCACCAAAGGCGATCGCAATTCCTAAACCAGCACCTAACAATAGTGGCTTTAACCATGCTCTGGTTTGTTTTTTAGCTAATTTGCTCGTAAAAGGATCATCCTCAGATGTTACAACTTCTTCTACCCCGACTTCGGAAACTCTTTCATCGCTCACAGTCGCCCCTCCACTTTCTGTCTACGCATACCACCTTTAGTATTTTCTTAAAAAAACTTAAAATTTATTTACCTAATGTCAACTATGACGCATTTATCAGTAAATGTCCTTCACAAACTTATTACAAAAATTTATATTTTATACAATTACTTACTAAATAAATATACTTAAGTTTTTATATTAAGTTGTGATATAAATAATCATTTCATTTAGCTACTCTACGTCACACAACATATGTATGAATATGGACATAGAAAAAGCTAGCGTCCAGACCTATATCTGAGTTACAAAGGAGCAAACTGCATTGTTTTAAATTCCAGCAAGAATGACTCTGATTATGGAATTTTGAAATCAATCAATAACTTGGTATTTACCAGAGTAACCAGATATGTTCAATGCCACTGAAATTTTAATTGATGCCTTTGTAAATGAAATTCGAGAAGGCTACCGTCGCACCTATGGTTGTTTCAAAAATGATTATCAGGATATTATCGCTTGGGCTGGTAATATGGCTTTGGAAAACATTGCCAATAGCGATGCCCTTTATCACAATGTTGAACACACTGTCCTTGTCACCCTAGTAGGGCAAGAAATCTTACGTGGCAAACATATTAGAGAAGGTGGTGTTTCCAGTGAAGACTGGTTGCATTGTATCATTTCCTTAGTGTGTCATGATATTGGCTACGTTAAAGGAGTTTGCCGACAAGACCGAGAAACAGCAGACTTATATGCCACAGGTAAAAATGGCAGAATGATTTCTGTAGCTTCTGGCGCTTCTGATGCCAGTCTCACACCCTATCATGTTGATAGAGCCAAGCTGTTTATCGATGAGCGTTTTGGGGGTCACAAGTTAATAGATGCCGAGGCGATTAAGAGCAATATTGAATTGACTCGATTTCCTGTACCTGCGGCAGAAGATCAACAAGATACAAAGTGCTTTGCCGGGTTAGTCCGGGCTGCTGATTTGATTGGGCAACTAAGCGACCCGCGTTACTTGAAGAAAATTACTTCTTTATTTTACGAGTTTGAAGAAACTGGTGTAAATAAAGTTTTGGGCTATAAAACCCCTGCCGATTTACGTAATAACTACGCTAAATTTTACTGGAATGGCGTTTTTCCCTATATCCAAGAGGGATTGCATTATCTATCATTGACACAACAGGGAAAACAAATTTTGGCTAATCTCTACTCAAATGTGTTTGTTGTAGAACACGAAAAACAACAGCAAGAACAGCAGCAATATTTAGAAAAGTTAGGAGTTGGGAATTAGGAGTTATTCAATTTTAAGTTTTAGATTTTAGATTGAAGTAAAAATCCTTCGACTGACTTTGTACTGAGCGTTGTCGTTGGCGTGGTCACTGAGCAGCGCCGTACCCTTCTCCTGTCGGAGACGCTACGCAAACGGGATCTTGCTACGTGCAGCCTCTCGTAGTGAAGTAACGCTCACGCCGAATTCTAAAATTCAAAATTGGCAGAGTTGAGAGTTAAAAATTGTTAATCATGAATTAAGATAAAAAATTAATAACTCATAACTTATAACTCCTAACTACTATGGATTGGTGGCGACGACTGAAGAAAAATCCTTTGGCACAATTTGGGGCAATTTTGCTGTTAGTTTTTTATATAGCAGTAATTGCAGCGGATTTCATAGCTCCTTATGATCCCTATGCCTCACAGCCCAATGGTTCACTGCTGCCACCAACTAAGATACACTGGGTTTCGCAGTCAGGGCAGTTTGTCGGTCCCCATATTTATCCGACGACCCAGGGGGATACGAATTTAGAAACAGGCGATCGCCAAGTCATTGTAGACTTTACAAAGCCTTCACCTCTTCGTCTATTTATCTCCGGCCCAGAATACCGATTGTTGCAGATGAGTTTGCCACTACCTCCCAAGTGGGATGAAGTCACAATCTTTCCTGGTATTCCCTTAAATTGGCATTTATTTGGCACAACAAGCGGCGCAAAATTCAACCTCTTGGGTACTGACGACCAAGGCCGCGACCAATTTAGTCGCCTGCTGCACGGCGGTCGCATCAGTATGTTTATTGGCATTTTTGGCATTATCATTACTTATCCCCTCGGTTTGATCATCGGTGGAATTTCCGGCTATTTCGGCGGTGTGACTGATAGCATGATCATGCGCTTGGCTGAAGTCCTAATGACTTTCCCTAGTATTTATCTTTTGGTAACTTTGGGAGCAGTCTTGCCGCCTGGTTTAAGCAGTACCCAGCGCTTTTTGCTGATTGTGGTAATTACTTCGGTTATTAGCTGGGCTGGTTTAGCACGGGTTATACGGGGACAGGTACTATCAATTAAAGAGCGAGAATTTGTCCAAGCAGCACGCGCAATGGGCGGAAACCCACTTTATATCATCCTCCGCCACGTTTTGCCGCAGACAGCTAGTTATATAATTATCTCCGCTACTCTTGCAGTTCCCAGCTTTATTGGTGCAGAAGCGATACTGAGCCTCATCGGTTTGGGAATTCAACAACCAGATCCCTCTTGGGGCAATATGCTTTCTCTGGCTAGCAATGCTTCAATTTTGGTACTGCAACCTTGGTTAATCTGGCCGCCTGCTGTGCTGATTATTCTCACAGTATTGGCATTCAACTTACTCGGTGATGGGCTCAGAGATGCCCTCGACCCGCGCAGTTTAAGAAGATAGTAAAAATTCCACGACACCTTTAAACTAAGAGTCTGTAGATCAAACCTTCTAGACCTATCCAAAATTATTGCGGAACCTGCGAGTCATTGCTAGCGATCGCTTATAAGGTAGTAAATATATATATTAAAAGAAAAAATTTCTATTCAATGTGCGGCACATCCAATATTATCCGCTATGACTTAAATTTCTTACCAGAAAACGCAGAATATAATCGGGGCTATGGATATTACAAATACTATATACACCACGGCATCCTACGAGATGTTTTTTAAGGCTGATAGGGTACAGTGCCACTATGGCGAAATCTAAGTCAAAATATCAAAAATCAAAAAAACAGGCTGAAAAAGAAACTTCTACCCTTAGCCTCAAAGAACAGTTAGCCCAAAAGCGCAAAGCAGCCCAAGGGCGTAAAGAACTCACTAGCTTACTCACCACCGCTAGCTTTGCTAGTGTCTTTGTTGGCATTCTGCTTTTTTTTGTAGTTGGAATTAAAGCAGCAGTTCCTGGTATGTTGGGGATACTCATCATGTCCCTTTCCTATAAATACCCCCGCCAAGCGCTGTATGCCTTCATCATTTACGTGCCTATGGGGGGTACTATCACTTACTACTTGGGGAATAGTCCCATACTCCAATTAGCTAAAGATGCCTTTTACGTTCCAGCACTAATTGGACTTTGGCAGACTTGCCGTAAACAGGGGCTACCCCTAATTATTCCCCAAGGCATTAAAATCCCACTTTATATTGTTTTAGGTTGCAGTCTGCTAACGCTGTTGTTTATCAATGGTGGACAGCAGTTTAACCCGCCTAGTGTCGGGCTATTAGAAAAAGCAGAAAAAGAAATACCATTAGGCATGGGAATTCTGGGACTGAAAGTATTTTTAGGCTATGTCCCCCTGATTGGTTGTGCCTACTATTTAATTCGGGATAAGCGGGATTTTCTATTTTTATCGCGCCTCCAGATTGTTCTCATACTGATTTGCTGTGTGCTGGGATTTATTCAATATCTATTACTAATAACTGGTGTATGTCAAGGCACTAGAGGTCTTGAAGGAGATGCTTTATTTAGAGCAACACTCGAAGCCAGGTGTTATATTGGTGGGGCGCTAGTATATAGTCCCGATGAAGGAGTTATTCGCCTACCAGGGACATTTGTAGCTCCTTGGCAGTGGGCATGGTTCTTAATTGCTAGCACCTTTTTTGCCTTTGCCACTGGCTTCACCGATCCCTCCCCAATATGGCGGCTGGTGGGTTTAGGTTCTTTAGTAACAGTCTTTATCAATGCTGTAATCTCTGGGCAGAGAATCGCCTTAGCCTTAGTACCAATCTGCTTTGGGATTTTGCTATTACTCACCGGACAAATTGGCAACCTCAAACGATTTATCCCGATAGGGATAGGACTTGCCTTGATTTTGGGAATTGCGATGGTGACTAACCCTGCTGTCGTACAACAGAGAACCGAGAGTTTTACAGGTCGCTGGGAGGCTTCACCACCTCAAGATTTTATCGTCCAGCAATTTGAAGAAAATTGGAAAAACGTAGAGGGGCCTTTAGGAAGTGGCTTAGGTCGAGCAACTAACTCTGCCCGTGCAATGGGTAAAACTAAGCTTGTGGAAACCTACTACCCCAAAGTACTTTATGAAGTTGGAATTCTGGGAGTACTCGCTTTTCTGGGTTTAGTAACAACTTTAACAATTATTGGCTTTAAAACTTATCGCTCCATAAAGAACCGTAATTTCCGCAGTTACGGAGCAGCATTGTGGGTATTTATATTGTTTATTAGCTACAACACCTACTACTACCCTCTGGATGTTGATCCAGTTGCTGTCTATTATTGGTTTTACGCGGGAGTCCTTTTTAAATTACCAGAACTGGAGAAACAAGATCGAGAAGATGCCAACCCTCAGCAAAAAACCCCGAAAAAACGTCTAAAAACAATTTAAATGAAATAAAAATGGTAAAAGTGATCATAGCAGGTCAAAAACACCTCAGCATTCCAAACCTACCTCGAAATTCTCGGCATACACTCATCACCCCCAAGGCTTTTCCCGCAGGCAGATATCCTATAGAAAAAATTTGGTATCCTTTAGGTAGTTTTATGGCATGGCAACCTGTATGGGGAAGATACCAAGCTATTCATTCTTTCAACAGGATTTTATACACAAATAAACCTTGGTTTCTCACTTTTGAGGATCATCGTATTTTATACAGAAATCCTCAGAATCAAGGTGAAGCTGCAATTTATGAATTATTAAATAATCGATTAGCATTAGAAAATTGCCAAAAAATTATTGCTATTTCAGATTATGCAAGGTTGAGATTAATTAAGCGGATAGAAGGTTGGAAGATAGAAGAAAAAGTAAGTAAAAAAGTGGACGTGATACATCCTAACTTTCCAGTCAGAGTTAACCAATCTAAAGTTTATCAGGAACAACAAAATCTCCAGATTGTATTTATAGGAAATCATATTGCCCGCAAAGGCGGAGTTGTTGCTTTAAGGCTAGCCAAGAAAGCTGAAAAATTAGGTTTACCTATTACTATACATATAATATCGGGATTAGAACATGGTTCAGGAATCCCAACTGATTTTCCCGATCGCACCAAATACATAGATGATTTAAAGTTACTGAATTTAAATAACGTTATCTTTCATAAAAATATTTCTAATGAGAAAGTTATTGAGTTATTATCGCAAAGTCATTTTCAATTAATGGCAACATTACATGATACTTATGGCTATAGTATCATCGAAGGATTTTCCGTTGCAACTCCGGCAATTACAACGAATGTATGTGCCCTACCAGAGTTTATTCGTCATGGCGAAAATGGCTATATTTTGGAGTTACCAATTAATGAAATTAGGCACTGGAGTAATTGGCTACACGGAGAGAAAACTAAAACTGATGAATATTGGGAAATTTTGAATAGTACCTATGATTATTTGGCAGGGCAAGCATTACAACAAATTATCCAATTTCTTGATAGAACCGATAAACGAGAACATTATGAATTTTTGAGTGCAGGAGCATTAGCTCAAGCGCAAATTATGCATAACTCCGAAAAGCAAAATGAGTTATTTGATAATCTTTATGCAGCAGTAGTGTAAACAATTGACTAAATGTAAATTCTGACTTTTTAGCTGATGTGGAAAAACCAACGTAAACCTAACCCCCTAGCCCACTTACTTAATAGTGAAGGGGAAAATTCCCAGCCTCTCTTCTGCAAAAAGAGAGGTTTTTTATAACCCATGAAAAGTCAGAATTTGAAATACTCACCGCTCCTAAAAGAGCGGTGAGTCTTCACGCTTCACAGACAAAATCCACCGAAGTGGCATTACTCCGTCTCGACGTGCATTTAGAGTCGTGGCGATTCCCCATCCCTTGTGGGTGGATTTTCTCCCCTGCTCCCTGCCCCCCTGCTTTTTTAATTTGACTGTCACGTTTTGGGATGCCCACCTTGTCACCAAAGCGATTCTCCTTTTCAAAATTGCCAGTCGTGCTATTTTCTACACTTTAGGTTTTTTCAAAGCCTTGGGTTAAGCAAGCAAGAAAACAAAAACGTTTAATAATCTGACGGGACATAGTGAAAATACCCAGTACGCTATGATGGACAGAAGCTTGCTTGTGTATTAAGCTTAACCAAGGGTTGCTAAATCCTCCTAGTGGCTAAGTCTGGTATCTTTCTAGTTATCAGCAGGTATTAGCGAATAACCAGCCTCTAAAGGTCGAATTGCTGGATATCAAGCTGAACAGAAACTCCGAGATATCAGATATATGAATACTCACAGTCAAACACGCCAAACTAGATTTAATTGGATTGATCAGACAAAAGGATTAGCAATTTTAGCAATTGTCATGTTTCATTTTTTTCAAAATTATCCTGAGCGATCGCAACTAATTTCAATTTTGGATAGCAATGGAGCAAAGCTCGGATATGCTGCTGTCGATATATTCTTTTTAATGGCTGGTTTGAACACAAGTTATGCTCTAATCTCTAAGTTACAAAAAAACCAGATAGAGCCAATTAAAACTAAGTGGAAATCATGGTTAATTAAACGTTTGTATAGAATATATCCTCCTTATATACTAGCTGTTATATTAAGTTGCTTACTTTATCTTTTTACTAATATTAAGATTAATTTAAACCTCAATTTTTTCTTATCATTTATAGGTATAGCCGGGATAAGATTCCAATCAATCAATCCTGGTTTTTGGTTTTTTACAGTAATCTTAGAGGCTTATTTACTTACACCATTGATGTTTTTGTGTTGTAAAAATAAGCCGAATAAAATATTAATTTTAGGAATTATAGGAGCAATAATAACTAAGCTTTTAGCTTTTTACTTTCTGATAGATGATGATACCAATACTTATTTATTCTTCTTGCAAAATAATTTTATAGGAAGTTATTTATTTCAGTTCTGTCTGGGACTTTATTGGGGATTTATCTATGCCGAGCATCAAACTTTTAGAAAAATAGATTTTATTGTTGCAAGCATTCTTTTTAGCGTGGGAATTCTGATTTATGCTATCTTAACTATTTTTAAAATCAAATATATATATATGTTAGGTATAGATATGCTGTTTACTCCTTTATTTTTTTTGGGTATTCAAACAGTATTATTCCGTCTCGATAAAATAACTAAAATTGGACGTATACTAAGCTTTCTTAGTCTATTAGGAATTTATTCTTATCAAATTTATCTAATTCATCAACCTTTGTATTTTGTATTATTACCTAAATTAAATTATCTAATTCAGATAAATAACTATTTGAAGATAGGGGTTTGTTTAATGATAGTGAGTATTTTAATGGGAATTTATGTATTTTCATTTATTAAAATAGAGCGATTCGTAATGAAAATGTTTGCAACAGTCATGAATAAGCAAAATTAGTGTTTCGCATGATTAACGAAAATTTCAATTACCTTTAGATAAACTAGTATAAAAACTTATGGCTAATTACCCTTTAATTTCTGTAGTTATACCGACATATGGTCGGGAGGAACCGCTACGAGATAGCATTGTGGATGTTCTGAAACAGGACTATCCAAATTTTGAAGTTTTGGTGATAGACCAAACCCCAAAACACCAGCCAGAAATTCAAGCCTATTTAGAGGAGATGGCGGGGGCAGGTAAAATTAAATGGTTGCGCTTAGATTGGGCGAGTTTGCCAGGGGCGCGCAATTATGCTATCCGGCGGTCTTCTGGTGAAATAATGTTGTTTATTGATGATGATGTTCAGTTAACCCCAGGATTGTTAGCAGCCCATGCAAAAAATTATTTACAAAACCCAGAGGTGGGGGCTGTCGCTGGACGGGTATTTGACAGAATGAAATTGGGTGATTCTGGAGGAGATTTAGAGATTGAATATCTGCCTCCCCAAGCTATGGACCCTGGAATTGCTTGGTATCATATTGATTTAGTACATACCATCAAACCCCAACAAGTACTGACGGCAAGAGGTTGTAATATGTCTTTTCGCCGTGAGATTTTTACTAAGTACGGGCTGAGGTTTGATGAGAGGTTTGGCGGTAGTGCAGTGCGCGAAGAGTCAGATTTTTGTTTGCGGGTGCGCCAGACTGGATATAAGATTTGGTACGACCCAGAAGCCCATTTGGTGCATTTAGGCGAAGAAACTGGGGGTTGTCATGATATTAGTATGCGATCGCTCAAATATCAACTCACCTTTTACCACAACCATTTCTTACTGGGGCTGAAAAATCTCACTGTTAGTCAAGCTTTACGTTTATATGCCCGTTTATTTGACTGTCACGTTTTGGGACGCCCACCTTGTCACAAAAGCGGTTCTCCGATCAAAATTGCCAGTCGTGCTATTTTCTACACTTTGGGTTTTTTCAAAGCCTTGGGTACTGTCATCCAATCAACATGGAATGATGGTCAAATTTATAGTCGATTGGATAAACAAGTTTAGTGATTGGGCATGGGGCATTGGGCATCGGGCATTAATTATTTAAAAAAATGACACATGACAAATAACAAATATCAATGAAAATTTTAGTTGCTAGTCACACTTATATCGTAGACCTGAACTGTGAAAAATTACGCGCTTTATCTCAACTAGAACCGGATATTGAAGTGACAGTTGTAGTGCCAAAGCGCTGGAAACCAGGTGGTGTGCAAAATAAAATCATTGAAACTGAATACCGCGATGAAGGTAGGTTTAAAATAGTTCCTGTTTCTAATTTTAGTCAAAATCATCAAGGACTGCTTACCTTTGGTGTTGATTTAGTATCTTTGTTAAAACAATTTCGTCCGCATATCATCCAGGTAGAACAAGGGTCTAGGGGACTGGCTTATAGTCAGATGATTGTTTTAAATAAACTCTTAGGACTCAAGGCAAAAAATGTATTTTTTACCTGGTGGAATCTACCCTATGAACTAAAATTTCCAGTTGGTTTATTAGAAAAATATAATCTCAACCACAGTCATGGGATCATTTCTGGCAATCAGGATGGAGCAGAGGTTTTGCGATCGCGGGGATATCAAGGGTCAATTAAAGTTATGCCACAATTGGGTGTAGATGAAAGTCTATTTATTCCCCAAGCTCAACCAGAATTAGCAACTAAGTTGGGTATTGAAAAAGGAGATTTTGTGGTGGGTTTTGTTGGGCGTTTTGTGCAACAAAAGGGTTTATTAACACTTTTAAAAGCTTTAGTAACGTTAAAAAATAAACCTTGGAAATTACTGCTGCTGGGACGAGGAGAATTGCAAACTGAATTAATCCAAATAGCAACAGAAAATCATCTCAAAGAACGGCTAATTTTGGTAGAAAGTGTCCCTCATCATCAGGTTGCAAACTATATCAATTTAATGAGTACTTTGGTACTGCCTTCAGAAACAACTTACAAGTTTAAAACCTTAACCTCTGTCGGCTGGAAAGAACAATTTGGTCATGTACTAATTGAAGCAATGGCTTGCCAAGTACCTGTAATTGGTTCCGATTCTGGTGAAATCCCCCATGTAATTGGCGACGCTGGTTTAGTCTTTCCCGAAGGCGATGCTCAAGCCCTTGCTAATTGTTTAGTTCAATTAATGGATAAACCTAATTTTGCTCATACTCTTGGTGAAATGGGTTATCAAAAAGCAATGATTAAATATACAAATAAGGCTTTAGCTAAACAGCAATTAGAGTTTTATCAAGAGTTAGTTAATAGTCAAGAGTAATTAGCTATTAGCAAATGACAAAAAAATGAAAATATTACAAATTGTCCCCTCAATTTCTCTAATTTACGGCGGTCCCAGTCAAATGGTACTAGGATTAGCTCCAGCGTTGGTAAAAGAGGGAGTGGAAGTTACAATTCTCACAACTGATAGTAATGGTGATAATGGTCAAACACCTCTAGATGTTCCTTTAAATTGCCCAGTTAAACAAGATGGTTATGAAATAATTTACTTTCGTTGCGCTCCATTTCGTCGCTACAAATTTTCTTTAGATTTATTAAACTGGTTAAAACGTCATGCTCAAGAGTTTGACATAGCACATATTCATGCTCTATTCTCTCCTATAAGTAGTGCTGCGGCTATTGTATGTCGTCAGCAAAAACTACCTTATATTTTGCGTCCTTTGGGTACTCTCGATCCGGCTGATTTAAAGAAAAAAAAGCAATTAAAAAAGCTTTATGTTGCATTTATAGAACGTCAAAATTTAGCTGGTGCGGCGACAATTCATTTTACTAGCGAGCAAGAAGCCAAAATATCAGAGCGATTTGGGGTATCTACGCCAGATTTGGTAATTCCTTTGGGTGTAATTCCCCTGCAATCTCCGATTAAAAATGTATGTAGTCAGTTAGAAATACCAAAGGATCTGCCTTTAGTGCTGTTTATGTCACGAATTGATCCGAAAAAAGGCTTAAATTTGTTGATTCCGGCGCTAGAGAAGCTGTTAGCAATTGGTTATAAGTTTCATTTTGTTTTAGCTGGAACAAATCCCCAAGATCCAGATTATGAACAAAAGATAATATCGCAAATTCAAAATTCACCATTGCGATCGCACACTACAATTACTGGCTTTGTAACTGGTGAACTAAAAGTTAGTTTACTACAAGCTGCGGATTTATTTGTTTTACCTTCGTACTACGAAAATTTTGGGATTGCTGTAGCTGAAGCGATGGTAGCAGGAACACCGGTGCTAATTTCTGACCAAGTGCATATTTATCAGCAGGTACTTGATAGTGAATCTGGTTGGGTGGGCGCAACCAATGTCCAAGCGCTGGTTGAATTACTGCAAGAAGCTTTACAAAATCCCGCAGAACGCCAACGACGGGGATTAAATGCCCAAAAATATGCATTACAAAATTTTAGCTGGGATGCGATCGCTAAACAAACAATCCAAGCTTACCAGAAAATTCTGGCAAACAAGCTCTAGAGTTCCAAAAAAGTAGAACGTGAAAAAATCCCCCACCTTGCGGCAGGGGATTTTTATTACTTATCTACAAAACTAGCAGCCGAATTAACCGAACTTACCAGCAGTAGAAGCGATCAAGAATGCGGCGTAGGTCAAGACATAGCCAACAGTGAAGTGAGCTAGACCAACTACACGACCTTGAACGATAGACATAGCTACAGGCTTGTCTTTCCAGCGAACTAGGTTAGCTAGAGGAGTACGTTCGTGTGCCCAAACAAGGGTTTCAATCAACTCTTGCCAGTAACCTCTCCAGGAGATTAAGAACATGAAACCAGTAGCCCAAACGAGGTGTCCAAATAAGAACATCCAAGCCCAGACAGACAGGTTATTCACGCCGTAGGGGTTGTATCCGTTGATCAACTGAGCGGAGTTAGCCCAGAGGTAATCACGGAACCAGCCCATTAGGTATGTGGAGTTTTCGTTGAACTGAGCAACGTTG
>NZ_JBGTFY010000057.1:0-22770 GCF_041747015.1 Nostoc sp.
AATAAAATGCAGTTATCGTATGAAGCTTATTAAGTGTGAAACAACCTAGTTATGTAAAAAAAATAACTAGTCCGACGCGTTAGTGAACTAGTTTTTAAAGAAATCCTCTTCTCATGCTATGAGTATTATTACTCATCCACAAATAGTAAAAACTGCAAAAGTATAGGCAGTTAAGAACTTTAAATGTAGGGTGCGTTATCGGTGAGAGTACGGCGCAGCGATCCAAAATATTACTTCATATCGTAGCCAAACAAATTCGGGTCTACTTCTGGTAACTGCAACTCAGCTAAACCATACTCCGCCCATCGCCTCTCTACCATCGCCGCTACATCCGGGTCTGACTCTAAAGGCAAACCCCATTCATGGTTTGTTTCCGGCGGAATTTTTGTAGTCGCATCAATTCCCATGCGTCCACCTAAGCCAATCTTTTCACTGGCAAAATCTAACGTATCAAAAGGTGTATTTGGCAAAATAAATACATCGCGCACTGGGTCAACTTTAGAACTAATTGCCCACACAACTTGACGCGGATCACGAATATTTATGTCTTTATCCACAACAATTACAAATTTTGTGTATGTAAATTGTGGTAAAGCACTCCAAAACGCTAAAGCTGCCCGTCGCGCTTGTCCTGGGTATGCTTTATCAATAGAAATAATCGCCGCTTTGTAACTTAAAGCTTCCATTGGTAGGAAGAAATCGACAATTTCTGATACTTGTTGTCGCAGTATGGGAGTATAGATACGATTTAATGCGATCGCCATCATCGCTTCTTCTTTAGGTGGACGACCGCTAAATGTTGTTAAATAAATTGGATTTTTCCGGTGCGTCATACACTCAAAGCGAATCAACGGCGAATCTTCTACACCCCCGTAATAACCCATGTGATCACCAAAAGGTCCATCTGGCAAAACTTCCCCCGGCGTAATCGTCCCTTCAATGACAAATTCGGAATCTGCGGGAACTTCTAAATCTACAGTTTTACATTTTGCTAACTGCACACCTGAACCGCCGTACAGTCCAGCAAACAGCCATTCTGATAAATCTATAGGTATGGGTGTGGCCGCTGCCATGATAATTAAAGGATCTACACCAAGTGCGATCGCAACTTCTAATTTCTTCCCACGTTCGGCCGCTTTTCGCAAATGCCTCGCCCCACCCCGCACCGATAACCAGTGAACTGTCATCGTATTCTTAGATTGTAGTTGCAAACGATACACCCCGACATTTGGAGTCCCCGTTTCACAATCTTTGGTAATCACCAGCCCCAGCGTGATAATCTTGCCAGCATCACCAATGTAAGGACGGATCAACGGTAACTTGTTTAAATCTAAATCATCACCTTGAAGCACCACTTGCTGACAAGCGGGGAAAAAGTCCCACCCTGGTTTTGCTTTTACCACATCAAACAGCACCTTACCAAAATCTATCGCTTGAGAAATCTTCTTCGGCGGCTTTGGCTGTTGCAGCATACTCAATTTTTTGCCCAGAGTTTCCAATTCCTCTGGATGCTGCATATTCATCGCCCAGCAAATCCGTTCCACAGTTCCCATCAAATTCACCGCCACTGGGAAGCAAGCGCCTTTGACGTTTTCAAACAACAACCCTGGACCACCTTTTTGCAGCATCCGGTTAGAAATCTCAGCAATTTCTAAATCAGGGTCAACTAAAGCTGAAATCCGCCGTAATTGTCCCCTTTCTTCTAAAATTTTAATGAATCCCCGCAAGTCTCTCGCCATTGTTTTAGTAAAGCTGATTATTTAAGAAGTGTGAAGCGCTTTCTTATATTATTAGTCATTTGTCATTAGCTATGGGGCATTAGGAAGAGACAAAGAACTTGTACCCTTCATTTCCCCATCCGGGAAATTGTTGAATTTAATTGTAAGTTAACCTATTTAGTAACTTTTCTTAACTGCGTTTTCCAAAGTATTTAGTTATTGTATCTGAGGATACGCAATTATTTTGTAGAAATAAGCGCTAACCAAATCAAACATGGCCAGAATATACTATACCTTCCTGGCTGGCGGACTTGTTATATGTCCACTGCTAGGTTTATTTGTTACAAATGAGATGTAAAGGCGTACAAATGTACACCCTTAACCAATGTATAAGTTAATACGCTTGGGTTAGAAGCTTATTGGTTTTTTACCTAATAGATATTTGGTATTTCTGAACTCATCGAACTTACGTAGATTTAACTTAAATTCATATTTAATTAGCAAAAAGGCTTATAGCTTTCTCAAAACTTCATATTTAGTAAGCAAAATGAGCTTTGGCTTACTAAATATCAGCTTTGACTTACTCAAACCCCAGTTTGCTTTCTCATTTTGGTGTTTTCCGCAAGTAAAATGAGCTTTGACTTACTCATTTTGGTGTTTTCTGCAAGTAAAATGAGCTTTGACTTACTCAAACCCCAGTTTGCTTTCTCATTTTGGTGTTTTCTGCAAGTAAAATGAGCTTTGACTTACTAAATTCGTTTATTTGCTAGTTTATTTAAGTAATTCACGCATTCATTCCCTCCTGCAAAATAGTCAAAACCCTTAACCCAAGGATATTGATGTATAAGTAGTCAGAAAATATTTTATAGCTAATAATTTTTTGCAACACCATTAAACTAAGAATTTTACGCCTAAAAGGTGTGAGATGTTCAAGTAATAATGTTGACTTTACCAGTATCAATATCGTAACAAGCGCCAATAATTTTTAGTTTACCTTCACGAAGCAGTCCGGCTAAAATTGTTGAGCTCTCCTGCAATTTTTCAGTTTGATATTGAATATTAGCTATAACTGCATCCTCGGTTAGATCGCTAGTTGTGAATTTTATCTTTGCTAAAGCTGGTTTGATACCCTCAATAATCAAACCAATCCTGCCAGGAAGTGGTTCATTTTTGATTGCTTCTGCTACTGCACCGCATCTTGTATGACCCAAAACCATAATCAATTGCGAACCCAATACTGTTGTAGAATATTCCAGACTACCAATAACCGTGTCACTGACAACATTACCAGCAACTCGCACGACAAATAAATCTCCAAGTCCTTGATCAAAGACGATCTCAGCAGCGACTCTAGAATCTGCACAACCCAATATAGCAGCAAAAGGATACTGAGCTTTCGCAACTAATCGCAGATGTTCTAATGATTGATCAGGATATTGACGTTTTTGATGGATAAATCTTTGATTACCATCCAGCAAGCGTTTTATAGCTTCATTGGGACTGATTGAATTAGGGTTAACTGGATGAATATCAGCAACAGCAATTTGTTGGGTACTCCAAAAGCGATTGCTAAAAGTAGTAGCCGCAACACCTACCACACTTGCGAATTTTAAGAAATCACGTCGCCCTACGAATCCATTAATTCTACTCATGAATTTTCCTGACAACTGATGTGTTGTCAGGAAGATATCAGACTCAAGCAAGATGTAAGAGTACGCGCTTACACGATTTAAGAGTCATTTAATCTTCACATTACATCGTAAATTTAGAACTTATATACTGTACAGATTGGCTATTATGTGCGTCAAGTAAGTTTGAGATCATTTGTCAAATTTAAAGCCAGACTTTGCCATAACCAGAGCAGTTTTTCTTATACATCATCTTCTGGTTACGAAAGAGTATAATTCGTGTCAAGAGCCAAAACTATCTATTGTTTGTATTTCCTGTGTTTTTTTGGGAATACTTGACATAGTACTAGGTATAAATATGGCTTTTTTAAACAAAATAAACTGGAATTTATTACGCAGAAATGCTCCAAATAGCTCTGGGATAGATCCGTCTGCTCCCAGTCAACCATCTGTAGTTCAAAAGAAACCTACAACATTGTCAGCCCCCAAAAGCCTTGCTGAATTAAAGCATGAAATGGAGTTAAAGGGGCGGATTCTCAAAGCATCCCCTCAGCAATTACGTAGCAAAGCCAAGGGTAGTATAGGTAGTAAACTTATTTGGATAGCAATACTCATAGGCATTCCCGTTGGTGTAATTTGGGTGGCGAACCAGCCTTATCCGGTGATTCGCCGTCCGGTAATGCTTCATGCGCCTTTTTTATTGCTACCCAGCTACATCAGCATGGATAATCACTATCGCCAGGCGTTGGTATCAGTCGAGCAAGCTGAACAATTGATTGAAAAAGTTACTAGCACCGCTGATTTGGCTTTGGGAGAAAAGAAGCTAAAAGAAACACAAAAACATCTAGATCAGTTACCAACTTCCTTTGTCAACGATTGGTCACAATACAGATATTGGTGGTATGATTCGCGTTTTAGCATCTACGGTTTTAATGCATTTCGGAGTAAAGTTGGGCAGCTAGAAGCTCAGGTTTTTCAGGAAAATAATGCTCAGTCCTTGCTTACCGATCAGATGCTGACTTTCTTAAATGCAAAACAGCAATATGAACGCGCTACAACAGCAAGTGATAAACAAACTGCAATAGCTGCTTGGCAAACGGCGCTGAATCAATTCGAGCAGATTCCTGGTCAAACTCTGGCAGGAAAAACTATACAAAATCAACTAGATAATTATCAGCGTGAGTTTCAGGAAGTTGTGGGATTGGCAGCAGGGAACGATCGCATCAGCGCCTTAATCACCGCAGCGCGGCAATTTTCCTGGCAAGCTGCTAAAGCTGGTCAAAATCCGCCACACGCTGTAACTGAATGGCAACAAATAGAAAGTTTGTGGATGGAGGCAATTGAGCGGCTCAAAGAGATTCCTTCTAAAGACGTGGCCGGTTATACCAAAGCACAGAAGTTATTAGCAATTTATGAGGCTAATTTAGGTCAAGTTAAGGTCAGACGGCAAGCTGAGGCAAATGCTGGGGAGGCAATGGAAGCGGCGCAGCGAGAAATCCAAAGCTTGTTGGTTTCAGATCATAATATAGAGCCCAATCGTGTGTTGAGCCAATTGCAAAGTATTATTAATCAATTAGAAAAAGTCCAAAATGGCACAACAGCCTATCCGAAAGCTCAAGAGTTACTACTATCGGCAAATAATAAACTGAGGCAGCTACAGGTTAAGTAAATAATGGCGATGCCTACGGCGGGCTACGCCTACGCTTTGGTATATCAATACCTTCGCCCGTGAAATGGTTAACTCCATTTGTACTATGTGTTTTCTGTTTGATTTCTAGCCAGTTGTGGTGAAGCGATAACGCTCGCGCTACTTTTATACTGCATCCACCATTTAGGGTGGTTTTGAAAACGCGGGCATTAACAACTGGCCATTGGGTAGGATTTTTGAGATATAAGGGAATCCATTCCTCATCCAACTTTCTCAATGTTCCTGTAACCCTGTTGATATCTCAATTAAAACTGCAACAGAAAAATTTTTGATGCCAAATTGCCAGAACCACTCAATCTTTTTAGATTAAGGCGAAGGTGAGCCTTTTCGTGCCATACAAAAACGCCCCAAGTTTCCTCTCGAACGGCTTTGCAAGAGTTGTTAAGACTCAGCAGTGTATCAAAAACGGTTCAGTATACATTCCGATTCGGTCAGGTTTCTAGCAGATGCGGATAATTTCCATTTTGGTCACTTTTCCTTGAATGAGCGTCCTGTTTTACTTCTCTACTTGCTGTAGATGGGATTAAGAAACGCCAGGATAATTGGGGAGAATTATTTGAGCATCGAAAATGAAGGTCGCGGCAGTGGCAGGAAATGTTATAGCTTTTGCTATTAGTTAACGTCGGGGCAGCCCGCGTAGGCATCACTATCGCCTAGTGAAGCCCCTAGTATTAAACTGGTGTTGTGTTAAACGGAGAAAACTCGAATTGCCAAGAAATGTAAAATTGTTAACAGCAGAATTGACACTTGTGCATTCGAGTTGTAGGAATTTACTATTACTTAATGTCTATTAC
The DNA here is from genome assembly GCF_041747015.1 of Nostoc sp. Classification (GTDB taxonomy): domain Bacteria; phylum Cyanobacteriota; class Cyanobacteriia; order Cyanobacteriales; family Nostocaceae; genus Nostoc. The sequence continues at coordinate 5,849 of NZ_JBGTFY010000057.1, forward strand.
CTGCTCCTAAATACAGCTCACCCACTTTCGGGTCATTCAATAATTCTTCACCAAGGCCAGAGATAGCATCGCGTCCAGACTCTAATACATATCCGCGATTAGCCATCTCTAATGCCTTACGGGCATTTTGTTCCACTAGTACGATCGCAGTACCCGCCTGATTAATTTGTTTAATCTGCTCAAACACTTGTGTTACCAGGATAGGGGATAAAGCAGCAGAAGGTTCATCCAAAATCAGCAAACTAGGTGACAACATCAAAGCTTTGCCCATCGCTAGCATCTGACGTTCTCCTCCAGATAGAGTACCAGCACGTTGACGACGGCGATCGCTCAGTCTAGGAAACATCGTAAATATTTTATCTTTGATTGGTTTTAGGGGAACGTTAAGTACAAAAGCACCCATCTCCAAGTTCTCTTCAACACTGAGAGAGGGGAAGACATTGGCGATTTGCGGTACGTAGCACATTCCTCGTTGAACGATTTGATTCGACTTTAGCCCCACGATATTTTCACCTTTGAAGGTAATTGTGCCTGTATGGGGGAGCAAAAGCCCAAAAATTGCTTTTGCCAAAGTAGATTTACCAGCACCATTGGGGCCAATCACTGTTACCAATTCCCCTGGTGCAACTCGGAAATTCACACCTTGCAAGATATCTACGTCTTGGATGTATCCGGCATAAACATTTTGAACGTCTAGTAAATAGTCATTTGTCATTGGTCACTTGTCGTTTGTCATTGGTCAACAGTCAAGTCAAGCATAACTATTGACTATTGACTGTTGACTATGGACTATTACGGAGTTTTTTGCAACTCCGGTCGTTCTTCTGCAAGAATCGCCCCTTCTACAGGGCAAACTTGGAGACATATACCACAGTCGATGCAGGTGGCAAAGTCAATCCAGTACCAATCGTTTCCTTTGACGTTTTTGCCTGGGCCGTCATGAATGCAAGCAACTGGACAAGCATCTACGCAGTCAGCGACACCTTCACAGACTTCTGTAACAATCGTGTGTGGCATATTCTCGATTCCCTCTCTTCTGTATCGGCTATTTCTAGCCTAGCAGGGGAGTGGGGATTGGAGATACTGATGTCAAGTTGAGTGTGCATGAGACTGCAATTTGTATTTATTACTAGCTCATAACTCGGAATTTTCAAATTTACCCTTAGTAGTAACAAAATTAGGATTTTTGGCGTAAGCAAACCGTCTTGGCTATTATAGACTGTAAAATATATTGCTCTATGAGGTTCAGTAATATTTCTCCTGTTCGACGCATTGATTCATCTGCAATCCCTTTTGGCTCAATGGCTTGCAGTATCTCTTCTCCCGTTTTCTTACTCGAATCTAGTTTTTGCGTCATCTGTCATATTTTATTATGTTCTGTCTCCCAACATTCCTTATTTTTCTCGCCTCCCCCTATTTATTGAGCCGATACGGATTAATTAGCCCACAAGGAAAGGTGAGTTATGAGTCAACCGAAGCCGAATTTTGAACAAATGACTATGAAAGACCTAAGAGAGTACATCTTGGCTCATAGAGACGACGAAGATGCTGTTCATACAATGGCGATATGTCTTCGCAATCAGGGGAAAACAGGTACAGTTGAAGAGTTTTTAGAACACATCAAACAGCAAACTCAGGAAAGGTAAAAGGGAGTGGGGAGTGAGGGAGAAGAATTAATAACCAATGCCCAATGCCCCATGCCCAATTCCCACTAACGCAATGGTTCAATTTTAGGTGAGCCATCAGCTTTGATCCAAGCAATTTGGGCTATGCTGCGATCGCGTGCATATTGGCGGATAGCGTCTGTATCCCTTTGCCCCAAATCCATTTCTACCCGCACCAGATGAGTAGAATCTCTGAGTTTTTGTGCATAGGCAAAGGCGGCGGCGTTAGCACTCGGCGTCTCTGGTACTACCAACCAATTACTAGCTGGGGTTGCCTGTGGTAATTGCTGAGTAGATAACAAAACTTGGTATAAATCTTCGATATTGAGTCCAAAACCAATTCCAGGGATATTTTCTCCTTGGGGATGATATAGCCCCAAAAGCTGGTCGTAGCGACCACCGCGCCCTAAAATTCGGGCTTGTGATCCGGTATCCTTGACAACTTCAAAGACGATGCCCGTGTAGTAATCTATGGTCTGAATGAGGCTGAGGTCGAGGATTAACGGGAATTTTCTCTCTGATTCTAGTAATTCTACTAGGGATTTGAGGTTATTCACTGCCTCTCGCTGTTCTTTATCTAGATCCAAACTACTGACTTTTTGCAACACGTCTGCACTAGAGCCGCGTAGATCCAGCATAATTCTGGCCCGATCGCGCAGTTGATCACTCAGGGGTAAACTATCTATAGTGATGCGGTCAAGATGAGCGATCGCACTGCGAACTTTATTTTGTAAATTAGCAGGAAAAGCACTCAGGAGCGATCGGGTGATTCCTGCCTCACCTAAAATTAAATGCCATTCCTGCAAACCTAGTGCTGCTAAACAATCTGCTACCAACAGCAATACTTCTGCATTTGCTAGCAATCCGCCAGCACCTAACAACTCCACTCCAGCTTGATAAAACTCTTGCTGGCGATTGTGCCTACTCTCCCAAGTGCGGCGAAATACATTGGCGTTGTAGTACAACCGTTGCGGATAACGCAGACCTGCCATCCGAGTGACAACGGTGCGAGCAATAGACGCTGTTAATTCTGGACGTAGCCCTAATTCATCATCTTCGCCATTTTGTTGTACTTGAATCACCATCTGGCGCTGGATTGCTTCCCCTGCCATCAGGGTATCCATGCGCTCTAAAGTCGAGGTGATAATCCTGTGATATCCCCAACGGTGAAACACCTGCTGTAACCGCTCTTCAATCCAGCGTTTTTTTTCCACATCCAAGGGCAATAAATCCCTGGCACCCGCTGCTGGTTGATACACCATTATTTTTTCTTCCCACCAAACAAACCACCGAACAAACCACTACCAGACTTATCTGGTTGCTTATCTTTATTATTGGGGGATGAAGTCACCTTATGATCACTAGGTTGTTGTCCTAGAGCTTTATCTATTTTAGGTTTCCATTGCAATGCTGTTTGGTCATTAGGATCTAATTTTAGAGCGTTATCGAAGTGGATTTTTGCCATTTTTAGCTGATTTTGCTTCAAATACACCATTGCAATTAAGCTATGGCAGTGACTATTTTTAGGTTCTAGCTTTAGGGCATCTTGCAACTCTACCTTGGCTTGGGCAAATTGGTTTTTGTCAATCAAAGATTGAGCGCGACGAACATACTGTTCTACAATCGAGTCTTCTTTTGGTGGCGTCGGTGCTGGTGGTGTATTTTTTGGTGTATTTGGCTCAGATGTACCTGATTGGACTTTGGGTTGAGCAGGTGGCGGCGGCGCTGGGGATGCTTTGCTTGCGCTCCGCATTAAATACACTAAATTCAACTCACTAGCTTGGGCAATGACTTGCAGCGCTTGTTCTAAAGAATCATATTGGGTTTGGGCTAGTTTAGCGATCGCAGTTTTATAGAAATGATCGATATTAGGGGCATCAGCTAACTGTTTAGCCAAATCGGTGTTTAGAGTCACCGAAGTAGACTCTTGTACTAGGCGCTTGCCAATTTGCGGCAAAACTATAATATATTCTGCACGAGTGCGATCGCCAGACAGTTTTTCGTAAGCTGGGTTAACCAACTTTGATAACAATTCGTTCCCTAGCTCTTTTTGAGCCGCACTTTCAGTAAAACTACTGTCCGGGTGCAAACGGCGGGCGATTTGGAGATAGCGTTTGCGAATCTCTTTGACATCTGCATCAACTGGGACGCACAATATTGCGTGATGATCTATGAAATCATATTTAAATAGTCCACGATCTATTTTGAAAGACATATAGAGGTCTTGCACCAAACGAGCAGTTAGATTTCTATTAGTTTACCCAAAGTCTGGGGGAAACCACCCACCTGCTACACCCAGGCTGATAGTGGTGGAACTTGTAACAGTTCACTACTGAGAGTGTCGTGAATATAACCATTTGTTGCAAGAATTCTACCAGACTCAATTTTGAAGGGAGTGCCATCGTAGGCGGTGACTTTGCCGCTAGCTTCTTGTAATAAAATTATCCCAGCGACAATATCCCAAGGAGAAAGTCCTCGTTCCCAGTAACCATCGACACGTCCACAAGCAACATAAGCCAAATCTAGCGCTGCTGAACCGCTACGTCTGACTCCTTGGGTAAGATGGGTGAGGTGACTAAATTCTGCATAGTTGTTATCAGAGGTTTCGCGGCGATCGTAGGCAAATCCTGTCACTAGTAGGCTCTTACTCAGTTCCGATGTTTTTGAAACTTTGATGGGACGACGGTTGCGCGTTGCTCCTAAGCCAGTAGCGGCACGAAATAGCTCATTGTGGAAGGGGTCGTAAATTACACCAACTTGCGGAACGCCATTAATTAGAAGCCCGATAGAGACGGCGAAGAAGGGGTATTGATGGGCGTAGTTAGTTGTGCCATCTAGGGGATCTATTGTCCAGAGGTATTCATTCTCTTGATTACCTAATTTCCCTGATTCTTCAGCGAGGATAGAGTGCTGAGGAAAGTGACCGCGCAAAATTTCTAAAATCAACTCTTCTGAGGCTTTATCAGCAGCAGTGACTAAATCACCAGGGCGTCCTTTTTCAATAATTGCATCTTCTAACTTACCCAAGTAACCTTGCAAAATAGCACCAGCAGCTAAGGCCGCTTCTGTCGCAATATCTAGAAAAATTTGTAGATTTGTCATTTGTCATTTGGCAAAACAGTTCCGAGTTCCGAGTTAAGAGTGCTGAGTAAAGAAATGAGATTTCCTACTCGGTACTCATTACTCATTAAAGATTTTGGCGGCGAAACTCACCGGGAGTAAGACGCATGGGTTTTTCTGGCTTCCAGATTCCTTGTCCCATGAGTCTAGCCCATTGTTGGGCACGTTCTAAACGCTGGTCATATTTGTGATTAGGCGATCGCCCTACAAACATTGCATTCCCTTGTTTCACCAATTCTTCATTCAACAACACCTTATTTTTCCACACATAAGCTAGAGTTCGCCCAATTTTATCTTTTGCTTCTAAATCAAACTCCAGCATTACCGATTGTTCTGCACCACCAATTAGATCCTCTAACTGTTCTTTTGCTGCTTCCCCCCAAGGCCGCTGTCGCAAATCTGGTGCATCAATCCCCACTAACCGCACCTGAGAAATCAAATTTGGTTGTTCAGCCATGCCCAACACTTCCAAACTTTGTCCACTAACTACCCGCGCTACCTTCACTTGAGCCTCATTCTTAAGCAGTTGGTTTTTACCTTGGCAACTCACCAAAAGCAATAAACAACCCAAAATAGCTATTTTTCGCATCCAGATACCACTCAAACTTCTCTCTGCGCCTCTGTGCGGCAGTCGCTTCAAGTCGGGAGACCCGACGCCAGATGCTTCAAGTCGGCGGAGCCGCCCAACGCACTGGCTCCCCAACGCGCTGCCTTGCCTCTGCGTGAACAAAATCCTATTCCTCATCTAACGGTAAACCCGCTTTAACTCTCCCCCTAGCAAAATAGCGTCCAAACTGGAGTTCATAGACTTCATCTTCATCTTGCGTCTCCACCTCCAAGTCAGAACGGGGGTAACTCACACACAACAAGGCATAACCTTGCCGACGTAAATCTGGCGACAATCCGATCGCCTCTGGTTGATAAATTTCTCCCGACAACACCCTCACAGCACAGGTGGTACAAGCCCCATTCCGGCAGGAAAACGGCAGTTCCACCCCTTTTTTTTCGGCAGTGTGCAGGATATAGCGGTCTTCTGGCACTTCTAGACTGTATGTTTTGCCAGTAGCGCGATCGCGAACTCTAATTGTGTATGTACAGGACATCTGGATTTGCGTTTAGGAATTAGAACTTTCAGATTCAATCTAAAATGTCATTCTTTATCTTTGCATTTTCTGGGATTTCATAGTATAATCGTAAATCGTGGCACCTGGAGAGGTGGCCGAGTGGTTGAAGGCGCACGCCTGGAAAGTGTGTTTAGGGAAACTTAACGAGGGTTCGAATCCCTCCCTCTCCATTTTCAAAACTAATCTAAATATATAGTTTGAACTAAACTTGTACAAATAGTTGAGTTTTTACATAGCATTCAGCTCACACTCCCTGAAGGGACAGATGTAAGGCTTCTGCCGATTGAGCTAAAAGTCGCTGTACTTAACAGTCATACCCTTAACCTACGTCTCCTCTTCATACTTCAGGCACAGTTAAGTGTTAAGTCTGACTGCTAAATTCAATATCCAATCTCGCTCGCCCAAAGTAATATTTGTTTATTTTTCACTCATAATCGAGCCATTTTGTAAAGTCGCTAAACTCCTACTTTGCCACGGCGACAGCCTAATGAACTGATTAGGTAAATTAAGATAAGTAAAGAAAATACTTTTAACTAAATGACAAATCTCAGCTTAGAAGAAATTTCTACTCAGTTAGAAAGTCCGAATCTGCGCGATCGCATGGTAGCCCTGGCTAATCTGCGTCATGTTTCCCCTAAGGATGCAGTACCTTTGATTAAAAAGGTATTAGAAGACGAATCTTTGCAACTGCGATCAATGGCAATATTTGCCCTGGGAATCAAGCCGACACCAGAATGTTATGCAATTTTGGTGAAAATTCTCGTAAATGACCCCGATTATGGTATACGTGCTGATGCTGCCGGTGCTTTAGGATATTTGGGTGATGCTAGAGCCTTTGAGGTACTGTCACGGGCATTTTATGAAGATACTGAGTGGCTAGTACGCTTGAGTGCAGCCGTTTCTTTAGGTAACATTAAAGACCCTCGTGCCCGTCAAATTCTGCTTCAGGCATTGGATAGCAAAGAAGTAGTGTTGCAACAAGTTGCAATCTCTGCACTAGGAGAAATTCAAGATATTGAGTCTGTCGATCAGATTCTGCGCTTCGCCCAATCAGATGATTGGTTAGTAAGACAGCGTTTGGCAGAAGCCTTGACAAATCTTCCCACTCCCAAGAGTATCTCAGCTTTAAAATACCTAGAAAAAGATAATCATTTCAACGTTGCTGAGGCAGCCAGAATTGGCCTCAAGAAGCTTGAAGAAATAGGCAATCAAGCTTAATATTAAAACCTCCTGCTACCTTTTAATAATCATTAAGTGGTAATCTTAGCATTTTGATGCAGGGTAATTTCATTCATGAATATTGAAGAATTTTTTCAGTTAAGCGCTGGTAAATGGTTTTCTCATCGTACTAGTCAACATTTGGCTTTAAATCAATCTGAAAATGGCAAGTCAGACATCATCATTGAGACGCTGACAGTAGATCATCCAGAAGTGATCAAACTGTGTCAACAGTACGAAATTAATCCTAGTTCCGCCTCCTGTGGCACTAAAATCACCTGGAACGGTACGATGGAAAAGGATCAAGCAAAACACAGTGGTTCAACTGTATTAGTTTCAATACCTGATGCAGATAATCCGGCTCAAGGCAAGTTACTGCGGGAAATAGTTGATACGGAGAAAACCCCAGTTGCCGGACGCTATAAAATTGACAGTGATGATACTTTGATCCTAACTACAGAAGATGAAACCATGTCATCAGAGGAACGCCTGTGGTTTGCTAGCCCCAATTTGCGAATGCGGGTAAATGTCTTTAAGAGTTTTGGTGGATTTAGTATCACTTCCTTCACTTCTGAGATTCGCATGGGTGGGTTTCCACCAGCCGAAAAGGTTTCAGAGGCAGCTAATCCAGTATCGAATTAGTTTTAATCAGGGCTATTTCATTCTAGGCATAAACCGCCCAAAACTAAAGTTCCTTTTCTTATAGCTAAAGTCCGTTAAAACGGACTATAACATGAGTCTCAGTCGTCTTTAGACGAATGAGTGCTATTAGACTCAGAATTCATTCTGAGGCGGGCTAGATGAGAATGAAATAGCCCTGGTTAGAGTACGCCCTAATTAGTCATTGGTTATAGCAGCTTGCAATATTAAGGAGCGATTTGAGCAAGTTTTACGATTGGTAGTAAAGCAGAAAACATTGGTTTGAACAATTGGGCTAATCAAGTCTGTCGTCAAATAACTTTTTAGAGCTTATATCTGGAAAACATAGATGTGAAATTGTAGCAATCTATATATATATAGATTAAGATTGCCAGACAATCATCACATTAGTATGTCACGCCAAAACAACAAGCCAAATGGATGTGGATGCTCAAATATTCCGTTCTCTGTAATCATAATTATCTTAGGAGGTGGTTATTGGTGGTTCAGCCAACAAGGAAATTTAGACATTAGCAACCTTTTATCTAAGATTCAACAAATAACTATTCCTATTTTAAATCCTACTCCCACTCCAACTAATTCTTCAACTCCCACTTCCTCTTTATCAAGCCCTTCAAGTCTTCCTCCTAATAAGCAAGTTTCAGTTAAACCAATAACACTTCCAAAAGCACCATTACCTCCAACTCCTTGGAAGAAAAAAGTAATTAGAGGAATTTATTTAAGTCGCTACCAAGTCACTAATAATGCTGATGAACAAACAATTCGTCAGAGAGTTCGTTACTATCGCTCTCAAGGAATTAATACGATTATTCATGGTGTTTGGGGTAATGGTTGTACGATGTACAATAGCGATGTTATGCAGCAAACACTAGGGTATAGAAGTTGTCCAAACCTGTTTCAAGACCGATGGTTAGATTGGTTGATTGATGAAGCTCACATACAGGGAATGCAAGTTCACGCTTATTTCGAGAAAGGTATTAAAATAGATAAAAACAGTCCAATTTATGATTTAGCAATTTCTCAGAAATGGATTGTTCCAGGTGTGGATAAAACCTATGTTGGAATTGATCATTATGTTCTTGATGTGGAGATTCCTGAGGTTGCTAGTTTATTTAAAAATATCTTAGTAGAGTTCGTCAAAAAATATCCGAAGATTGATGCAGTTCAATGGGATGATTATCTAGGTTATCATGCTGAATTACCCGGCAAAATTGATCGCACGGCTAAATTAACTAATTTTTTGCAGCAAATGATAACTGCGATGAAACAAGCTAATTCTTCAGTTAGTTTTGATATTTGTCATCATAACCCTTACTGGGCTAAACGATATTTTGCAGCTGATTGGCAAAAATGGAATGTTGATAGGGTGTTTATTCAAGCTTATAATGAGGCGAATTTCAAAGAAGAATTAAATTATGCTAAAAACTATGCCGGAATTGCGATTACTGATAAACAATTACATCGTTTAAAAGAATTAGTAAATAACAAGGCAATCAAGAGTATTTTAATTTTTCCTCTGGCTGGAAAACCGGAAGAAACAGCTTCTAGGATAAAAACCTTGACACAAAACAACAACTAAGATCAAAAATAAACAATAGCAATCCTATAACAACTGAGTTGTAGACAAAAAGACAATTAGCGCAGTAATTGAGCTATGGGATAAAATGCCCATTAAAGCGCTACCTAAAAACGAGGATAAACCATAGCGAGTGCTAAAAATGCTATGAACTTTAGCACGTTTTTGCTTTTGGTTAATTTCATGGTTGGAAAAAAGGAAAGTTTAGAGACTTTGCTATCTCTATCCTGATACTTTTTAAATTTGCAAAAAGTTAGCGATCGCCTGTGGTAATGGCAAAATAATTATAATCAACAAAGCCATTGCCAGTAATCCTAAAATATCACGTTTGTTATCCAATTCAGTAACATCATTCAGTGCAGGTTGATCGCTCAACGGCATAAATAATAAGATAATCGCCCACAACAAAAATTCTTCCCGAACTAAAGCTAGTAGTAGCAACAACACGCGAGCAATTTGACCAATTACGAGTGCGGTTCGTTGTCCAAACATCGCATGGACAATGTGGCCTCCATCTAGTTGTCCCACAGGCATCAAATTTAAGGCTGTAACAATTAGTCCGAGAAAACCAGCCACTGCCACCGGATGCAAGTCAAGAGCGGATTGTGCCGTTAACTGGCTTCCCAAAGCTAACTTCGAGAGTAGCGCCACTAAGATGGAATACTTGGGACTAAGGGCATCAGGATTCAAAAGTCGGGTTTTTTCAGTCAGGGAAACCACGTCAGAATGAGCCAAGCCCCATATTATTAATGGCAATGTAACAATAAAACCTGCAATTGGCCCAGCGATACTAATATCAAACAAAGCTTTGCGGTTAGGAATAGGACTACGCATCTTAATAAATGCGCCAAATGTTCCCAAGAAGAAAGGCACGGGAATAAAGTAAGGCAACGTCGAGCGAATATTGTAGAATTTAGCTGTCAAATAATGTCCAAGTTCGTGAATACCCAAAATAGTCATCAATGCTAAGGCATAGGGTAATCCTTTGAATAGGACATCTGGGTTAGATAAAACTTTGAACAAAGAGCCCATTTGCCAGATAGGCGGAAGAGTAACCCCAGCAATTTCCACACCTACCAAGGTAGTAGTTAGCAAAGTAGCTACTAGCAGTAGAAGTGCTAATCCTGGTCGAGTTAACCGTTCTTGTTCGTCTCGTGGTGTATTTGTCTCTTTAGCAGCTTGAGTGTTGGGAATCAAGACAAAGAAAGGTTGGCCATTTAAACCTTCTTGAAAAATTAGCAGGAAGCGATCGCCAAATTGTGCTTCAATATTAGTCTTAATCTGCTGGTAGGCGTTGCTGGCTTGAGTTCGCAACTGACCACGGCAAATTACAGCTTGTGGTCGATACTCAATATTTTGAACGTAGTATACAGACCAAGGAAAACAATTTCGCAGTTGGGTTTCTTCTTTTAGCTCAATGGGACGCACTATCGGTTCTGGGGTAGGCTGGATAGCCGGCTGTGATTCTGAAGCTTCGGCTGGAGCTTGGATTTGTGTATCTGTTGGCGCTTGACGCCCCCATTGAAACAACATCCAGTACAACAGTGGACAAATAAATAACGACCAAATGATCAGCGTTGGCGGCGGAGATTGTTTCGCTCCATACATCAGCGTCCATCCGCTCAACAGAAATGCTGGTGTCATTAAAACCAGCCATAACAACCATACTGGCGTGCGAGTGAGGTGAGCAACCCTCTGCTGCATCATTAGATAAGTAGCTAGCCCCAGTAGGGGGAGAATTAGAAACCAAAATGCCATGTTATCTTCAGTAATTTGGACAAAACGCCCCACTAGTAGCTTCAGCACCATAGCATTAACTACAAAGTGGACTTCAAACACCAATTTTTTTTAACGACGGTTAGCAGTGCTAGTTAACCCTCAAGTTTCAATTCTTCAGAATTTACACACTGTAACCAAATTATCCACAACTCCTCAGTTTCGGTTCTTTACTCATGTCCCCTTTACCTCAAGTGCCAAGTCATACAACTAAGCCACCACGGGCTGTCTTCCCTAACGAAAGTTCTCTGCAATCGGACTTCGCACAAGAGAGCATTTTTGCTTTTCCACCCAATCGGGACACATTAGGGGGAACCTCTTATTTTATTGTAAGAAATGAAGGCAATATCCTCATAGATTGCCCTGCCCTAGACCAAACAAATCAAGATTTTTTAGGAGCGCATGGTGGCGTGCGTTGGTTATTTCTCACTCATCGAGGCGCTATTGGTAAAACCGCTGAAATTCAGCAAATCTTGGGCTGTGAAGTGCTGATTCAAGAGCAAGAAGCTTATTTATTACCAGGTTTAACCGTAACTACTTTTAGTCAGGGATTTACTCTCGATGCAGCGACACAAGTGATTTGGACACCTGGTCATTCTCCCGGCTCATCTTGTCTATACTACAGTGAGCTTGGAGGTATATTGTTTTCTGGTCGCCATTTAGTTCCTAACCAGCAAGGTCAACCAGTGCCATTACGGACAGCGAAAACCTTTCATTGGCCTAGGCAAATTCAGAGTCTTCGCTTCTTGTTAGAACGTTTTACACCAGAAACTCTCCGCTACATTTGTCCTGGAGCTAATACAGGCTTTCTCAGGGGCAAGCGCGTCATAGAGCCAGCTTATCAACACCTCACCTGTCTGGATTTACCAGCTTTGCTGCGGATACGTTGAGGCTTTGCGAAACCCAACAAACCTGCCCAAATGTTGGGTTTCGTTCCTCAAACGCCAGATGCTTCTCCTTGCCGGAGACGCTGCGCGTAGCTTGCTTCCCCGCAGGGGTACAAGTCGGGAAACCGCAAGGGCGCAGTGGCTCCCCAACCTACGCAGCTTAAGGTTTTTTGCGCTAACTGAACCGTATTAGTCTATCAAGGATAATTGACGAGCACATTCTCTGTAGAGACGGCGATTTATCGCGTCTCTCTAACGTGTCAGTCCTTTAGACGCGATAAATCGCGTCTCTACATGAGGGCTTTCTGGCCTATCTCAAGCGTATTGGGGTAAAACTGGACTGACTTGTGTGTACACCTTAGCCGTTTGTTGATGCAACAAAGGTGTAGGTCGATGCAACAAAGGTGCGAGTCGATGCAACAAAGGTGTAGGTCGATGCAACAAAGGTGTAGGTCGATGCAACAAAGGTGTAGGTCGATGCAACAAAGGTGCAGGTCAAAAGAAAAGACTTGTGTATACACCGTAGCCGTGTAGGAGAGAGGTCAAAAGTGTACTGCACCCAAGCGAGAACCGCTATAATCCAATACAGTTCAGTTAAGCATTTTTTCCTTCTCTCTGTGTCGCGCCAGGTGCTACAACGGGGGGAACCCCCGCAACGCAGTGGCTTCTCTGCGTCTCTGTGGTATTTTGCGGGAAGCCGCTCCGCGTCTACGTTAAAAAATGGACTTTGACAAAGGATTTTAGCCTTAACCCCTAATCCCCAATGCAAGTTTTGTAACGTTTGTTAAACAAGGTATTGTCCTGGGAATTCTAACCTTAGTACACAGGAATTCTCGGAAAAAGTTATGAGCGCAAAAGTTGATGGAACTGTAACGATCGCTGGCTACCAAATTATAGAGCAACTTTATTCAGGTTCTCGCACCCAAGTGTATCGAGCAGTTCGAGCAGGCGATACCTTCTCTACGAGACGCTACGCGAACGGTGGGCTTCTCTACGAGACGCTACGCGAACGCCAACGCCTACCAGTTGTGATCAAGCTTTTAAAACGAGAATACCCTACCTTCAGTGAATTAGTCCAGTTTCGCAACCAATATGCGATCGCCAAAAACCTAGATATTCCCAGCATCATCAAGCCCTACAGCTTAGAAGCTTATCGCAACGGCTATGCCCTAGTCATGGAAGACTTTGGTGGTGTTTCCTTACGAGAATTTACCCAAGGAAAACCACTGACTTTAGAGCAATTCCTTGCCATTGCTCTGCAACTACTAGACACGCTACACCTGTTACATCAACAGCGCGTCATTCACAAAGACATTAAACCAGCCAACATCCTGATTCATCCTGACAGCAAACAAATTAAGCTGATTGACTTTAGTATTGCCTCGCTTCTACCACGAGAAACCCAGGAAATCCAGAGCATCAACGGGCTGGAGGGAACGCTAGCGTATCTTTCCCCAGAGCAAACCGGACGGATGAACCGGGGCATTGACTACCGCAGCGACTTCTATTCATTAGGTGTGACTTTCTTTGAACTATTGAGTGGAAAATTGCCCTTTGAGTCTCATGTGCCACATTGCGAAACTTCCCCCCTTCGTCTGCGATTTGAATCCCGATTTGCCCTTGATGCTGGGCGAGATTGTCCGCAAATTGATGGCGAAGAACGCCGAAGACCGCTATCAGAGTGCGTTGGGACTTAAATATGACCTTGTTACCTGCCTAGAACAATGGCGAGAAACAGGCAAACACACCTGGTTTGAATTGGGACAGCGCGATATCAGCGATCGCTTTCTCATACCCGAAAAACTTTACGGACGCGAATCGGAAGTGCAGACGTTACTGGCGGCATTTGGTCATGTTGCCAATGGTGGCTCCCAACTGATGCTGGTGGCAGGTTTCTCTGGCATTGGCAAAACCGCAGTCGTCAATGAAGTGCATAACCCGATAGTCCGGTGGAACGGCTACTTCATCAAAGGAAAATACGACCAGTTCAACCGCAACATTCCTCTATCTGCTTTTGTCCAAGCCTTTCGTGATTTGATGGGACAGTTGCTGAGTGAAAGCGATCGCCAACTGGAGCAATGGCAGAGCAAGATTTTAGCGGCAGTTGGTGAGAACGGGCAAGTTTTGATCGAGGTGATTCCGGAATTGGAGCAGATAATCGGCAAACAGCCTGCGATCGCCGAGCTATCGGGCAGTGCGGTACAAAATCGCTTTAATCTGCTGTTCCAAAATTTCATTCAAGTCTTCACCACAACAGAACATCCGTTGGTGATGTTTCTCGATGATTTGCAATGGGCAGATTCGGCATCGCTGAATTTGCTGAAGCTGTTGATGGGGAGCAGTCGCGGTTATCTATTCATTATTGGCGCATACCGCGATAACGAAGTGTTTGCGGCTCATTCACTGATGTTAACGCTAGATGAAATTCAAAAGACATCTTCAGGTGTCAACACTTTGACTCTAGCTCCCTTGAGTCAAGCAGATGTGAATCATTTAATCGCCGACTCCCTGAGTTGTGCAACTGAACTGGCATTGCCGTTGACAGAGTTGGTTTATCAAAAAGCCCAAGGAAATCCCTTTTTCACGACTCAGTTTTTGAAAGCGCTGTATGAAGATGGGCTGATTACCTTTGATTGGGAGACAGGTTTTTGGCAGTGTGACGTAGGGCAAGTGCGTAGACGCGAAGCGGCTTGTCGTCAGACATCGCTTGCTCTCACTGATGATGTGGTGGAATTTATGGCCCTACAGCTTCAAAAATTGCCACCCAAGACTCAAGATGTTTTGAAACTGGCAGCTTGTATTGGCAATCAATTTGATTTGGCGACGCTGGCGATCGTTTTGGAAAAGTCGCAGACAGAAACCGCTTCGGACTTGTGGAAAGCATTACAAGAAGGATTTATCATTCCCACCAATGAGGTTTACAAATTTTATCAGGATTCGTCATTGGTCATTGGTCATTTGCAAAGGACAAATGACAAAGGACAAATGACAATTTACAACTTCTTGCACGATCGCGTCCAACAAGCGGCATATTTCCTGATTCCAGAGGAGCAAAAACAGGCAACTCACCTGAAAATTGGGCAACTGCTGCAATGTTGCTCAACCCGCAACCCCTTGAAGACTCTGGTGATGTGCCAGTTAGCTTAATTAATACTGTCAAACGCAGCTTAAAACCAGCAGTAATTGTTAATGCTACGGTGCATCTGCAATTAATCAATGACCCGTATATTCAGCAACAGCAGCCCAAGAGTATCTTGTGCAGCCCGATTTTGCATCAGGGTAAGTTGCTGGGCATATTGTATCTGGAAAATAACCTGACAACCGGAGCATTTACCAGCGATCGCGTCGAACTGCTCAACTTACTCTGCGCTCAAGCTGCCATTTCTCTGGAAAATGCCCGACTTTATCAAAATTCCCAGAACTATACTCAACAGTTAACCCAATCTCTAGCAAAATTGCAGGCTAATGAAACCCGCTTCCAAAATTTGGCGAATAATATTCCTGGTATGGTGTACCAATTCCGTCTGGCCGCCGACGGTTCAACTTCAACACCCTACGTTAGCTCTGGCTGTTTCGACTTGTATGGTTTAGCACCAGAGTCGGTGATGACAGGGACAGATAGCCTTTACGCCATGAATCATCCTGACGATCAACCAGCTATTGCCCAAGCGATCACCGACTCTGCCCAAAATCTGACACCGTTTGAGCATGAATGGCGGATTATCCTGCCTTCAGGAACCGTGAAATGGATTCAATCTGCGGCTCGGCCAGAGCCACAAGCCGATGGCGCAATCCTCTGGGATGGGGTAGTGATTGATATTAGCGATGTCTACGAAGAGCTTCACTTACGCAAACAGGCCGAAGCATCTCTAGCCAAAGAACGAGAGTTCTTGAATGCCATTATTCACAATATTACCGATGGAATTGTTGTTTGTGATGCTAGTGGCAAGTTAACCTTATTCAATAATGCAACTCGTGAGCTTCATGGCTTACCAGTGGAATCATTACTAGCAGAAGAATGGGCAGAACACTTCGATCTTTATCAACCTGATGGTCAAACACCTCTGTCAATCACAGAAATCCCTCTGTTTCGCGCCTTGCAAGGAGAAATAGTCGAAAATGCCGAAATGGTAATTGCGCCGAAGCATGGTTCTAAGAGAATTTTGTTAGCAAGCGGACAAGCAATCTTCGATCCTTTGGGTAATAAAGTCGGTGCAGTAGTTGTGATGCGAGATATTAGCGAGCGCAAACTTGCTGAACTTGCCTTGCAACAAAAATCACTTGACTTAGAACAAGCGCTAACTGATCTGCAAAACGCCCAATTACAAATGGTGCAAAGTGAAAAAATGTCTGCACTGGGCAACTTAGTTGCTGGTGTAGCTCACGAAATGAATAATCCCCTCGGTTTTATTGCTGCCAGTCTAAAACAAGCTAAACCTACCTTCGCTGATATTATCGAACACCTGAAACTCTATCAAGAAAATTTACCCAACAAAACTGATGAAATCAAAGACCACGCCGAAGAAATCGACTTGGATTATAGTTTAGAAGACTTGCCCAAGATGATTGATTCCATGACGATGGCGTGCGATCGCCTGAAAAACATCAGCACCAGTTTACGAACTTTCTCCCGTGCCGATCAAGATTACAAAGTGCCGTTTAATATCCACCAAGGCATTGATAGCACGATTTTAATTTTGAAACATCGTCTCAAGTCCAATGAAAAGCGTCCAGCCATTGAAGTGATAACTGAGTACAGAATTTTACCTCAAGTTGAGTGTTTTCCTGGACAATTAAATCAAGTAGGGCTTGCTGAATAAGTCTCCAGAGCGAATCTAGAAGCCACACAGCTTACAAAATAGTAGTTTCGTCGCTTAGTTTCCCAATTTGCCCGGCG